>CAJXBY010000108.1 GCA_913051905.1 uncultured Gammaproteobacteria bacterium | reverse complement strand
ACCCAATCAATACCGCGCTGCCAAAGCTTGTGGACCGCCTCGGCGGGGGCGGTTGGCCGGAGGCGGCGCGGGCGATCACTACCACCGACACTTTTCCGAAGGGAGCCACCCGAATATGTGAGATTGCGGGGCGGAGGGTTACTCTTTCGGGCATTGCCAAGGGATCCGGAATGATAGCCCCGGATATGGCTACCATGCTGGCCTTCATATTTACGGATGCCAGAATTTCTGCAGATGTTCTCCAGTCATTGCACAGCGCGGCTATCCGCGAGTCATTTAACTGTATTACGGTCGACAGCGATACCTCGACCAGCGACAGTGTCGTGCTGTCGGCCACAGGCAAGGCGATGAATCGGCGACCGGCCAGAGCTTCCGATCCTATACTGAAAGACTTCAAGAAGGCATTACTCTCACTTTATATCGATCTTGCGACCCAGATTGTCAAGGATGGTGAGGGTGCCAGCAAATTCATCACGGTGAATGTATCCGGTGCCACTTCTCGGGCGGCAGCCCGAACTGTCGGAATGGCCATCGCCAACTCCCCGTTGGTGAAGACGGCGATGGCTGGTGAAGATGCCAACTGGGGCCGCATCGTGATGGCGGTTGGCAAGTCCGGAGCCCGTGTAGACCAGACCGTGCTGAAGGTTGCTATCGGCGGCGTAACCATTGCCCGGGCCGGAGAACCGGTCGAAGATTATGTTGAATACGATGTTGAACAGCATCTTAAAGGTACAGACATCCAGATCGCTGTGGATCTCGGACTCGGCTCCGGCCGGGCGCAGGTATGGACCTGCGACCTAACGCACGAATACATCAGGATCAACGCCGAGTACCGTAGCTGAGTTGTTTAGACCCGCAATCAGAGCCACCTGACGCTTGCTGTCTAACCGTCTGAATCGGGTGAACTAGCCAGTGTCAGGTAACGGCTGTGCAGTGTGTCGACCTGTTCATAAAGATCAGTCATCGAGCCGTTGTTTATCAGAAGATCGTCTGCTGCCCGACGTCGCACCTGTGACGACACCTGAGATTGGAAAATTGCGCTGATCTGGCGGTGAGTCAGATGGCTTCGCTTACGGATCCATTGACGGCGTCTTGCTTGCGTGGCTTCGATCACCAGTATCCTGTCAAAGCTGTCCTCCTGGCCAGTTTCTATCAGAAGGGGTATTGAGAACACGCCGTAGGGTGCATGGGTAAGCGCTGCAGCATGGTTCATACGCCAGCGTATCTCCGGGTGAAGAATAGCTTCCAGCCGCCGGCGGGCAGCGGGGTCTTTGAACACCACCGCTCTCAACGCCGAACGGTCGAGGTTGCCGTCAGTAAGGATCACATCGTCGCCAAACGTTTCGGCGATACGGCTGACAGCAGGTTCTCCGGCTCTCGTGATTTCACGAGATACTTCGTCGGCGTCAAATATCGGTACGCCGAGTTCTCGAAAACGGTTTGTTACGGTGGTCTTGCCCGAGCCGATTCCCCCGGTGAGTGCGATCTTCAGCACGTGGTCAAACGGTGATCACGACAAAGTGTAGGTAGGTTTCCAGGATGGTATCGCCCCATAGCAGAGCGATCCAGCCAGCAGCAGCGAGATAAGGTCCGAAGGAAAGGGGTTGCTGCGCCTCGCGTCGGGTCAACAGGATCAGGGCGATGCCAATGACTGCACCGCAGACTGATGCGAGCAGCAGAACCAGTGGCAGCATCTGCCAGCCCAGCCAGGCGCCGAGCGCGGCAAGCAGCTTGAAGTCACCATAGCCAAAACCCTCGCGGCCGCTAATCATACGGTAGGCATGAAATATGAACCACAGAACGCCATAGCCGGAGACGGCCCCGATCACCGCCGAGCCGATGTCACAGAATCCTCCGGACAGGTTGACCAGCAGTCCCAGCCACAATAATGGCAGCGTGATGACATCAGGCAGCAGCATGTGGTCCAAATCAATGAAACTAAGAACTATCAACCCCCAGGTGAGAACGAGCGCAGCAGCAGTGTGCCAGTCAAGACCCAGGACCCAGACAACCGTGATGGATAACAGGGCTGTCAATACCTCCACCGCAGGATAGCGGAGTGAGATAGGTGCATCACACCGCGCACATCTGCCCCGCAACAAAATATAACTCAGCAGCGGGATGTTTTCTCGCCAACGGATGGGAGACTTACAGGCGGGGCATTGCGAGCCCGGTCGGGCCAGACCCGGTGGTGGTTCAACCGGATCGGTGACTGTCTCCTTTGATGCTACAGGAAATTGCCACTGCCATGCGAGTCGCGGTGGCAGGCGCAGAATCACTACGTTGAGAAAACTGCCAACGGCGAGTGCCACGACGGCGGTGAGAAACAGCAGAGCAGCAGGGGAGGCAGCATGCCCGAGCGGAATCGTATCCACCTTGCTGTTGCGGGCTGCCCGATTCTAAGGGGTTTTTATACGACCTGACCCATTTTAAAGATTGGCAGATACATGCCAACCACGAGGGTCCCGACCAGGCCACCGAGCACAACCATCATCAGTGGTTCAATCAATTTGCTCATGTTGTCGACCATCTCGCGAACTTCGCTCTCGTAGAAGTCAGCTGCCTTGTTGAGCATCTCCTCGATCGAGCCGGAATCTTCACCGGTGTTGGTCATCTGGATCACCATCGTCGGGAAAAGGCCGGTGTCTGCCATGGAAGCGGACAGGGAGCGCCCCGTACTGACGGCTTCTCGAATCTCCAAACAGGCATCCTTGTAGACGCTACTGCCAGTAGCACCCGATACCGACGTGAGGGCTTCAACCAGTGGTACACCTGAACCAAACATGGTGGCCAGAGTGCGAGAGTAACGAGAGATTGATGCCTTCTTGAGAAGATCCCCGAAAACCGGCATTTTTAGACTGATTCGGTCGACTGCACGTTGAAATCCGCTCGAGCGTCGGTAACTCATGACGATACCCACGATGACGACGACCAAAACGGTGAACGCTGGCAGCCAGTAGGCCTGAACAAAGACCGAGGCAGCGACGATTCCAGCAGTAAGCGCCGGCAGGCTGGCACCAAAGCCACTAAAAAGCGCCTCAAACTGGGGGACCACGAATAACAGTAACAACGTGCTGACGCCGATCCCGACTACCAGGACGGCAGCGGGGTAGAACAAAGCCCCTTTGATCTTGGCCTTAATCTCCTCGAGGTTCTCCATGTAGTTGGCAATCTCTTCCATTAGGCTGTCAAGATTTCCCGAGCGTTCACCTACAGCGACCAGATTGGTATAAAGTTCATCGAACTGCCGAGGGAAACGGGCCAGTGCTTCACTCAGGGCAGTACCCCCTTCGACATCCGAGCGGATGGCATTGAAGATCTCTCGTATCTTAGGATGATCGGTGCCGCTGGCTATCGCCCCGTAAGAGGTTGCAATCGGAATGCCTGCATTCAGCATGACAGCGAGCTGCCGGGTCGCGATCGCAATATCTTTGCCTTTAAGTTTCTGACTGAAAAGTGGCTTGGACTTTTTCTTCAGGCTCTTGACCCGAATACCCTGCCGCCGGAGGGTGGTTCGTAACTGGGCAGCATTTGCGGCCTCCAATTCACCGCCGGTTGGCTTGCCCTGGCGATCGGAACCCGTCCAGACGTAAGTAGTTGCCGGCTTTTCTTTTCGGCTGGCCACAGAAATCTCAGAGGTTTGTGACCCGGAGAATCTCCTCCAGGCTGGTGATGCCGGCTTTTACTTTTTTGAGTCCCGACTGTCTAAGAGTGCTGACGCCTTCATCGGCGGCCTGTTGTTCGATCCGGTCTTGTTCGGCGCCGCGAAGGATCAGCCCGATCATGGTTTCAGTAATGGGCAGCACCTGATAGACGCCGGTCCGTCCCTTGTAACCGGCTACGCATTCATCGCAACCAACGGGTTCGTATACAGTCAAATCCTCGATGTCGTTTTCTTCAAAGCCTGCGGAGAGCAAAGCTTCATGCGGATGATCGGCCTGCTGCCGGCATTGCTGACACAATCGCCGGACTAACCGCTGTGCCATGATCAGGTGAACTGAAGAGGCGACATTGAACGGTTCTACCCCCATGTTGAGCAGTCGGGTGATTGTCGCTGGTGCATCGTTGGTATGCAGGGTAGAAAGAACCAGGTGCCCGGTTTGGGACGCCTTGATCGCAATGTCTGCTGTTTCGAGGTCTCGTATTTCGCCGACCATGATGATGTCCGGATCCTGACGAAGAAACGCCCGCAGCGCCATCGCGAAATCGAGTTTCGCCTTCTCGTTGATCGCGACTTGGTTGATACCCGGAACACTGATTTCGACGGGATCTTCTACACTGGAGATGTTGATGTCCGGATTGTTCAGCACGTTCAGGGCGGAGTACAGCGACACGGTTTTACCGCTGCCGGTCGGACCGGTGACAAGAATCATGCCGTACGGTCGTCTGATGGCTTCCTCGTATAGACGAAACTGTTCGGCCTCAAGTCCTAGAACTTCAAGTCCGAGGGCAGCGCCGCTGCCGTCGAGAATACGAATGACGACCTTTTCGCCGAACTGTGTCGGCAGAGTGCTCACACGAAAGTCGATCTCCTGACTCTTGGATAGTTTCAATCGCATGCGGCCGTCTTGCGGCACACGCCGCTCGGCGATATTTAGATTGGACAGAATCTTGATCCGCGCAACGATGCGGGGGCCGAGCACCGTGGGTGCCGAGCCGATCTCTTGAAGCACGCCGTCTTGACGGTTTCGAATACGTACTTTTTCTTCGTAGGGTTCGATATGGATGTCGGATGCACCCTGCCGGATCGCATCCATAAAGATCTTGTTGACAAAGCGAACCACGGGTGTGTCGACCTCCGACGCACTCGGATCATCTAGGTCATCTTCATCGTCGGCGCTGATTTCCAGTTCTTCGAGGCCGTCGTCGGACAACTCGGCAAGTCCAACTGAGACGCCGGTACTGCTCTGCTCGATAGATCGCGCCAGAATGGCCGAGTCGACCAATATGGCTTCGACACCGAGTCCCGTCTGGAATTTGAACGCGTCCAGACCTGCATTGTCCGATGGGTCGGTGGTGGCGAGGAACACTTTGCTGCCGCGTTGGTAAAGGGGAAGCACCTTATGGGTTTCGATGAAGCTGTTCTCAACCAGTCCGCTTGGGCGGCTATCCAGATCAAACGAGCGCAGGTCGAGAAACGGCATTCCAAATTCCTCGGAGGCGCAGTGGTAAATCCGTTCTCGATTGGTCACGCCATCCTGTAGGATCTGGGCGAGGAAACTTTGGCCATTTTTATCAGCATCGTTAAGAATAGTCTCGGCCTGTTCTCGATCAATTAGATCCTGTTCGATCATCCGACGCGCGAGGCCCCCGAGAGCAGGTCCACGATCTGAGATGGCATAATTGGGTTGGGTGCTCGCCATATCTAGGGTCATCTGTCAACTAGAAATCAAGCTGTAAGTATAGCGCCAAATGGCGATCGAATACCGTACGCCCCGCTTGTGTGGTCCATGCCGGTAAGGGTCCGGTTAAGCGGCCTTCACTCACGCTTTTTGCTTTTGTGGTGTAAGTAAGAAGTACGTCGACATTGGGCGAAGAAGCGGTGCCTTAGGTACAAATTGAGTCCTCCAAGAATTTTTCCAAGATCCTATAAAACTATATAATACAAAGGATTAGGAAACGAACGTAGGGACAGGATGTATCACGTCGATTCAGTCCAACCCTAAAGACTTAAGCTTGATAGAGGTCTGATAGTGTGAACACTATTGTCCCTGCCAAGTAAGAATGAATCAAAGGACTATAATCCTGCCCTGCAGACAGGTTGGGGAAGGCAGACCAATGGCCAAGATTGGTTTGGTTCGAGTTTTTAACGTTTTGAGGGAAAAAGGATTTACCTTGATCGAGTTGATGATCGTCGTCGCGATCATCGCAATACTGGCTGCTATCGCCCTTCCTCAGTACCTGAATTACACAGCTCGCACCCAGGCGACAGAAGGTCTGAATTTAGCGGGTTCAGCCAAAACCGGCATAATCGAATTTCAGGACATTGAGGGGAAATGGCCGACCAACAATGCTGAGGCTGGCCTCGACATCTCGACCAATTACACGGGAATCTATGTGAATTCCGTGGAAGTGGCATCCAATGTCATAACGATTTCGTTTGCTTCTGGTGTTCACAGTGGAAAAGCAATAACATTATCAGCATCAGACGAGGGTGGCTCAGTTTCCTGGGTGTGTGCCGCGAGTGCAATTCCCGGGAACATGCTACCGACAATTTGCTATGGATCGGACGAAACGGCTCCTTAATTTAATGGTTTATTCGTGTTATTGTCCGCACCAGGCCGTAGCAGGATTTAGTGAAGAGGGTCAATTCAAAGTAACCGACAGACGTTAAGGAGATAGGGTAATGCGAGACATGCAAAAGGGTTTTACACTGATTGAACTGATGATCGTGGTAGCGATCATTGGGATTCTGGCTGCCATTGCGATCCCCCAGTACCAGAATTACACCGCCAGGGCGCAGGCCACCGAGGCGATGGCGATTGCCTCAGCTGCGAAGACGGGGATTGCGGAATATAGGACACAGAATCCTGGCTGGCCTGCGAACAACACCGAAGCCGGCGTTGATAAAGCCGCCAATCACAAAGGGGAATATGTAGGTTCCGTGACGGTCGCTTCAAGTGTCATAACCATTGGTTTTACCTCTGGTGTCCACTCGGGCAAAAATGTTACGTTGACGGCGACGAATCAGGGCGGTTCTGTTTCTTGGGCGTGTGAAGCGAGTGCTATTGAGGGGAATCAGTTGCCCACGATTTGCGACGGAAGTGACGAATAATCGCTCTCGCGGGATTTTTTCGAAAGACCGGATGGTGCCAACCTATCTCCTGTTGGGGCCTGCTTAGCTTGAACTGCCGGTGAACGGATTGGGGGTTTTATGCCCCCTATCCCCGTTTTACCGGGGTCCGCGCAAAAGCCCACACCCTGACCTGCGCAGCTCCGGTCTTTTTAAGAATCCGGGCGAGTTCTGCCACCGTGCTACCGGTGGTGACGACATCATCGACCAGCACAATTTTTCTGCCTGCCGATTGTTGCCGTACTTCGAATACCCCACTGATGTTCGACTCTCGTTCCCGGTGGGTCAGGGTGGACTGGCGTTTGGTTTCCCGGTGCTTTCCAACTATTGATTCGTGTGTCCTGATCTTCAGGCGTTTTCCGATCAGTCGGGCGATAGTGGTTGAGGGTTGGAATCCACGTCTGCGCACGGCACGCAGCGTCATCGGTACGGGTACCAAAAGATCAGGAAGTGGTTCATCTCGGTAGCGAATCGTGTCCACAATCAGGCCAGCTGCTGTCCGCGCCCATGCTAATCGTGCACTGTACTTGAGTTCACAGATCATGCGATCGACCGGCTGGCGATAAATCAATGGGGTAATAATTGTGTCGAACGGTCCGGGCCGGGTTTGGCACCTCCGGCAGACCTGCCCGCTGGCCAGGGGCAGTGCGCAACGCCGGCAGGCCGAAGTGTTCCACGGCAGTCCCTGCAAGCAGTTCTCACACAGACCGTGGAGCCACTCCATCTGGTCATCGCAAAGCAGACAATACGAAGGCATCAGGTGGGCCATGACGCGCTGGAAAGCTGATGGAAGGGTTTTTGACGACGGTAGGGTAGACACGGTCTGAACAGCCCATTGGGTGGAATCTGAAGCGATAAGTCTATTGAACCCGATCCGGCTGAGAGTCGCTGTGAAATAGGGCACAAAACCCAAATATGGGCGCTCTTCCGCCAACCCCTAACTCAAAAGGCATCCACTCGCATCACATTGCCCGTGTTGTGTTACTGGACAAGAGTTAAAGTCTCTTCGAAGATAGGCCAGAAGTTGAGGTTCCAGACTGGGTGCAAGGAAACGACAGCATGACGGAAGCGATAGAACCGCTTGATCGTTCCGCCGTAAGGCAGCACTTTTCAGTAGCGGCGTCCACATTTAATTCGGCGGCTGTGCTGCATCAGAGGGTGGCTACAGAACTTGTCGACCGTTTGCAGTTTGTGCGCCTGTCACCTGCAACGGTATTGGACCTTGGTTGTGCCACGGGTTCTTGCACCGCTTTAATGACTGAACGTTATCCGCAGGCCCGCTTTACCGGGCTGGATCTTTGCCACGCCATGCTCGTGCAGCACCCAGAACGCGATACCGACCGCGTGACGGGCGATGCTGAAGCGTTACCCCTGTTCGATAGAAGTTTTAATCTGGTGGTTTCCAATCTGCTCTTACCCTGGTGTCAGCCGCTCGATCTTTTCAGTGAGGTGTGTCGGATACTCCAGCCGGGGGGTGTGTTTGCATTTTCGAGCTTTGGACCTGATACCCTCAAGGAGCTGAGAGCCGCCTGGTCCACGGTCGACGACCTGCCGCACGTGCACGCTTTTCACGATATGCACATTCTTGGAGATATGCTATTGAGCGCAGGGTTCGCTGAGCCGGTCGTTGATTCGGAGATCCTGACCCTGACCTACAACTCACTGGGTGCTCTCTCTGCTGACCTTAGGGCCACGGGCGGATGCAACGCCCTTGCTGCCCGTCGTCGTACGCTGACCGGCAAGCACCGGGCCAAAGGCTTGAAGGCTGCGTATGAGACTTTTCGTGGTGCCGACGGTCGTTTACCGTC
>CAJXBY010000107.1 GCA_913051905.1 uncultured Gammaproteobacteria bacterium | reverse complement strand
CCAGTGTGCAGAAGCTGTTTTACCTGCCTGAGGCCAGTAATGATTTTCTGGTTGCAGTTATCGGAGAGGAACTGGGGCTCGTTGGAATCACGGTTCTGATTATGCTCTACGGCGTCGTTCTGTGGCGTGCCTTTCGGATTGCCGATCGTGTCGGTCGGTGTGGAGGGATATTCGGGGCACGCCTGGTTCAAGGCATCGCGCTGCTGCTCGCCTTACAAGTCATTGTCAACTTCGCCGTTAACCTGGGCGTGGTGCCAACCAAGGGGCTGGCACTGCCCATGATGAGTTATGGCGGAAGCAGCATGCTCGCCTGCGGTATTGCCGTCGGATTACTACTGTCTGTTGACCGCAGTGTTTCGCGAGAGGCGTCTGGGCATTGAAGACTGTAATGGTCATGGCCGGCGGCACAGGGGGTCACGTCTACCCGGCCCTGGCGGTAGCAGAATCCCTCATTCAGTTCGGCATTAAAGTAGTTTGGCTGGGCACGCGTACCGGGCTCGAAGGGCGAGTAGTACCTGCCGCCGGTATAGAGATGGAGTGGATTGAGGTCAAAGGCCTCAGAGGCAGTGGATGGTTAAGGAAACTGTGGCTTCCCCTGATGCTGGGACGGGCCCTCATTCAAGCCCACGCAGCTATCAGGCGGCAGCGGCCGATGGCTCTGCTAGGCATGGGCGGCTTCGTGGCGGGTCCCGGCGGACTGGTTGCCTGGCTGATGCGTCGGCCCATCTTGATTCATGAAGCGAACACCCGGGCCGGTCTTACGAATCGCCTTCTGGCACCGCTCGCAAGGTCTGTGATGTGCGGATTTCCGGCAACGGTCGGGCTTGGTGAACAGGCTGAATGGACCGGAAATCCAGTCCGTGAAGAGTTTCTCGCGTTTCCCACTCCGGCAGAGCATTATGGCCAGCAGGCTGATGAGGTGTTACACGTACTGGTGATCGGCGGAAGCCAGGGTGCGAGAGTCCTGAATCAGGTGTTGCCGTTGGCGATGGCCCGGTTACAACCGGAGCAGCGTCCGAAGCTGGTTCACCAGTGCGGGCGTGGTCGATCCGCTGCACTGGAGGAACAATACCGGCAACTGCAGATGGATGCGGAGGTGCCAGAGTATATCGATGACATGGCAGCCGTCTACCGCAAAGCGGATCTGGTGATCTGCCGGGCCGGGGCCATGACCGTCGCTGAGATCTGTGCGGCCGGTCTTGCTGCACTGCTGGTTCCGTATCCTTACGCTGCAGGTGATCATCAGAAAACCAACGCGGATTACCTGGCATCCAAAGGTGCCGCCATCGCCATGGATGAATCGGATTTTTCTGCTCAGCAGCTCGCCCGGACCGTGGGTGAACTGCAGAATGACCGTGCGCGCTTGCTGTTAATCGGGGAAAAAGCCAGAGCCCTCGCCCGGCTTGATGCCGCGCAAAAGGTGACTGCGCGGTGCCTGGAGGTTGTTGGTGCGTGAATTCGTCCAGCAGATACACTTCGTCGGAATCGGTGGAGTGGGCATGAGCGGTATCGCATCGGTCCTTTTGGATCAGGGATACCGTGTCTCCGGTTCTGATCTTGTAGTTGGTCCGCTTACCCGGCGCTTGGCAGACCGCGGTGCCGTGATAGATGTCGGTCATGAGGCACGGCACATCACGGGCGCTGATGTCGTCGTGGTTTCTACCGCGGTCTCCACCGAGAATGTCGAGGTTGAGGCTGCCCGGAACGCCGGTATACCGGTCATTCCCCGTGCAGAGATGCTCGCCGAACTGATGCGGTTCCGCAGAGGCATAGCTATTGCGGGTACCCATGGCAAGACCACCACGACCAGTCTGATTGCGGGGATCCTGGCAACTGCCGGTCTCGACCCGACATTTCTCGTCGGTGGTGTCGTCAACAGCGTACGGGGATATGCCCGATTGGGTACCGGCGAGTGGCTGATCGCCGAGGCAGATGAGAGTGATGCCTCCTTTCTATGTTTGGATCCCTATCTGGCTGTTGTGACGAATATCGACGCTGATCACCTAGAGAATTTTGACGGAGAATTTGAAAATCTCATCGACGTATTTGTCGAGTTCCTCCAGCGCCTTCCCTTCTATGGCCTGGCCATTCTGTGTGTAGACGATCCGGTGGTACAGAGGATTCGTGCCAGGGTAAATAAGCCCATAGTCACCTACGGAACGCTCGAGGATGCTGAATATCGTGCCACCGATATCCGCCCGGACGGTCCGCGCATGGTCTTTAATGCACACCTGCCCGGCAGGCGCAAATGGACCGTAGATCTGGCTCTAGCGGGCGAACACAATGTTTTGAATGCACTTGCGGCGATCGCGCTCGCGGACAAGATCGGGATCGCCCAACAGCCCATCAGGGATGGTCTCGCGGGTTTCGAGGGTATCGGCCGTCGCTTTGAGATTCTCGGTGAGATTGCGGTCCAGGGTGGGTCGGCTGTGCTTGTAGACGACTATGCTCATCATCCAAGGGAAATCGAGGCCACGTTGGGTGCAGCCCGGGGCTGCTGGCCTGAGCGCCGCCGGGTGGTGGTATTCCAGCCGCACCGCTATTCCCGATTGCACGATCTTTTTGACGAGTTTGCCGACCTGCTGGCTGGCGAAGAGTGTCTGATTGTCACTGAGGTGTATGCGGCAGGTGAGACGCCGGTTGACGGTGTGGACGGAGGGTCGCTGTGTGAGGCAATTCGCAGTCGTGGTGGAAGAGATCCAGTGTTCCTGAGTGACGTACGGGCACTTGCAGCGCAACTGGAAGGCGTCTTGCTGCCTGGCGATGTCGTCTTGACGCTGGGCGCAGGTGACATTGGTCGTGTCGTTCGGGAATGCCTGACTTTCAACCGATCCGTGCCTGAGGGTGGCGGAGAGTGACCCTGGAAGCGATCATGCCATTAGCGACCCTTTTCCCCGGTGTACGCGGTGAAATTCGACAGAACGAACCCATGGCAAAACACACCAGCTGGGGTGCTGGAGGCATTGCGAGCTACTATTTCAAGCCGCAGGATCGTGAGGACCTGGCGCATTTTCTGAGCCTATTACCACTCGAAGTGCCACTGCTATGGGTGGGTCATGGTAGCAACCTTCTGGTCCGGGACGGCGGTTTTCCAGGCGCGGTGGTGTCCTGTCATGGGCAGCTGTCGGGCCTTAAAGTCATAACCGGAGAGCGTTTGTATACCGAATCCGGCGTTGCCTGTGCAAAGGTTGCCCGCTTTAGTACCCGGGAAGGGCTTCGCGGCGCGGAATTTCTCGCCGGGATTCCTGGGACGATCGGTGGTGCTCTGGCGATGAACGCCGGTGCCTTTGGGGGCGAGTGCTGGGATATTGTCCACGGTGTCGAACTCATCGATCGAGACGGACGGGTCAGTCGTCACAATGCCTCGGCGTTCGAAGTGGGGTACCGCAGTGTGAATCTGCCTCCCGGGCACTGGTTTCTCAGCGCGACACTCGGGCTGGAAACGGGGAGCGCTGAACGGGGCCGCGGTCGTATCCGTTCTCTCCTGACGGAACGGGCGGTCAGGCAGCCGATCCGGCGTGCCAGTGCCGGTTCGGTGTTTCGCAATCCGAAGGGAGATTATGCAGCCCGCCTGATAGACGGTGCGGGCCTTAAAGGATTGCGCGAGGGGGATGCAGAGGTTTCCCGTCAGCACGCCAATTTTATCGTTAACTGCGGACATGCCAGTGCTACTGAGATTGAGTCGCTAATACGCAGGGTGCAATCAAGGGTAAGAGAGCAGTTTGGCGTTCAGTTAGAACCGGAAGTCAGGATCGTGGGAGAGCTCGTGTGACGGTGAGAGACGACGCTGTTCAGACTCCGGCACCGGACCAGGCGGGCTGGACGGAAGCCTGCCCCGGTTCTGCCCTGCGGGTGATGCGAAGTCCAGTGGGCCTGATGGCATTGGCCCTGCTGCTGCTGATTACAGTGGCGATACTAACTGACGAGATCCTACGGCCTGGCCGTTTCACTATCGAGAGAGTGAACATCGTCAGCACACTCAAACAGGTCGATGCGCCAACCATAGAACGCACGGTCTGGCAGAAAATCAAGGGCAATTATTTCACGATCGATCTGTCTGACATCGAAAGCCATCTGGCGCAGCTGCCCGGTGTCTACCGTGCAGCAGTTCGAAGGGTCTGGCCGGACGGTCTGGCCGTATCGATCACTGAATCTGATTCGATCGCAAGATGGCAGTCTAGCAGCGGCATGACGCTTGCGAAGTCTGAATTTGTCAATCTACCCCCTGCCACCAGGCTCTCTTCACAGCCACTTCTTAGCAGCGATACTGCCGATCGGGAAAAGGTGATCGAAACCTGCCTTGAGTTGACGAGGATCCTCGGCCCATTGGGCCTTGAGCCGTCAGCAGTGTCAATGGGCTCAGCCGGAGGCTTCAGACTGGAGGTGTCATCCAAATCTGGTGAGATACCAGGAAGGTTTGAAATCGTCGCCGGTCGGGGCGATCTCCTGAATAAAGTCAGCCGCTTTGTGGCCGCATTTGACTTAGTTCTACGGGATCGATTGGCTGATATTGAACGGGTAGATTTGCGCTATTCGAGCGGATTCGCCGTCCAATGGAAAGGAGTGACCGGTTCGACGATTCAGTTAGCGGACAGCACGGCGTACGGAAACTGAAGGCGATTTTGATGGCCAGGGAACATGCAGAAAAAACCATCGTGGGGCTGGATATCGGCACTTCCAAGGTGATGGCCGTGGTTGGCAACATCGACAGTGAAGGTGAGTTGGAGATCATCGGGATCGGTCAGCACATCTCTCGGGGTCTGCGCAAAGGTGTGGTAGCGGATATTGAGTCCACTGTCCACTCTATCCAATGTGCAGTGGAGGAGGCCGAACTCACCGGTGACTGCCAGATCAACTCGGTATTCGCAGGGATCGCCGGTTCCCACATCAGATCCGTGGATTCTCGTGGTGTGGTCGCGATTCGGGACAAAGAAGTCGGCCAGGATGATGTGGAGCGTGTCATCGAGGTCGCCCGCGAACCGTTGGCTGCTGACGACCAGCGGGTTCTCCATATCCTCCCTCAGGACTTCATCATTGACGGGCAGGAAGGGGTTCGTGAGCCTATCGCGATGAGCGGTGAGCGACTCGAGGCAAGGGTGCATATCGTTACCGCTGCGCTCAGCGCAGCCCAGAATATCGACAAGTGTGTGCGCCGGTGCGGTCTGGCTGTCGACGATTTGATTCTCGAGCAACTTGCCTCGAGTTACGCTGTACTTGACGATGATGAGAAGGAACTGGGTGTCTGTCTGGTCGATATCGGTGGTGGCACGACCGATATTGCGATCTTCACCGAAGGTGCAATCCGGCACACAGCGGTTCTGCCTGTGGCCGGAGACCAGGTCACCAATGACATCGCGGTGGCATTACGAACCCCGACCCAGGCTGCCGAAGAGCTCAAGAAAAAGTTCGGCTATGCACTGGTCGGAATGGCGCCGGAAGATGAATCAATTGACGCTCCCAGTGTTGGTGACCGGGCACCCAGAAAGCTCGCGCTGTCCAGTCTCGTGGATGTGGTCGAACCACGCATCGAAGAGCTGTTTATGCTGGTGCGGGCCGAACTGACCCGTAGTGGATATGCTGAGCTTCTCGGTGCCGGCATTGTTTTGACCGGGGGTAGTTCAAAGATGGAAGGCATGGAAGAACTGGGCGAAGAAGTGTTTCAGTTGCCTGTCCGATTGGGCATGCCGAAGTATGCCGGCCCGCTGAGCGAGGTGCTACGAAACCCGATCTGCTCAACGGGTGTGGGGTTGCTGCTGTTCGCTCAGCAACACCGGACTGCAACTGCCAGCCGGAAGAAACGCCCGGCCTCGCCCGACAATCGCCGGGGTCGCCTGAAGAGTTGGTTCAGGCACCACTTTACCGAGGAATGAAGATCATCATGCTCAAAAACACGTGTGGTGGCCAGTCTGTCGTGGTGTTTGCCGAATATGGCTACTGTGAAACTTTTTCATTTAATCTGTCAATAGGAGCTAAATCATGTTCGAACTGATGGAAACTTCCGGTCAACAAGCTGTGATCAAGGTGCTTGGTATAGGCGGTGGCGGGGGCAACGCGGTTGACCACATGCTTTCTGCCAATCTCGAGGGTGTAGAGTTCATCAATGCGAACACGGATTCTCAGGCCCTGCGGCGATCAGGCGTCTCGAAGATACTGCAGTTAGGGGAGAACCTGACCAAGGGATTGGGGGCAGGGACCAATCCCGATGTAGGGCGGCAGGCGGCAACCGAAGATCGAGATAAAATCGCCGAAGTGTTGGACGGTACTGATATGCTGTTTGTCACTGCAGGCATGGGAGGAGGTACGGGCACCGGTGCAGCGCCCGTTGTCGCACAGCTTGCCAGAGAGAAAGGAATACTGACCGTCGCAGTAGTGACACGGCCATTCAAATTTGAAGGCGGGAAAAGAATTGAAGCGGCCAACCAGGGTATCAAGGAACTCAGCGAACTAGTCGACTCGCTAATCATCATACCCAATGAGCGAATTCTGGAGGTTATGGGTGGGCAGGTCACTTTACTGGACGCTTTCGGTAAGGCCAATGAGGTGCTGTTCAATGCTGTGCAGGGGATTTCCGAACTGATCACCCGCCCCGGTCTGATCAATGTCGATTTTGCGGATGTCCGCACCGTGATGATGGAGATGGGGATGGCAATGATGGGTTCGGCAACCGCAACGGGTGCAGACCGGGCCATCGAGGCCGTACACGGTGCGGTCTCGAGCCCGCTGCTGGAAGACGTGGATATCTACGGCGCCAGAGGTCTGTTGGTCAATGTGTCTGCCGGACCGGACATGACGCTGGATGAGTTCGCCCACATCGGCGATGTCGTCAGTAACTTTGCATCGGATGACGCGACGGTGGTTATCGGTACGGTACTTGACCCGGCCATGGAGGGCAACCTGAGGGTCACGATGGTGGCAACAGGAATCGGCAACGCGGTGTTAGCACCTGAATTCAGGGTGGTCAAAGATGCCGAGGAAGACTCATCACCCGAGGACCTCTCGGTGGATTATGATACACCGACGGTTATCCGCAGACGGCCCCGGGCCGCCACTGTGTCGGAGGGTAACACTGCAGTCGATATGGATTATCTGGACATTCCCGCATTTCTGCGTCGACAGGCTGATTGATGGCTTGAGTTTACGGTAGTTCGTGAGCGAAAGCCCAAAACTTCGACTAATTATGCAGAAAAAGTGGTAATATTCTTTCAAAAATACTACACAATACTGGTCATCTGATGTAGTATTGTTTGTGGCCAGGCGCCTTGCCTGAACAAGAACAAGGAAATTGCGGTCCAATGGCCAAGCAGATTACGCTCAAAAACGTTATCCGTGCAACCGGTGTGGGTCTGCATACCGGTGACAAGGTCTACCTGACCCTGCGTCCGGCACCCGCCAACACCGGTATCGTCTTTCGCCGCGTCGATCTTGATCCTGTGGTGGAAGTGAAAGCGTCTCCGGATCATGTAGGCGACACCCGCTTATCGACAACGCTGGATTATCGTGGTACCCGGATCTCAACGGTAGAGCATCTGATGTCAGCATTTGCTGGTCTTGGAATCGACAACGCCTGGGTGGACCTGACTGCTGCCGAAGTGCCCATCATGGACGGCAGTGCTAGCCCTTTTGTTTTTCTGATCGAATCGGCGGGTCAGCAGGAGCAGAATGTTCCAAAGCAGTTCATTCGAATTCTCCAGCCGATTGAAGTCCGGGATGGCGACAAGTGGGTACGGTTTGAACCGTACAATGGGTTCAAGGTCACTTTCAGTATCGATTTCAACCATCCTATTCTTCAGTCGTCGGCCAAGAGTGCCAGCATAGATTTCTCCAAGACAGCATATGTCAAGGAGATCAGCCGTGCACGCACCTTCGGCTTTCTGCAGGATGTCGAAGCACTCCAGGACTCGGGTCTGGCGCGCGGGGGCAGTCTGGACAACGCGATTGTGATGGATGCATACCACATTCTCAATGAAGAGGGTCTTCGCTACGGCGACGAGTTTGTCAGACACAAGATTCTCGATGCCATCGGAGATCTATACCTGCTGGGTCATCCTCTGATCGGTGCGCTCAATGCCCACAAATCGGGTCACTCACTTAATAACCGTTTGCTTCTTTTGCTGCAGGAACGTCCGAATGCCTGGGAGGTGGTGTCATTCGACGAGGACGACCCTGCCCCGGTCAATTTCGGCAAACCGGTTACTGCGCATTGATTCAAGCCGGCGTTGCACGCTGAGCGTGCTTCCCTGCCAAATTCCGGGATATCTCTCGGTTCTTCGTATTTCGTCACTGTGAGGCACGGCGCTATCTGGAGCGTTTCACACTCAGGAAAAGTCCCGCCTGCCTTTAGAATGAGAACCGTATAAAGTCTGCTTTGTGGTAGCGTCCCGCCTTACCGTGTAGGCGAAAAGAGAGGGGATGATGAGCGGGCACCCGATCAATGGAGGATGGACCGGGAATGGACTTTTCACTTTCTTTTGAACAAAGAATGCTGGTCGACAGCACTCGGCAGTTTACCGAAGAGGTGCTCTATCCCCGTGAGGATGAGGTCGAAGCCAGTGACCGGGTGTCGCCGGAATTGAAGGCGTGGGTCATTAGCAAAGCTCAAGAGTATGGGTTTTACGCAGCGAACATGCCGGAAGATCTTGGTGGTGGCGGCCT
>CAJXBY010000106.1 GCA_913051905.1 uncultured Gammaproteobacteria bacterium | reverse complement strand
GCAGATACGGTCTGAAACAAGACCATGTTGTTCATGATCTTCACCAACTGTCCCATGCCCGCCGCACCACAGTAGGTGATCTCCTCGCCTATCAGTTGCAGCAGAGGTTCGATCTGATCGTAGACGGCCCGCCGACCACCGACCATGATGCTCAAGGTACCGGATATCGCGGCGCTCCGGGTCCTCGCGACAGGTGCATCAGCAAATCCGACGCCACACGCGATAAACCGGTCTTCCAGTTCACGGGCCAGTGCCACGGGCGAGGTTCCCAGGTCAACAACCGTAGTCCCGGAGCGTGCGTGATCGACCAAACGTTCCGGCTCCAGACACACCTCACGGACCGCCTTGCCGCTCGGTAGTGAGAGAAAAATGACATCCGCATTGGCCAGTTCGGCAATGGACCCGGCCTGCCTCACGCCCGCCTCTGCCAGTCGCTCCAATGGCTCAGCACACACATCAAAAGCGGTGACCTGACAACCGGATTTCAGCGAGAGATTGCGGCACATCGGCTCCCCCATTACACCCAGCCCGATGAATCCAATGCGTTGGACAGTCATGGACCGATGCAGGAGCAGACCTGAGATGCGCAAAAACTAGTGTAGCAAAACCTTGCCATTCGCTTCACATGCCCGATGCCAGAATATTCTGCAACACCGGGAGCAGGTAACGGCGGAACTGTGCCGGGTTCTCACTCATTGGAAAATGTCCCAGCTCGTCCATGATCGTCACCTCGGCACCTTCAATTCTCTCTGCCGTAGAATGGGTGTGTGCCGGTGAACAGGAATAGTCGTATTCACCGGTCAGAAGGTAAACCGGACATTTAGAAGTATCGATCCCGCTGACCTTGTCGCGGATATCACCATCGATCATGTAGAAGTGCAGGTCTCCTTTGAATACACCGGGCCCGCTCTGGGTGTAGTGCCACAGGGTCTCCCAGCGGTCGACATCCGGGCTCTGCGGCGCCACCAGACCGTAGACGTAGCCGGCGCAGACCTCCCCGCCATGCACGTCAGAATGGTGCAGCCACTTGATATCGTAATAGGGGTCGACGTGACCAGACGACTGTAAGCCGATAACAGCCCGCAGCTCATCGGCGTGTTCGAGAGCAAGATTGAGCACCACCCGCCCACCAATGGAGCAGCCCATCACGACCGGCTGGTTGAGCTCCAGAGCCCGGCAGACAGCCATGATCATGTCCGTGTAGTCCGGTGTCGTGAGGCGGTATTCCTCGTCCTGCCAGCCTTCAGGCGGTGACGACTTGCCGTGCCACGGCATGTCGAAGGCAATGATCCTAAAGTCGGCGGTCACCGCACTGTCATTAAGCAGGCCCCTGTACTGACGCCCGTCAGACCCTGCCGTATGCAGACATATCAGTGGTATGCCCCGCCCTGCTTCTTCATAGTAGAGACGGTGGTGCCGGCCACCGATCTCGAGGTGTAGATAACGCCCGGACACGGGCTCGATCCATGGCCTCATCCGGCAGAATCCAGCTGGCGGGGGCTGGCGAGCACCTGCTTGATATAGATCAGGTTTGCCATAAAGGGCTGAAGATCACCCTCGACAGTCATCTCACCGGTCTTGCGCAGGGCAAAGAGATCGTTGTCACCGGGCGCCGGGGTCGATTTCCAGAACCGCTGCCACATAGCCTCTGGACCCCGTACGGCAAATGTCCACGACGGCATGACAAACGGGCCAGTCTCGATGCGGTCTATGCGTCCCTCCCGCACATGGACCAGGTACTGAATCGCACCTACTTCAACCATGAAGACATCGTTCAGCCAGCGGCCGCGGCGCACCAGCGGAGCATCGTTGTTGACAAGTTCTGGCAGTTTTTCAATCATCTCCTGGCTCACATGAATCCCTACCGTAAGGATATCTCCTCTGGCCGGGCCGCACGAATCAACCGGGACAACTCCGTGGATGATATAAAATATCCACTCAAACTGACTACCCCGAACACTATCCGGATCGATGGCCAGACCGACGCCACTGTCACTTAAGTATTACTGCCAGGAACCAGGGCCGGGGTGCGGATCCCGTTACCCGGCACCTCAGGCGAACAGTCTTGTCAAATCCCACTGAATACGATGTGTGTGTTGCCGGAGCCGGCAACGCGGCACTCTGTGCGGCGATCTCGGCAGCCGAATCCGGCGCCCGCGTGCTGGTACTCGAACGTGCACCCGAGTCTGAGAACGGCGGCAACAGCCGCTTCACTGCCGGCGGTATCCGCTTTGTTTACGATGGTCCGGAAGATCTGATCGATCTCTGCGACCTGTCAGATGAGGAAATCCGCAACGCCGAATTTGGCAGCTACAGCGAGTCTGAGTTCTTTGACGACATGTTCCGGGTGACCGAGTTCCGTTGCGATCCCGACCTGGTAGAGGTTCTGGTAACTAAAAGCCGAGACACGGTGCGATGGTTACGTGGCAAGGGTGTGCGATTCATCCCGATGTATGGGCGCCAGGCGTTCAAGATCGACGGTAAATTCAGGTTCTGGGGTGGGCTGACTGTCGAGGCCCGTGGTGGGGGCCCGGGACTGGTCGACATGGAGACCGAGATCGCCCGCCAGGCCGGCGTCGAGATCCGGTACGGTGCACGGGTCATGGCGCTCAGACATGACCATGGTGCAGTCAACGGTGTGGTGGTACGGCATAACGGTGTGACCTCCGAGATTCGCAGCCGGTCTGTGGTCCTCGCGACAGGCGGCTTCCAGGCCAACCCCGAAATGCGCACGCGTTATCTGGGCCCTCGCTGGGAACTGGCCAAGGTCCGGGGTACACGTTTTAATACCGGGGCCGGAATTCGTATGGCGCTTGATATCGGCGCCGCACCCCGCGGCAACTGGTCAGGGTGCCACTCGGTCGCCTGGGACATGAACGCGCCTGAGTTTGGTGATCTCGCGGTTGGAGACATGTTCCAGAAACACTCCTATCCGTTTTCCCTGGTAATCAATAAACAAGGACAGCGGTTCCTCGACGAGGGTGCTGATTTTCGTAACTACACCTATGCCAAGTACGGCGGCGAGATTCTGGCCCAACCCGGCGAATCCGCCTGGCAAGTGTTCGATGCCAAAGTCACACACCTGATGCGGGACGAATACCGGATTCGACAGGTGACGCGCGTTGCAGCAGATAGCCTGGAAGAGCTGGCCACGATCCTCGAGCAGGAGCACGCAGTCGACGCAGAAGAGTTCTTAAAGACCGTCGCGGCATTCAATGCGTCGGTCAGCCACGACGTACCCTTCGATCCGACGGTCAAGGATGGGCGCTGTACCACAGGTCTTGCGATCGACAAGAACAACTGGGCGACGACGCTCGACACACCCCCCTTTGAAGCGTTCGGCGTCACCTGCGGCATCACATTTACCTTTGGCGGCCTGCGGATCACCCCCAAGGCGCAAGTGGTTGACGAGGACCTGGTACCCATCCCCGGCCTTTATGCAGCCGGCGAGCTGGTCGGTGGGATTTTCTACCACAACTATCCCGGGGGCACCGGATTGCTCAACGGCGCGGTCTTTGGACGGATCGCGGGAACACAGGCTGCCTGCGCCGAATAACCGTGCGCACGATTGACGGCGTCCTGGATAATCAGTGCTCGCCGCCGGCCTTGAAGTTGTACACCGCACCTTCGCGGATGCCGGATGGCCATCGCGTAGTGACCGTTTTCATCCGAGTGTAAAACCGCACCCCCTCGGGCCCGTGGATATAGTGGTCGCCGAACAGCGACCGCTTCCATCCGCCGAAGCTGTGAAAAGCCAGCGGTACGGGGATGGGCACATTGACCCCGACCATACCAATACGCACCCGATGGGTAAAGTCACGGGCAGCATCGCCATCACGGGTGAAGATCGCGGTACCATTACCGTATTCATGATCATTGACCAGTTCGACCGCCTCTTCATAGCTTCCGGCCCTGACCACTGACAGTACCGGTCCGAAAATCTCATCGGTGTAGATCTTCATGGTCGGGCTGACTCGATCAAAGATGGTGGCCCCCACAAAGCAGCCGTTCTCGTAACCCGCCACGGAGACATCCCGCCCATCGACAACCAGATCGGCGCCTTCGGCGACACCCTGGTCGATGTAGCCCCTGATACGCTCCCGGGCATCCGGTGTGATCACAGGTCCCATTTCCGTATCGGCCTGACTGTAGGCCCCGACCTTGAGCGCCTGGATCCTCGGCGTCAGCTGCTCAAGCATTCTGTCGGCCGCATCGTCCCCGACAGCAACAACCACCGATACCGCCATACAGCGTTCGCCCGCCGAACCGTAGGCAGCACCCATCACAGCATCGACCACCTGCCCCATATCGGCATCGGGCATCACGACCATGTGATTCTTGGCTCCGCATAGCGCCTGGACACGCTTGCCGTGCTCACAACCCGTCCTGTAAATGTACTCACCCACTGCGGTCGAGCCGACGAAACTGATGGCCTGTACCGTCGGATCTGCTAGCAGGGTATCGACCGCCTCCTTGTCACCGTTGACCACGTTGAGAACTCCATCGGGTGCCCCGGCTTCAGACATCAGTTCAGCCATACGCAGCGAACAGGACGGATCACGCTCGGAGGGCTTCAGTACGAAAGTGTTACCGCAGGCAATGGCAACTGGAAACATCCACATCGGTACCATGGCAGGAAAATTGAACGGCGTGATGCCGGCACAGACCCCGACCGGCTGACGCATGCTCCAGGAGTCCACGCCGGCCGCCACCCCTTCGGAGTACTCGCCTTTGAGCAGCTGCGGGATGCCGCAGGCAAACTCCACGACCTCTAAACCCCGAGTAATCGAGCCCTTGGCGTCGTCCAGCGTCTTGCCGTGCTCCTCGGATACGATCTCGGCCAACTCGTCCATATGCTGATGGAGCAACTCACGGTAGCGATACAGAACCTGCGCCCGACGAGCAGGTGGCGTCTCGGCCCAACCTGGAAAGGCTTCAGCCGCGCTGGCGATCGCCGTCCGCACCTCGGCCGCTGAAGCCAGCGGAACCTGCTTGACAACCTCGCCAAGTGCCGGATTGTAGACCTCTCCGAAACGACCACTGGTGCCGTCGACCCTCTGTCCGTTGATAAAGTGGCTGAGATTCAGCTTGACTTTCGCATCCATGGTCGGCTTTTCCTCCTGTCTCCTTGGTCCGTCTAGATTCGGTGATCCGGGATGTCCTCGCTGTGCTGACGGAACAGCTTGGCGGCACCGCCCAGCGGTCCATTTTCAACCCGCCCGGCAACATTTCAACCGGGATTGTGGTCGTTTGGCAGTCACAGGACAAGTGTTGCTTGTTCCGGTAACCGGCTGAGTGCACAATGGGTCTTTAAGACTTTTGATCACCGCAGGCTATATCTGCTGACGAACTGCCCAGAACCCAAGGTAAAGACGCCATGACATCCAAAGCGGAAACCAACAGAAAGAAGGACATCGCGTACGCGCTCCATCCCTACACCAATCTCGCAGCCCATGAGGAGCAAGGCCCTCTGGTCATTACCCGAGGCGAGGGGGTTTATGTGTGGGACGATAAAGACAACCAGTATCTGGAAGGTCTGGCTGGACTATGGTGTGTCTCGCTCGGATTTTCTGAATCACGCCTGGCCGACGCAGCAACCCGTCAGTTTGCCGATCTGCCGTACTCTCACACTTTTGCCCATCGTTCGACCGAACCGGTGATAGAACTCTCGGAGCGGTTGATTTCTATCGCTCCCAAACCGATGGCCAGAGCCTTCTTCCTGAACTCCGGCTCAGAAGCCATCGACACAGCCATAAAGTTCGCCTGGTACTACAACAACGGTCGGGGTCTGCCGGCAAAAAAGAAGATCATATCCAGACTGCGCGGTTATCACGGCGTGACAGTGGCAGGTGGCAGCCTGACAGCAATTCCACTGATGCAGAACGACTTTGACCTGCCGCTCGATCGGATGATTCAGACCGAAACCCCCAATTTCTACCGTTTCGGCAACAAGGGTGAATCCGAAGAACAGTTTGCAACCCGCCTGGCCGACAGTCTCGAGCAGCTGATTCTGGCCGAGGGTCCCGAGACCGTGGCGGCTTTCGTGGCCGAACCGGTTATGGGGGCTGGTGGGGTGATTCTGCCTCCGGCCGGCTACTTCCAGAAAATTCAAGCGGTGCTGGACAAGTACGACGTACTGATGGTGGCCGACGAGGTGATTTGCGGGTTCGGTCGAACAGGCAACATGTGGGGCTGCGACACCTACGGGATCAGGCCAGACATGGTGACCTGTGCCAAGCAGCTGTCCTCAGGTTATCTACCAATTTCGGCCCTGATGATCTCGGACAAGATCTATGATGTATTCAAAGAACAGAGTCGTAAGCATGGTGCCCTGGGTATGGGATACACCTATGGGGGTCACCCCGTGTGTTCGGCAGTCGCTTTGGAGACGCTGAAGATCTACGAGGAGCGCGACATGATCGGCCACGTTCAGTCCGTGGCGCCGCATTTTCTGGAACGCCTGGCAGAGCTCTCCACCAGTACGATCGTGGGAGAAGCGCGTGGTGTCGGTCTGATCGCTGCATTGGAACTGGTCGAGGACAAGGCCACGCGGACACAGTTTCCGGTCGAGGCCAAGGCAGCGGCCGCACTTGCTGCCAGTGCCCTTGCGCGGGGTCTGATCGTACGGGGACTACCCGGAGACGTCATCGGCATCTGTCCGCCTCTAATCATTGAATCATCCCAGATCGACGAGCTGTTCGACAAACTGGGCGCAGCGGTCGCTGAAACAGAAGGATTGCTGCGCAAAGCTGCCTGACGGTCTGGGGGCGATCGTGGGCCGCCTGCTGTACCTTTGCCTCTACGTTCTGATCGTTTTGGCCGGTAGCAACACGGCACTTGCCGGCGCACAGATCGAGGCATTCGTCACCGCTTCGCTCGTTGACGGTCGACCGGTCACTGCCAATGACCGGGTGTTCCGTTGCTCGGACAAAATCTACGCAGTGATTAATGTCAGCGGATTGACCGACGGAGATCACGTGCTGAACGTTGACTGGATCGATCCGTCAGGCAAACGCCAGGAACAGACGGTCTACGAATTTTACAGCTCCGGCAGCATTCGCATCACCGTCTGGCTCAAATTGCATGCCCCTTCCGGAGCATCGCTACTGAGCGCCTTCAACCCGGCAATCGGGATGGGTGCATTCATCGGACCCTGGGAGGTCCGGATGACAGTCGACCGGTCAACCACCACGCACCGAAATTTCGAGGTGCTGTGCTGAGGCCACTTTCTGTTCGGCCGGTAAAGCCCGCGCGGGGCTGCGACTGAGTTGCGAGACTTCGCAGTATTTTTGGTTGTCCTCGGACGTTGCTTCTCGCTGATATTCCCACTGACCTCAGTCCCCGCCACAGAACCAGTAGAGTTGACCGTCCTTGATCTTGTAGGTGCTACAGGACTGCGTGCCCGAGTCGCTGCTGCCACCATCGCAGTCCCCCAGAACCGAGCCCGAAACCAGACCGGCCAGCAGTATCAGAGTGAATACGAACCTTCGGTAAAAATTCATCAAGGATTTAGAATGTTCCGATCAAGTCACGATACCTTAACTTTAACTTTGACAAACAATTTCCAGACAAGCCCAGATCCGGTTTTCATCTGCCAAAATAAGGATTCGGCACCCGACCAGACTCTGTGGCTTTAGGAGGAGAGAATCTCATGCGCTTCAAATTGATTATTGCGCTGGTTTTGACGGTCCTGCTGGCAAGCGGCCAGTCGGTTGCCAGCAGGACCGAGTCATCGGTACGGTTCAAACTGCCCTCGGGTTCAACCGTGACGCTCCATCAAGATCTGGAGATCGAAGCCGGAAAGTCGAGAATCTATATCCAGCAGGGCGAGACCGCCAACAAGATCCGGCACACCTACGAGCCTTACTGTTTTTTTCAAATGCGCCGCCCCCGTTCAGAGATGAAGAACCCTGCACGGATCCTCGCAGACACCTTTAACATTACCCGGCAGCGGCGCGAGAATGAGATGAGCGCCGGCCGCGAATACCTGCTTGCTGACGCATCGAAAGACCTGCGCGTTCCCCGACGACTGCTACTGGCTGGCGGTCTCATAGACCAACCAGTGAATATGAACTATTCCTTGAGGCTGGAATCGGCATCACAACCACAGGTACATAAACTCGTCTGCGGGATCTATGCTGAGCCGTTCTACAACGACGGCGTCTCGGTTGCCGATATGCGCATCATTCTAGAGGGTTTTGTCAGCATCAATCTCGGCGGCTAAAAGCCCTGACCCGCCGAATGGAATGCCAGACCGGCTCTCAGTCATACGCTTCCCCTGTCCCATCACAACCGATTAGCCAGCACGCAATTTGTCCGATAGTTGGGTGCCATATATAGTTTCCTCGGATTGTGCATCTTTATGAGTAATGAATAGACCACTCACTGTCTGGAACTGAGGCTAAGGATGAAATCACTATTGTCTGAATGCGTGCCTCTGATCGGGTTACTCGTCGGTATGCTGCTAATTCTCGCAGCTCAACCGACCCTGGCGGCAAGCGACAGTGACCTCCTCCGCCAGTCATCTACTGACCGCGGGTCTCACTCGTGAGCAACGCGGGGACCTGCCTGCCCGACTAAGCGACGAGGACGTCCGGGGCATTGTATGGCAGCTGATCGAAGCCCAGAGCCAACTGGAGCCAGCTCCTGAGCCGGATGACGGTCGCTGCAGAACTCTCAGCGGCGAAAATTGATACACTGTTGGGCACGGCTCACCTCGGACTGGACACGCT
>CAJXBY010000105.1 GCA_913051905.1 uncultured Gammaproteobacteria bacterium | reverse complement strand
TGTCGTAGATCATGTACCCGTGGTTTCTGGTGATGTATGCCGTCGTCCAGATCGGATCGGTGTTTTTCAGATCCGCATGGGGCACGATCTTGAGGACCGAACCGGCTTGTGCCGTGGTGACTGCGGCCGTCAGCGAGAACAGAACCGCCGTCATCAAGCCCAAGATCGATTTCATAATTTTCATTGAGTTAAAGCTCCTTTAGTGGGTGAAAGCTTGTTCAGTATAACCACTGCAAGTTCCAAGCAACAAGATGTTTGTAAGAGGTTGAAAATATGAATGAAACAGGGTTTCGGATAGTCTCTGGCCAGATGGCTCAATCCTGGACGGTCGGATCATCGGAGACGAGGATCAAGGCCTTGCCCGTATTGTCCCCGGCCAGCAGTCCCTGAAATGCCTCCACAGCGTTTTCGAGACCTGTGGTGACGTGTTCCCGATAACGGATTTCACCCGTTGCCAGCCACCCTGCCATATCTTTGAGGAAATCACCCAGCCGGTGTCCGTGGTCGGTGACGATAAAGCCCTGCACAAGCAGACGGCGGCTCAGGATTGCACGCATCAGGCGGGGCAGTGTATCCGGGCCTTCTGGTAGAGCAGTGTCGTTGTATCGGGCGATCATGCCGCAGACCGGGATCCGGCCGGCGTTGTTCATCAGGCTGCAGGCTGCGTCAAACACTTTGCCACCGACGTTTTCGAAATAGATGTCGATGCCGTCTGGGCAGGCGTTTTTAAGCTGCTCATCGAAGTCGGTATCGTTGTAGTTGAGACACTGGTCGAATCGAAATTCGTCGATGGTGTAACGGCATTTATCGGCCGTTCCTGCAACACCGACTGTGCGGCACCCCCTGAGGCGGGCGATCTGGCCCACAACCGACCCGACGGCTCCAGCAGCCGAAGATACGACAACGGTTTCCCCAGCTTTAGGCTGGCCGATATCGAGCAGACCGACATAAGCCGTTAGTCCTGGCATGCCCATGACGCCCAGCGCGGTGCTGATGGATCGCGTGTTCGGGTCTAGCCGGGTGAGTCCTTTGCCATTACTGATCTCATAATCCTGCCAACCGGAGTAACCCAGCACCAGTTGGCCCGGTTCGAATTTGGGGTGATTTGAAGCGACAACGCTGCTGACGGTCGCCCCGACCATGGTCTGGCCGATCTCGACGCTGGCTGCGTAGGATCGGGCGGCACTGATGCGCCCGCGCATATAGGGGTCTAAAGACAGGTAAATTGTTCTGAGCAGAAGTTCCTCGTCACCAGGGACCGGTACCGGTTCCTCGATGATTTGGAAGTCACTGTCCTTGGGCACGCCCTCGGGACGGGCAGCCAGTGTTACGCGTCGGTTTGTCATTTCATTTGCCGCCAAAGGGAGTCTCCTCGGTTCTGGAGAAAAGGAAATAACCGGTGCGCTATTTCAGACCGCGCTCGCGCCGCCGTCGAGCGGCAGGATCATACCGGTCATCTGCCGTGATTCGTCCGATGCGAGGTAGAGTGCGAGTGGCGCGACCTCTTCGGGTTGGCTGGGTCCCAGTGGTGTCTTGACCCTCACGGGATCGTCTTCTGTGAGCATTTTTTGCACACGTTCGGTAAGGATCACTCCCGGCGCAATAGCGTTGACCCGGATTCCGGACTCTGCCCACTGCAGGGCCAGTGCGCGAGTCAGGGTGATCACCCCGCCTTTGGCCGACGTATAGGCGTCTGCGCCTGCGGTACCGATCATGGCCCGGATTGAAGTGGTGTTGATGATAGAGCCGCCGCCCGCTTCGACGAGATGCGGAATACCATAGCGACAGCCGAGCAGGGTGCCGAATAGGTCGACGCGGATGGTTCGCCAAAATTCATCCAGATCGATGTCAGTGACCGGTCCATCGTTGCCGGTGGCGCCGCCAGCGTTGTTGTAGATGACATCCAACCCCCCGTAAGTCTCTACTGCGCTGGCCACGGCGGCCTGCATCGCATCTGGACTCCCAACATCGGTCTCGATGGCTTGTGCAATGCCACCGCCGGATTCGATTTCGTTGGCCAGTCTCCGGTTGTCGGCAGCGAGTCGGTCACAGAGTGTCAGCTGCGCTTCTTCTGCCGCGAAAAGACGGGCGGCGGCCCGACCGATACCGCTGGCTGCACCGGTGATCAGCACTCTTTTACCCTGAAGACGGCCTGCCATCAGCAATTCAGTTTTGAGTGAACGGATCTGAACTCAGTTGCGATCACTCAGAGGACCCGTTCCGCACACTTGCGGTAGCTTTCATGCCAGGGGCGAAGGCGCTCGAAGGCAGCACTGGCGGCAAGGACATCGGCATCGGCATAGCGACGGCCAATGATCTGCATGCCGACCGGTAGACCGTCTTCGCTTAGTCCCGCCGGTATAGAAGCTGCAGGGTGTCCTGTGAAGTTCAGCAAATAGGTCAGGCACCAGCCAATCAAAGGATCGACCGTTTCACCATTGATTTCTGTAGGTCCCACTGTGTTGCCGTCGTTGCTGTTCTCGACGGGTAGGCAAGCCAGGGTCGGCGTGATCAGGAGATCGTATTTGCTCAGAACGGACTGTATAGCGTCATAGATCTCGGTTCGAATCTCTTGGTCCTTGTAGAACTCAACCGCACTCAGGTGTTGGCCGATCCCGATCCAGCGCAGGTATTCCGCTGGAAAGTCCTGATGATGATCGCCCAGCAGATCAACACCACCACTTTCTTTCACAGCTTCCAGGGTGGCAATGTTGCGAGGGGCGATCAGCCTGCACCAGAGGTCACTCAATTCCTGCTGGGGGCGCCCGATTCCGATGTCGATCTGCTCGACGTGTGCGCCTTCCTCCTCGAAGGCCTTCACTTGAGTGTCGATGATTCCGCTGACCGCAGAATCTACCGGGAAGACGTCAAAGTTCGGACTGTAGGCGATTTTCCAGTCCCGGATCGAACGCTCGATCGACGGCAGAAAATCCGTATTGTCGTCTATGCTGTATGGATCACCCGGGTGGTAGCCAGAGAGAGCATTTAGGGCCAGTGCGGCATCTTCAACCGTACGCGTGATGGGGCCGGAGAAAGAAAATGGGGTGTCGCTGGCGAATGCATTGGGTCGACTCAGTGAAGGCACGCGGCCGTAGCTTGCTTTATAGCCATAGACGCCGCACCACGATGCCGGAATGCGGATCGACCCGCCGCCGTCGGTGCCTTCGGCAAGGGGCAGCATTCCGTCGGCGACCGCAGCTGCAGCACCCCCCGAGGAGCCCCCGGTATTTTTGGAAGTATCGAAAGGGTTGCGGCTCGGGCCAAAGAGGTAATTGTCGCAGGTTCCGCGAAAGCCCATAACAGGGCTGTTGGTCTTGCCAATAACGATGGCACCAGCCTGCTCAATCCGTTGCGTGAATATGCAGCGGTGCTGGGTGATATTGTCTTTCATCGCACGGACCCCGCCCATGGTCATCGGTGTGCCGGGCTTTGAGCTGAAAAGGTCTTTGATTGCCACCGGTATGCCGTGTAGGGGGCCGGTCGTGCTTCCATCGGTTAGTTTCTTTTCAGCAACTACGGCTTCATCGTGTGCCCGGTCAAAATCCTCGCAAACAAAAGCGTTCACAGCAGGGTTTCGCATACGAATTCGGTCAATAAACGCATCAACAACCTCAACGGGGGAGAGTTCTCGTCGTCGAATACTCGAGGCCAGCGAGGTGAGAGAGCGGTAGGCCAGTTCATCGGACAGTGACATGGTATTTTTCCTCCCGTCAGTTTTACTCAATTGGTTACGGAGTTAACCCTATTTGAGGAACTCTGGACCTCCAGTATCGGTAAATTCAAATCTGACTTCAATGGCCAGAAGATCGCAAATCAACGTGAGCCTGTTTTGCAATTTTCTCGTTGTAATACAGCTGTCCGTTGGCTGCTTTGCAGTCCGATTGCCTCATTTTCTTGACAAACTCATCGGTGACACACCAATCCCAGTTGTGTGTATTGACGGAGCACTCTCCAGCAACGTATTGAGCAGAAGATTCGCATGCGCCGGTGAGAATATAGATCGTGGACGGCCAGGGTATGGCAGCAACGAACATGATACCCAGCCCGATACTGGCAAAAAGCAAATAAGTGATTGCGGTTTTCATTTGTTGAAACGATAGATTTGGGTAGCATTGCCGTGGAACAGAGCGGCTTTCTGGGCGTCGGACAGGTGGTCTACGATCTTTCTGAAGCCCTGGATGATATTGCCAAGGCCTGCGCATAGGCTGTCAACCGGAAAATTGCTGGCAAACATGCAGCGATCAGTGCCGAACAGGTCGATAGCCTTCAACACGATTTCGCGATTGGCTTCAACCGACCAGGTCTGGTGAGGCAGCCCCAGACCTGAAATCTTGATGGCCACATTCGGCTGCTCGGCAATGCGTGCCAGAGCATCATACCACCGTGCAATATCTGAACGGTCTCTCCTGGCGGGTAAGCCGGTGTGATTAATGATGATCATGATTTTGGGAAAGTCAGCCGCAAGGTCAGCCGCCTGGTCGAGGTTCCAGTAGGGAATCTGCAGGTCGAAGGAGTAGCCGTAACGCTGCAGAAGGGCGTAGCCCTTCCGCCATTGAGGATCGTCCATTGAGCCGCGCACACCTCGCTTGTCAGCCACCGAACCTTCTTCAGTCGCTTTCGGCTTATGGCGAATTCCCCGTACCTGGGCAAAATCAGAGTGACCGTTTAAGACTTCCTCGATATCGGGATGATTGAACTGGGCATGTGCAACGAAGACGACTGGATGGGGTAGTTTCCGGCTGATATGACTCAGCCAGCGGGTCTCGCCGACTGGGTCATTCGGATTCCATTCGGCCTCAACGTGGACCGAGCCTATGATCTCCAGTCCAGCGGTGTCCTGCGCATAGTCGCAAGGTAAATAGTTGCGCCGGATAGAAGCGTAGTTCCCATAACGAAACGGCAGGGGAGGGTGATCACAAAGCCAAGGATAATAGTTTGTGTCGAGATCCCAAAAATGCTGATGGGCGTCTAGAAATTTCAAGTCTCAGTGTTTTCGTTCTTCTGGATGAGTCACGCTGTCGTGACCTTGTTCAAAGCGCTTGTCGATATTGTAAATGTGATCGAAGTCGTAGCTTCGCGTTCGGACGTCGACTGCTTTCTCGCTGACCCAGGTCTCATCGATCGCAAGTGTGCTGGCGATAAAGTAGTGAACGGCAAGCACGATGCTCCAGGCCATCATCGGCCAAAAGTGTAGCCAGTTGACCCCTATAACTTCTGCAGTGATAGAGACAACGGTTACGAGAACATAAAGAGATATATGATGAGGGAAATACAGGCGCCCTGGAATATAGTTCCTTTGGCCGTCATAGACGCTCACTTTTTAAACAACCGGCGCCTGGGTTGGGTTTCTCCCTTAGGTATGGGTAGGCTGTGATAGGCTCGTGCCAACCTGATCACGCGCAACGAGTACCACAGCATGAGCAGCACGAGAAAAATCACAAGCAAGGTGTCAATACGGTGTCGATCGGATTGAAACCCGTAAATCAAGAGGTAGATCAGTCCCGCGACGGGCGTGGCACTCAAGTAAACTGCCGCATAGTAGGTTTTGGCAAAGCCAAAGGTGATTGCCGCGAGGACTACCGTGATCGCGTAAAGAGTAATGAATGGTGAGCGACCGTGTGGTGTGGCATCACTTAGTGAGGTGAGTGCAACCACCCCAAATAAAACACCCAAGAAAAGACAATAGGCGAGTATCTCGTTGTCGGCCTGGAGCCGATTTAGTCGGGAGAGGGGAACGAAGTATGGTGTGGTTCGATCATCCCATACGTAGCGCTTAAATAGATTTTCCCAGTCGAGCACCGTGGATTATCCGAGAGGCTATTCTTACGTGAATCTTTTGGTCAGTGACCTTATTCGCGTTTGTTTTGTTGTTCAGCATCCGATGCAACCTGCTGCTCCCGCATGCGAGCTGCTTGAATCTCAAGCTGGTCGTCGAGTTTCTCGAGATCCATTCGTTCTTTGCCTTCCGTGCGGGATCCTGTCTCTTCGGGCCATTCGATTGTCATCAAGTCGAATCGCCAATGTTTCGGACCGAAGAGTGCAATCGCCACCTGTAGCCAGACGGCGATTCCTGCAAGTAGTGCAACAATAAGGCCAAAAACGAGGACGCCTTTAATGAGCCAGCGGTGTGAGAGTCCGACGAGTGATGCGGATATCTCACCGCATTGCCACCACGCACACCCATCATGCCGATTCAGTGCCCAAGAGTCGACGGTATACATATAGGAAAAGTAGATGATGATGCAGGTAAAAGGAATCAGGAAGATGCTGATACCTATGAACTCCAGCCAGGCTTTTTTCTTGAAATTAAGGTGCTCCCTGACGAGATCCACGCGTACATGGGTGTTCCAAACGTAGCCGAAACCTAGAACCAGAGCAAACAAGGCCGTGTGAGAATGCCATTCGAGTTCCTGGAGGAGCGTGGAATCAAATACCGGGCTGACGTTTTCGCGTAACCAGATTTGCCAGGGGTCTCCTGCAATCTTAATGAACTTGGTTTTTCGTATTGTTAAGTCAAATGCCGTGATCAGTATCATCGGCATCGCGAACCAAGAGCCGAAACGTCCCACGCGATCGACGAAGCGGCGCAGCGCTTCGCTGATTTTCAGTGCGATTGGGAGCTCGTCCTGCGATAGCTGGTGGATCGCTTCGCCCTCGGGCCCGGTGGTCGTGGTTTGGCTCACGTTACTTTATCTCCAGAATCAATTCGGTCATCGACTTAGTAGTCGTAGGCTGCTTTCATCAACCACAGCGCTACGTTGGGTTTCCACATCACCAGGATCAGTCCGCACAGTTGTAACAGGACGAACGGAATAATCCCTTTGTAGATTTCCTGAATCTTTACCTCTTTGGGTGCGATCCCTTTGAGATAGAACAGCGCGAAGCCGAACGGGGGCGTTAGAAATGACGTCTGCAGATTGATGGCCATCAGGACGAGAAACCAGAACACGATATCTTTCTGTGCCACATGGTCACCAAAATCTAGTCCCACGATGAGAGGCGCGAATACTGGCAACACGATCAGTGTTATTTCAATCCAGTCTAGAAAAAATCCCAAAAAGAAGGTGATGCCCATCAGCAGGATGAGCAATTGCCATGATGTCAGTCCAGCCTCGAGAATCAGGTGCTCAACAATATCGTCACCGCCCAGTGAGCGATAGACATAGGCGAAGCACGTCGCACTGATAATGATAAAGAAAATCATCGCAATGGTTCGAGCCGAGGTGTGACAAACCCCTCTGAGAAGGTCCATTGTCAATCTGCGATTGCCAATGGCGAGAAGTATTGTACCGAAAGCACCGACTGCACCTGCCTCACTTGGGGCTGCAATACCGAATAGTATCGAGCCTTTGATCATGAAGATCAGGATTACAGGAGGCAAGAAGCTCTTGAATATCATCCCCGCATATTTGTTTCGAGGCACGTATAACAGTTCTGGTGGCAGGCTGGGTGCGACAGCTGGCCGCATATAAGCATAAATGGCAACGAATGCGAGGTAGAAAAATGCCAACACGAGTCCGGGAACAATTGCCGCCATAAACATGTTGCCGACCGAAACGGCCATGAGGTCGGCCATGATAATCAACATAATACTGGGTGGGATCAGTATGCCGAGCGTACCGGAGGCTGCGATACAGCCACAGGATAGAGAGTTCTTGTAGCCCTGCTTTATCATGGTTGGCAGGGCGAGCGCGGTCATCATGGTGACCGACGCGCCGATGATTCCAGTCATTGCGGCCAGCACCGTTCCCATCACGATGACCGCCAGAGCCAGCGAACCTGCGACGTTCTTGAGCAGGACCTGCACGCAGTACAGAAGGTCATTGGCCACACCACTGCGTTCCATCATCACGCCCATAAAAACAAAAGCGGGTACAGCGACCAGCACGAGGTTTTCCGCACCCTGGAACCAGATTCTCGGCAGAAAGTTGAAAAATTCGATCAGTGAAAACATATCGAGAAAGTAACCGAGAATTCCGTACAGAAAGGCTAAGCCGCCGAGAATAAAGGCCACCGGGAATCCAGAAAACAGTAAGCAGGCCAGCGTCACAAACATACAGAGGGGCAAATAGTCCTGGAAGAATTCCAGCACCAGGTCTTGGGCTTCTTCATCCATGTTGCTGATTGAAGTGTAGGCAATGATGATTGCCAGCACGATCAAGCCCACCAGTGCCTTGCCCCAATGCTGGGCTAATCCCTTTTGGATGCCTTCCATTCCAGTCTCACTCCATGCTCTATGAGGTCTTCTAATAGTGACTGGGGCCAGATCTCTGGCCCCAGTCCATACCACTTAACAATCTACAGCGTAAACCGCTTTGCGTAAACAGCGATTCAGATTAGTCCAAATAAGTAGGCTTCAGAGCTTGTGCCGCACCCCACTTGGCATATTCCTTACGCCATTTGCGATAACTCTCTGTGACCTCTTTGAACAGGGGATCTTTGGCTGAATCTTCTTCAACCACTTCATTCCATGCTCTTTCAAAGACGGCAATCTGATCGTCGGTCCAGCGACGGGTAATTACACCGTACTTTTCACCCATCTCGACCATGGCGCCAGGATTAACTGCTTCAGTTTCGACGTAGGAACGTGCCAGGCTCGAGCGGCAGGCGGTTTCGAGGATGATCTTGTTCTGATCAGATAATGAATTCCACTTGTCCATGTTGATCTGCAGCGTACCGATCGAAACCTGCTGGTGCCAACCTGGGAAGTAGTTGTTCTTAGCAATCTGGTAGAAGCCATACTTGATGTCCATGGCAGGCATCGAGAACTCGGTGGCATCGATTACGCCCTTCT
>CAJXBY010000104.1 GCA_913051905.1 uncultured Gammaproteobacteria bacterium | reverse complement strand
CATGAAGCGGCTGATCTGATCTATTTTGCAATGGTTGCCATGGCCCGGACCGGTGTACGGATAGCAGACGTCGAACGCGAACTGGACCGCCGCGCGTTAAGGATCAGCAGACGCAGTGGTGACCCCAAAGCACCCGTAACGGGAAGGATCTAGGCGATGGCAACACTCAAGATCAAGACACTCGCTGAACTAGAAACGCTGCGGCGTGAGCCTGTCGATGCCGAAACCTATGTCGCGGCCGTGGATATTGTCGAGCGTGTCAGAACGGGAGGCCGGCCAGTATTACTCGCGGAGGCGAAGCGCCTGGGTGACATTACCCCCGGGCAACCCATTAGCTATGATCGTGACGCGCTCGAATCCGCGGTCGAGAGTTTAGATGCTGAAGGCCGGGAAGTCCTGGAACGGACGGCGCTCAGGATCGAGAAATTTGCTCAGGGGCAACGCGACCAGCTTCTGGATCTCGAGATGGAAATCCCCGGGGGAAAGGCGGGACACACCTTTGCCCCGGTGGACTCTGCCGGCTGCTACGCACCCGGCGGCCGATTTTCGCTTCCGTCGTCAGTGTTGATGACGGCTGTGACTGCCCGTGTTGCCGGGGTGACCCGCGTTCTGGTTGCATCACCCAAGCCGACGACATTGACCCTGGCGGCGGCGGGTATTGCCGGAGCGGATTCACTGCTTGCCATCGGAGGCGCTCAGGTTATTAGCGCCATGGCCTTTGGTGTCGAAGGGGTACCCGCGTGTGACGTGATTGTGGGACCCGGTAACCGCTGGGTGACAGCCGCCAAGCGGTATGTTTCCGGGTATGTCGGGATTGATATGCTGGCGGGCCCCTCGGAACTCGTCGTCTGTGGAGATAGAAATGCAGATGCCAATGTCGTCGCGGCTGATCTGATTGCCCAGGCGGAGCATGATACTGACGCGCTTCCCGTTCTCGTGACCACCTCATACAAACTGATCTCGCAGGTGAACAGTGCGCTGAAGGAACAGTTGGAGTCATTGCCGGGCCGGGTCACAGCAGAAGCCGCCCTGGCAAGTGGCTTTGCTGTTCTGGTCGAGTCGATCGAGGAAGCCGCGCAAGCCTGCAATCGCCTCGCCCCGGAGCACCTTGAGGTACACGTCGAAGATCTTGAAGACGCGGTATCACGATTAAATCATTACGGCACCCTGTTTCTCGGAGGTGGGGCCGCCGAGGTGTTTGGTGATTACGGGGTCGGGCCCAATCACGTCTTACCCACCGGCGGGACCGCGCGTTTTTCTGCAGGGCTTTCTGTACTGACTTTCCTACGCATGCGCACCTGGATGTCGAGTGACACAGGCCCTGAGAATGATGTGATTCGGGACACCGCTGCGCTCGCCCGGCTGGAGGGTCTTGAGGGTCACGCCAGGGCCGCAGAAATGCGCGTCATCTAGCCGCTATTCAGTTTTTATCCTGCCATCTTCTCTTCTCTTTTATCCAGAATCTGAAAATCACGAGGGGACAAAAGAGTTCCTGTTGTCGAACTTCTCATCAGTATCCACTGCCTTCATTGTGTATCCCCAACACACAAGATTAGACTCTGATGCGTTTGTTCAGATCGACTTACAGGAAAGCAATGGCTTCCAGCGACGGCAAAAGACGCGACCTCGTCAGCACCATTCCCGGGGCGGGCTGGGACTTTGGTATCAGCCGGCACCCGTATCACGAGATCGAACGACCCTATGGTCCTCACTATACGGTTTACAACCGGCGCCTGATGGCGTGCCACTTTGACAAGATCAATACAGAAGAGGGTTACTGGCTGCTGCGCCAGAAAGCCGCCGTGCTGCATACAGGCGAGTTGCCCCTGCAGTTTGAAGGCCCGGATGCTGAGCAGCTGGTGAATCTTCTCTTTACCAAGGATTTCACGAAACTGAAGCCCGGCCGGTGTGGCTATGGGCTTGCCTGTTATGAAGATGGCGGAATGATTACTGACGGTGTGGTCCTCCGGCTCTCTGACGAGCGCTTCTGGTACGCACAGGCCGATGGAGACCTCTATAGCTGGGCGCGGGCTCACGCTGCTGGGCTCGCCGTCAGCATCACGGATCCCGAGGTGTATGTCTCTCAGGTACAGGGACCGAATTCAATGAAAGTCCTGCAAGCCGCCTCAGATGATGGCCTGCCCGAACCGTTCGGGTATTTCGGTATCGCCAGGGTCAGCCTGGGCGGTCAAAAGGTGGTGATTTCAAGAACGGGCTACACCAATGAACTCGGCTGGGAGTTTTACACCGAACCCCATCACGATCCGGTGGCGCTGTGGCATCACCTTGAATCAAAAGGAACACCGCACGGAATGAATCTGCACGGGCTGGATTCCATGCACATCCGCCGGGTCGAGGCGGGGATTCTGAACGCGGGCTCCGACTTTAATCGTTTTACGACTCCATTCGATGTCGGCCTCGGCCGTTTTGTCGACATGAAGAAACCACATTTTCTTGGCAAGCAGGCGCTAGAAGAAGCGCCACGGGAGACACGCCTCTGGGGGATTGCCTGCCCGTCCGCAGAACCTCATATCGGTGCCGGCGTTCAGGTTTCAGGAAGGCCGGCAGGTACGGTTACAGCGGGTGCCTTTTCACCTTTTCTGAAACATGGAATCGGCTTTGTCCTGATGGATGGAACGGGGTTTCACACAGGAGAGGCGGTTTCTGTGGGATGTATTGACGGCGAGCAGTACGACGGCATACTGGTGACGCTGCCCTTTTATGACCCACAAGGCGAGATTCCGCGGGGTAAGCGGGTCGATATTCCACAACGCGGGTAAAGTTCGAATTTTAGGCGTCCAGGGCGGCGAATCTGTCGGACTCGGTACCGCTCACACAAATACTGGCCAACGTGCGGGGTCCATCAATGAAGGGCCTCGCTTCGGTGGGGCCTTCTTTATTGCAGTTTTCCTCTCCCGACAACCGGCCACACGGATTCCACGCGTCCCGCCCTCACACCATAAAGACAATCATGCAGAAAGACAGTTGCATCTGAGTACCCCGGCACAAATTCAATCTGGTCGCCCGGGCGAGGCGACGTGTGGTCTTGGGCGAGAAATATCGAACCGTGTTCTGCAGAAAACTTGAATGACTTGACCTCTCCACAGTCCAGGACTTCCGGCTCACCAAACCCCTTGCCACTTGCCTTAAAGCCTGCATCGCAAATGATTCTGTCCGAATCAGGTCGACTCGTTACCGTTGTCAGGATCGTGAGCGCGGGTTCCAGATCAACACCGAAGTCGTTTCGATATTTGGCACATCCAAAGATACCACCTCCGGCTTCGACTTCGGTTATCCCGGACGCAAACGCGCTGATCCAGTATGTGCCTGTACCTCCGCAACTGATGATCTCCAGCGGTATTCCTGCTTTGCGGACCTGATCAGCGCTATCGGTAAAAAGTGACAGAGCTGAAATTATCTGTCGTTTTTTCTCAGACTCATCTGCTATCGACAGAGTGTGCGATTCCCAGGTCTGTAAACCCACCAGTTCGATATTTGCAGCATCTGAAATCTCTTTAGCAAGGTCGACTACGGGTTGTCCCGGCTTCACACCGGCTCTGCCCATACCCACATCGACTTCAATAAGGACCTGTGGCCGGACCCCAGTAGCCGCTGCTGCCTGATCAATTTGTCGAACGTTGTCCAGGTTATCCACACAAACTTTCACATCCGAGGTTTCACACAACTTAACCAGTCGGGATATCTTGGTCTGGCCCACCACCTCATTAGCAACCAGAATATTCCTGATTCCAGCAGCTGCCATGACTTCAGCTTCCCCCAGCTTCGCGCACGTGATCCCATGTGCACCTGCATCCAGACACAGCTGGACGAGATCGGGGTTTTTCATTGATTTTGTATGAGGCCTCCAGCCGACTCCAGCTTCGTCGATAATCGTTCGGCTCATCCTGGTGATATTGCGCTCCAGGGCATCTAGATGAACCAGAGGAGCCGGGGTATCGATCAGTTCGATTGGCTGACCTACTAGATTTCTCATGTCTGCAAAGTTCCGGAAAAAGTTAGTGACCAGGCATGGATAGCTGCACGCACGAATAGTCGTTAGGAAGGTGGGCGTTACTGCGTTACCCCCTCAGGCAATTGAAAGCTTCTTAAGCCCTCCTTGTTCGGCAATCATGCCGCAAGGGCACTCATAACATTTGGGGAGTTTCTCTGACGGTTCAGTGGGGGTGTTCTCCCCATTGTCATCGGCCTCCGCTTCAACCGTATACACCACGCCATCAATAATTGCATCGTCCCTAGTTCCGATTCGACTGATCGTCTGTTCATTGTTCCATTCGATGGTGAACCCGCTGTTTACCGGCGTAATTGCTTGTACACAAGGCATCACCCCCAGCAGCATTCCCAGGCTCGCGGCATTTAAGACATTGAGGACGTTGCGCTTCATGGGAATCCCTGAACAATCAGTTCGCAAACGTGACTCAATCTTTCGCTGGTTGCCGATCGGGCGATCTTAGCTCTAACTTGCCGGACCTCGTCATTTTCTTCCTGATCGTCCACTGAAGACGGCATATTTTTTGATTGCTTCAAACATGTTTTCCTCTTCCTATAGTTGAACTTTTGTATGGGGCACTACATTAGGGCCACCAGACAACCGGGCACCAGCTACAAGCACAGTACAGAACCCCTTTGTAACTAAATTCGTCTACCCGCTCCAGTTACCCTCACCTCAATTTCCGTTGGGTTTCCGTGATTGCAGGGATTATTCACCTGTGGACAGTTTGAGATCACGGCGAGCGCATTCATCTCGGCCCGCAACGTCACCTGAGCCCCGGCTTCGGCTTTGCTGGGAACAAACACGGTCTCAGACAATGTGCGATCCTCGTGGACCGGCACGTCACAGAAGAAATTGATATTCGGCACGATATCCCTGCGACCGAGTCCAAAGGGCTCCAACGCCGTGAGAAAGTTTTCCCGACATCCGGTGGTGCCCGCAACACGGTAGAGCATTTGATTACTCACCTCGCTGCAACACCCACCAATGGTGTCATGCGCGCCAAAGGTATCGTCGGTGATCGAGAAGATCGGCCGGGCGTCATCTGAATAGAGCGTGTGACCCGTCGTCAGTTTCAGCGTCAGCGCCGCTTTTAAGGTGTTTGGCGCGTGATACCGCTCTTCCGGTCGGTCTGCGTTGTAGCAAAGAAAATCAACGCCCTGCCCGCCTTTCAAGTCAACAATCGTCAACGCCTCTCCTTTGGAGACCACCCCGGACCAATGACCTCCAGGGCCAATTATGGTTGATTTTTCCATCACTCCCTCCTCAAAGACAGCCATGCAAGTTAGCACATTTACAATTAGAACGGGGTGTCGTGGCGATCTTATGAAAACTGAACGCTCGCGCATAATATACGCCGCAGAATTAAGGCTGAACTGCTAGCTTTGCTCACAAAGACCCTCCGACCCTCCCACTCAGGATTTACAGAGAATGCAATCACCGAAAAATTGGATGGTACAGGCGACGACGAATAACTGCCGCAAAACAGCTATATTAAGTTACTTGATCGACAATACTGGACGAGCAAGATATCGCCTGGTACTCGGGTTGTGTACCACTGACCTTATGACCTGGGGAGGCAATATCTCAGACGAGCACCCGGAATGAACGACCTGGTCATTCGAGATGCGTTAATTGTTGACGGGTCTGGCGATGAGCCAGTAACCGGTGATGTTGCGGTTCGTGATGGTGTAATAACTGCAGTTGGTGAACAGGGCTTGACCGGTAAGCAACTGATCGATGGATCAGGTCTTGTCCTCGCTCCCGGTATTGTTGATATACACACGCACTACGATGCCCAGCTGACCTGGGATGCCAGTGCCAACCCTTCACCCCAGATGGGGGTGACTACCGTAGTGGTGGGCAACTGTGGTTTCGGATTGGCCCCCTGCCATCCGGATCATCGTGATCTCACCCTCAAGAACCTCACCAAGGTCGAAGGGATGCCGCTGGAGGCACTGTTACACGGTGTTCACTGGAACTTCGAGACTTTTGGTGAGTACCTGGATGTCCTAACAGCCCGGGGGGTCGTACCCAACGTTGCTGCATTCGCGAACCATTCGTGTATACGAACTTATGTTATGGGTACCGATGCGGCAAAACGGCCGGCGACACCCGGAGAAATCAAAGCCATTGGTGATCTGCTGCGTGAAGCCTTGGAATCCGGGGCAATCGGCCTGGGCACCTCGACTCTGGAATCTCACAACGGTGAAGGAGGCATACCGATGCCATCCCGCTTTGCCTGTGATGACGAATTCCGGGAGCTCGCGCGCGTTCTTGGCGAAGCTGGCCGTGGCATTTTCCAGATCACCAAAGGGGCCGCCACCTCAATCCAGTTCATTGAAGAGCTTGCTGAGCTCAGTGGCCGCCCAGTGCAGGTGTGTCCGATGCTGCAGGACCCAGGCCACCCGACAGATGTCTTCGATTGTATGGAGGCGTATGCTGGAGCCGCATCCTGTGGTCAGGAAATCTATGGTCAGGTAACGCCATTTCCTGAGATCATGGATTTCAATCTCCGTGAGCCTTATCCACTGGAAAGTCTTTCGTCTTGGCAGACAGCAATGGCCGCCTCTTGCGACGAGGATAAGATGGCCGTATTTCGTGATCCAAGCTTTCGTTCGCGGGTGAAATCAGAGCTTGAAACCGCTGGCGCGCCGTTTCGGTTTTCAAACCAATGGAACACGATGACCATCAAATCAAAAGGGGCCTGTGAGGATCAGGTGCCCGATGAACGATCGATTGCCGAGATGGCGAAAGCGCAGGACAAACACCCGCTGGACTGTATGCTCGACATTGCGCTGTCCGAATGCCTGGAAACAGAATTCACTGTGGGTATGTTCAATGCAGAAGAAGATGCAGTCACACAACTGCTAACGCATGAGCGTGCCTGTATCGGTTTGGGTGATGCCGGTGCGCATTTGACATTTTTCTGTCAGGCTGGCACTGGACTCTACCTGTTACAGCGCTTTGTTCGGGAACGTGGAGATCTAACGCTTCAGGACGCCATATATCGGTTGACCCGGCAACCGGCCGAGGCGATGCGGATTGGCGGGCGCGGACAGATCAGGGTGGGGGGCTGTGCTGATCTTTTGCTGTTTGATGCTGACGTCGTCGGCATCGGTGAGCGTTGTATGGTCGACGACCTTCCCGGTGGACTTGAACGCGTCCACACGCCCCCGCTGGGTGTCCACGGTGTCTGGGTCAACGGGCAGCGTGTAGTCGATGCCAGCGGCAGTTTGTCAGAAGACATCCAGCCGGGATCAGTGCTTCGTCAGTTCCCGACCTAGTACCAAGGGTTCCGCTGACCATTGAGGAAACATTCTCGTTATACTATTGGCGCGTTTTGGATGTTCTTTAGTCATTACGATAGAAAAGAAACTTTGGAATGCGGAAAACTCGATTAAGGACAGAAATGACGTTCTCGAGTTCATTACACAACTGAAATAAAGGAAGATCGAAGGCTATGAAAAATTATGTCAAGCGAGCTGTTCCGGTCCTTGCTGCATCGGCGTTGCTGTTCGGCGGTGTACTGGGATCAACATCGGCGATTGCCGACAAAACCTTTATATCCATTGGAACCGGCGGACCAACCGGGGTTTATTTTGTAGTGGGCAATTCGGTCTGTCGCATGGTGCACAGAGAAGCCGCAGAAGGCCGCAAGTCGGGCCGAAAACATGGAATCCGTTGCGCGGCACCATCGACTGGTGGATCGAACTACAACATCGGTCAGATTGGTCAGGGCGAACTCGAATTCGGTGTTGCACAGTCTGACTGGCAGTTCCATGCGAGCAACGGCTCAAGTAAATGGGAGGGTAAAAAGCAGGATAAACTGCGTGCAGTATTCTCCGTACATCCAGAACCGTTTCATATCATCGTCGGGAAAGACTCGGGGATCAACACCTGGGCTGACCTTAAGGGTAAACGGGTCAACATCGGTAATCCCGGATCTGGCCAGCGCGGCACCATGGAAGTGTTAATGGACGCTCATGGTACATCCACGAGTGACTTCAAGGTCGCTACAGAGCTGACCTCTTCAGAGCAGTCAAAGGCTCTTTGTGATGGGAAAATCGATGCTTATGGTTACACCGTCGGTGTACCGAATGCAGGTGTTGCGATAGCAACGGATGGCTGCGGTGCTCGGATCATCAATCTGAACAGCGATGTCGAGGCAAAACTGGTCGCCGATAATCCGTTCTATGCATTTGCCACGATTCCAGCAGGCACTTACAAGACCAGTGGCAGTGACGTCACCACCTTTGGCGTAAAGGCGACTTTTGTATCATCGTCGGACGTGCCTGAAGAGGTGGTCTATGAAGTAGTGCGGGCGGTATTTGAGAATATCGATGATTTCCGCAAACTACACCCCGCTTTTAAACACCTTTCCCACCAGCAGATGATTTCGGACGGGCTGAGCGCACCGTTGCATGCTGGCGCCATCAAGTACTACAAGGAACAAGGCTGGATGTAAGGTTAGGTAGCCAATGTGTTCTGAGGCCGGCAGGTGCCATAAGGGCCTGCCGGCCTTTCTTCTGGCTGTAATGCCTGGTAACGGTGACCCGCGTACAGAAGTTCTCGACTGACGAGATTGAATATCGCGGTCGTCAGTTGCCGCCTGGCCTCGCCAGGTTAACCGCTGCTGTCGCACTGTCGTGGACGTTGTTTCAGCTGTGGATCGCCTCACCCTTGCCGTTTCTGCTGGGGTGGGGAGTGCTGATCGACCTACCGAAGCGCGGCATTCATTTGGCATTCGCCCTTGCCTTGTGTTTCTTGTTATACCCGGCCACTCGGCACGGGCGCCGCCTTGGGCGT
>CAJXBY010000103.1 GCA_913051905.1 uncultured Gammaproteobacteria bacterium | reverse complement strand
CCTGCGTGTTCTTTGGGATGCTGGTCATCACTTTCCCAGCTTCCCTGTTGATGAAACGCATCGGTCGGCAGGCCGGCTTCATATTCGGACTGACGGTCGGTGTTGGCGGTTCCCTTCTAGCGACCTACGCGATCCTGGAACGCAGCTTTGTTCTGTTTTGTGCCGCTTTGCTGCTTATCGGTGTGATCAACGGCTTTGGTCAGTATTATCGTTTTGCCGCAGCAGACGTTTCGACTGATGCCTACCGGAGCCGAGCCATCTCCTGGGTCATGGCCGGGGGAATCTTGGCCGCGTTTCTGGGGCCCGGCATCGCAACATGGACCTGGGAACTGTTCATGATCGCGCCGTATGCCGGCAGTTACGTGAGTCTTCTTTTTCTCTACACGCTGTCCATAATGCTGGTCATTTTCCTGAAAATGCCACGACCTTCAGCCGAGGAAAAATCTGGTCCGGCACGTCCTCTGACGCAGATCGCTTCACAGCCAGAATGCCTGGTGGCAATTTTCAGTGCACTGGTAGCTTACGGTGTCATGAACCTGATCATGGTGGCAACCCCGATTGAAATGAAAGGCTGCGGATTTGATCTGGCGAGTTCAGCCAGTGTGATCCAATGGCACATCGTGGCCATGTTTCTGCCCTCGTTTGTGACCGGTCACCTGATCAGGTTCTTTGGCGTGACCCGAATTATGATCTGCGGACCGGTGATGCTCTTGATGTGTGTACTGGTCAATCTGCACGGCACAACACTCCTCCATTTCACCGGAGCGCTGGTTCTTCTGGGTATTGGTTGGAATTTCCTGTTTGTCGGCGGTACGACGCTTCTGACCGAAGTCTATTGGCCGGCAGAAAAAGCCAAGGTTCAGGGTCTGAACGACTTTCTGGTCTTTAGCACAGTGGCCATGACGGCAGTGAGTTCAGGGTTTCTGCACGACAAACTGGGATGGGTTGCGATCAACTACGCGGTTCTGCCCATTATTGGCATCGCTTTTTGCAGTGTGGCCTGGCTGGAATGGCGGCGACGGATGAGCCTGTCCAATGAGGCGGTCTGAACGTCGTGTGTTCCACACGACCGGAGGTTAGATCCCGGCTACTGGTCCCGGTCTCCGTTGAGTCAGCCCGCTACTCTTTGTAACCGGACAGTGCTTCAAGCGTTTCAGTCAGTGTTTCAGAATTGATTACGGCGTGGTAGGCCGGCGGATGAGTAGCCCGCCTGAAGGTTTTTTTGACGATGCCCGCGAGATTGGGTTTTTTCTCGGCCGGTGTTTCGCCGCGGCCGATTCCGCCTCCAAACTCAACGATCGTATCAATACCGCTGTCTGCAGCAGCTATCAGATTGTTGTTCCAAAGCACGGGGTTGAACAACTGCCAGAAGAGACACGATTTGATGGTGTGACTATCCGAATCGTGAAACGTGCCGGTGTAATTTGACAGGACCTGAATGTCCGGCGAATGGATTTCTGCCTCGTCAAGGACCCCGCGGAAATGGCGGGCTGCCTCCACCATGTAATAGGTGTGAAATGCACCCTCAGTCTTGAGCCTGGCCGACCGTTTTTTGGGGTACCGCGCGGTGAGTTCGGCAACAAGGGCGTCGAGGTCTTCGGGCCGGCCGCCAACCACAGTCTGATCAGGCAGGTTGCAGGCGGCGACACTGCACAGGTGTTTCTGGGCAAGCTGCGCTGCTTCCTCGACTTCCAGGGGCAGCGCTTCCATCTCTCCTTCACCGTACTGACCCATCAGTTCTCCCCGGCGGCTGACCAGGGACAGCGCCGTACGGAATTCCAGGGCTCCTGACGTCACTAGCGCACAGTACTCGCCCAGACTGTGGCCCGCGCTTGATTGAGGGACGAGATGCTGGTCACCCTGGTCTTCATAAGCTCTTAGACAGGCGATCGAGTGGGTCAGTAGTGCCGGTTGCGTGTAGCGGGTCAGGTGGATTTGATCATTCGGGTCATGGAACGATAATTCAGCCATGTCATAGCCGAGCACATCGCCGGCTTCTTCGTAGACCGCTCTGACACAGGCATGGGCCTCGTAAAGGTCCTGACCCATACCACGGTACTGTGAACCCTGCCCCGGAAAAAGAAAAAGAGCGAATCGCTTGCCGTCTCGGGTTGAACTGTTGCTGTCTGGCATGATGGGTCTCGACTTTGTGTAGTGACAAAATTCCGTCGACCAAGGGTCCGGTGCGCCGGATTTTAAGCGCTATAGCGCTTTTCGTCGCTGAATCCCTAGGGTAGCCTGACCAGGGCGTCTAGGCCGGCTGGTTGTGGCATCGCCCATAGGTCGGCACAGCCCGGCAGTCATTCCTCTCAATTTTTGACGTAGACCTGACGCTTCTCGCGTCGGCGTTTACGGGTTCATCGGGCGGGACGCGTGCCATTAGCAAAAAAAACCCGTCGCGGAGGGCGCGGCGGGCGAATATTAAAGGAGAAGGATTTTGAGAAGTAATCCACTACAAATCCTAGATATATCTTAGGGTTTCAACCCTGAACTGTCAATTCTAGACACGAGAACTAAAGTCGCGCCGGTCAACCGAGTTACGGGCCGGGGCGACTCACGAAACCCTGCGTTTGCTGTTGGGGGCAACGCGTGTGGTCTCTGTAGACGAGGGGCTGTGGTCACGCAGGGTGGATTACCTTATCCTGATGGTATGGTACTTTATGTCGCAAGGCACGGGCAGACCGACTGGAATCTGCGGGGTCGGTGGCAATCCAGAAGCGACGTGCCGCTGAATGCCACTGGCCGTGGCCAGGCAGAGGCACTGAAACGGACACTGCAGCGCCAACAAGTCGAATTTACCCGGGCACTTTCTTCACCGCTGACACGGGCGATGGATACGGCGCAGATTCTACTTAGCAGTAGTGAGATTGAGCCCGAGATTGAACCGACTCTGGCTGAACTTGATCTCGGCGACTACGAGGGCCGATACGAATCCGACGTAAAAGCTTCCATGGGTGGGCATTACGACGAGTGGCGGTCTTCACTGATGCGGGTGGCGCCCCCTGGTGGAGAAAGTATGGCTGACGTCGTTACACGGGTTACCCCATTGGTAGAATGCCTACAGTCGACGAAGGGAGTAGTCCTGCTGGTCGGACATCAGTACGTGAACATGGCACTCAAGGCCAAACTGAGCGGCTGTTTCTCCACCGAGTGCCTTCAGGCATACAAGCAGGCCAATGACGAGATTGATATCTGGAGCCTGGACCCACCCGGTTTCATGTCCAGAATGGCAGTGGGTTAGAGGGCGTGAACACCCGACTTTCGTTTGATCCTGACGTTGCGCTGTTTCACCTGAAAAATGCAGACCAGGGTATGGGCCGGTTGATCGAACGGGTGGGGCCTCTCGGCCTGTCGGTCAATCGCAACCGTTCGGTTTTTGAATATCTCGCAAGAAGTATTGTCTACCAGCAATTGAGCGGCAAGGCAGCGGGCACGATTCATGGTCGCCTGAAGAACCTGTTCCCCAGTCGACGCATCACAGCCGACAAACTGCTGGCGTTGCCAGACGAGGCGCTTCGGGGCGCAGGATTGTCGAGAGGGAAGTGCCTCGCATTGAGGGACCTCGCAGCCCGGACAGCCGCAGGTGAACTGCCCAAGGCACGGATTCTCGATGAGATGGCGGACCCGGACATTGTGTCGACTCTGACCGTAGTCCGGGGTATCGGTCCCTGGACTGTCCAGATGCTCCTGATTTTTTACCTGGGAAGACCCGATGTGCTGCCATCGGGTGATCTCGGTGTGCGCAGGGGTTATCAGCATCTTCGTGGATTCAAGACGCTTCCGGAACCCGGTAAACTGGAAAGGGCCGGCCGGCGATGGCGGCCTTACCGAAGTGTCGCGACCTGGTATCTCTGGCGCAGTCTCGACATCGATCTACCGACCAGCTGATCGGTCTGGAGCCTGGTCCTGTGTCCGGGTCAGGGTCTGGTATCTCTTGAGCAATATATTGATCGTTTCGGTGCGTTCGGGGTCGACGATGATGCATTCAACCGGACAGACGACGACGCATTGCGGTTCATCAAAATGACCGACGCACTCGGTGCACCGCAGCGGATCGATCTCGTAAATCTCCTCACCCGGGTAGATTGCACTGTTGGGACACTCCGGTTCGCAAACATCGCAATTGATGCACTCATCGGTGATCAGCAGGGCCATGGAATACGCCTTGAACAGCTATCAGCTGTTTGGCCCCGTCTGTGCTATTTTGTCTACCAGGGCCCTGTTGACTTCGGGGTGAAGGAACTGGCTGACATCTCCTCTCATCAGCGCGATTTCTTTCACCAGGGAAGCCGACAGAAAAGTGTATTGCTCAGATGGTGTCAAGAAGGCAGTTTCTACACGAGAGTCGAGCCGTCGATTCATGGCAGCCAGCTGAAACTCGTATTCGAAATCCGATACGGCCCTGAGTCCCCGCAGCACAACCGGTGTGTTGTGTTCGGAAACACAGTTTACGAGCAGTCCTGAAAAGCTGGTCACGCTCACGTTTTCGATGTGTGCCAGGGCCTGGCCAGTCAGCTGCAGCCGCTCCTCCAGTGAAAACAAAGGTGCTTTGGATGCACTGGCTGCGATGGCGACGACGACTTCGTCAAACATCCGGCTGGCCCGCTCGGCCAGGTCGATGTGTCCGTTGGTGATCGGATCGAATGTACCCGGATAAAGAGCCCTGACAGACATGTAGTATGGTTTTCTCTCACGGATTGCGCTATGTTGGGGGATAGTACCAACCCCGGCACCTCGCCGCCAGAGATCATCTGACCGGAGAGCATATGGAAACAGTCAAGTTTGTACACATGGCCGATGGGACGCGTGAGGACTATGCGCTTCTCGACCGGCTAGAAGAGCAGTTTACTGATGGGCTGCCAGGTAGGATCCTGGAACATCTCGAACAACTCGACGGGTCGATCAGCGGTTATAAGGTCAGCCGGCTCGAGCATTGCCTGCAGTCTGCGACCCGGGCGCATCGGGCGGGTGAATCGGAGGAACTGATCGTTGCTGCTCTTGTTCACGACATTGGGGATATGCTCGCGCCGTTCTCCCACAGTGAGCTGGCTGCAGCTGTCCTGCGACCGTTTGTATCCGAAAAGACGTACTGGATCGTCAAGCACCATGGTGTTTTCCAGATGTTCTACTATGCTCACCATTCGGGTGGTGACCGCAATGCCCGCGATAACTATAAGGGTCACCGCTGGTATAAAGATGCGGTGCGGTTCTGTGAGCGCTACGACCAGAACTGTTTTGATCCCAATTATGAATCCGAGCCGCTATCGTTCTTTGCACCGATGGTCCACCGGGTTTTTCGTCGAGAGAATGTGCGGGATTTTGAGACCGAGCTGCGATACGGCGAAGAAGCACGAGGTGCATAACGGCAAGTCATAATCAATGCATGTCCGGTGGACTAATCTGAAGAATACAGGTTTGTCCGGTATAGTTGGTAACAGACCTCGCCCGCTTTCTGCCGCTGAATTTCTTGCCAAGGACCCGGCACCTTAAACGGTTTATCAGTACCGGTTTCCACGTAAACCAGCCCTCCGGGTGCGATTTGGCCGGCATCGATGAGGTCGGCCGACGTCGCGGTCAGTTGACTCTGGTAGGGAGGATCCAGAAAAATGATATCAAAGGCGTCCGAGCAGTTCTTTAGCCAACGTAATGCGTCATCACAGTAGATTCGGACCTGGTCTGCGCCCAGCTTTGAGCGGTTTTCTTTCAGTTGGCTGCAACAATGCCGGTTGTTATCAACCATCACGACCCGTGCCGCACCTCGAGACGCGGCTTCAAATCCCAGTGCACCGCTTCCGGCAAATAAATCAAGACAGCGCGCCTGATGGACTGCTGGGGCCAACCAGTTGAACAGTGTCTCCCTAACGGCATCCGGTGTGGGACGCAGGTCTGGACCCCCGGTAAAAATCAGCGTGTGACGTTTCCAGCGACCGCCGATGATACGTAAGCGGCCACGGTTACTAGCCTGGTGTCTGCGGGATGTAGTCATGTGGGGGGATGGGCGTTAACTGCTGGGTCGAATGATACGATACTACTTATCGTATCGTAGGTAGAAAGTATCCGGAGTACCGAAGATGGAAGTGCAGGAAAAGTTTGATCTGTTTGCCCGTTTGGAGAAGACCCGTGATGCCATTGCTGGTGGTCTATCAGGTCTGTTTAAAGGCAAGCAGGCTGTTGCCAGCGACCAAGATTTCGATGAACTTGAAGATAATCTGATCATGTCAGATATCGGAGTAGAAGCCAGTGCCCGCATCGTTGAAAAGTTGAGAACACAGGCCGTAAAGGGGCAGGTAAATCCCACCGAAAATTTACGGTCTCTTCTACAGGAGGAACTGGTTAACCTTCTGCGCCCCGCTGTCAGCCCGCTTGACCTGGCCGACCGTGTGGCGTCACCTTGGGTGGTGTTGATGGTGGGGGTCAACGGGGCTGGTAAGACGACGACAGCAGCCAAACTCGCGAACCGATTCACAGAACGGGGAATGAGCGTCATGCTTGCAGCCTGTGATACCTACCGGGCAGCAGCAATCGAGCAGCTTGGTATCTGGGGACAGAGATTGGGCGTGCCGGTTATTGCGCAGGACTACGGCGCAGATGCCGCAGCCGTTGCGCATGATGCACTCAATGCAGCCCGCGCGAGTTCTGTGGATGTGCTGATCATCGATTCGGCAGGTCGACAGCATGTCAACACGGACCTGATGGAGCAGTTGCGCAAACTCCATCGAGTAATCGGGAGAATCGATGCTGAGGCACCCCATGAAACGTTGCTGGTTGTGGACGGCGCCACAGGCCAGAATGCCCTTTCCCAGGTTGAGGCATTTTCCAAGGCCGTAAGGGTTGACGGACTGTGTGTGACCAAACTCGATGGCACCGCAAGGGGGGGGATACTGGTTGCAGTGACAGAGAGATTCAGCCTGCCTATTTCCTTCATCGGCGTTGGAGAGGGGATTGACGACCTCCGAGTCTTCGACGCGGAAGCGTTTGCGCTTGCCGTGGCCGGTAGCGATCACTGAGGGGAAAGACAGTTCAGTGCGGGACGAAGGGTGCTGTATATAGTGTTTAGTGACAAAATACAGATAAATATATGAAAAATAATTAAAAATGATATAAGACAGAACTAAGGAATTATTAGCACTCTATTGTAAAGAGTGCTAAAATAGGCGTACATTTACCGTATTGGAGACATCATGAGCCAGACGTTACCGATTGCACTGGAACTCGGTCCCGCGCAGGGTCTCACCCGCTATCTGCAGGCCATCAACGCCGCACCGGTTCTGTCGGAAACTGAAGAAAAAGAACTAGCCCGCCGCTACAACGAGACGGAGGATCTCGAGGCCGCACGAGCGCTGGTTTATTCTCACTTGCGGTACGTGGCTTCCATTGCCCGAGGGTTTACCGGCTATGGCCTGCCGCTCGCCGACCTAATCCAAGAAGGCAACGTGGGTCTAATGAAGGCTGTAAAACGTTTCGATCACGAGCGCGATGTTCGTCTGGTGTCTTTCGCCGTCCATTGGATCAAGGCAGAGATCTATGAGTATGTCGTTCGCAACTGGCGAATGGTCAAGGTCGCAACGACTAAAGCCCAGCGGAAGCTGTTTTTCAATCTGCGGAAGAACAGACGCCGTCTTGGCTGGATGAAGCAGGACGAAGTCGACGTGATGGCCGATGAGTTGGGTGTAGATTCAGGTACTGTCCGCGAGATGGAGATGCGCATGACAGGGGTGGACGTATCATTCGATGCTGATGCAGACGATGATGACGACGTAAGGGCACTGGCTCCCGCCGAGATGCTTGCCGACTTCAGGAGTGATCCGGGGGTCCTGGTTGCCCGCGCCGACGAAGCCCGGCTGAAACAGACACAGCTTGCCAAAGCACTTTCTGTTCTGGACGAACGCAGTCGAGACATCATTCAGGTACGCTGGCTGAATGACAGCGCCGAAAAACTGACTTTGGCTGAGCTTGCGGAGAAATACAAGGTCTCTGCAGAGCGCATCCGGCAGATCGAAAAAAGAGCGTTGGAGCAGATGCAGCTCGCAGTTACTGAATGTTGCTGAAAAAAGCCCCGACGTGTCATTCAGTCACGAAGCCTCCCAACGGGGGCTTTCGTTTAAGGAGTCGATTTCCGTTACTGATATAATAATGGCTGTCACTGAACGGATTTGCTCCGTTTTCTCTTAAGATTCTTCCGTACAGGCCTCGCGCCCGACCCCACCGAAATGATCAAGAAAGCTGTACTCGCGTACTCCGGCGGGCTCGATACCTCGATCATACTCAAGTGGCTTCAAGAGCAGTACGAGTGTGAAGTCGTAACGTTCACTGCTGACCTTGGTCAGCAGGAAGAAATCGAACCCGCACGAGAGAAGGCAGCCAGTCTCGGAGTTGCAGAGATATTTATCGAGGATCTTCGGGAAGAGTTCGCACATGACTATATTTTCCCGATGTTCCGTGCCAACGCGGTTTATGAAGGCGAGTACCTGCTCGGCACCTCTATTGCTAGGCCTTTAATCGCTAAACGGCTGGTTGAAATCGCTGAATCAACGGGAGCAGACGCGATCTCCCACGGTGCAACGGGCAAAGGTAATGACCAAGTCCGCTTTGAGCTCAATGCCTACGCACTGAATCCCAGCATCAAAATAATCGCACCCTGGCGTGAATGGGAACTTAGCTCGCGTGACAGTCTAATTGCATACGCTCATCAGCACGGCCTGACGGTTGAGGATCGTTTCTCCCACTCCATGGACGCCAATCTTCTACACATCTCCTACGAGGGCGGTGAGCTCGAAGATCCCTGGGTCATGCCTGCTGAATCCATCTGGCGCTGGACCGTGTCCGTCAAAGAGGCTCCAGATGAGGCTGAGATCATCGAACTGGA
>CAJXBY010000102.1 GCA_913051905.1 uncultured Gammaproteobacteria bacterium | reverse complement strand
ATTTAATCTCCCGGTTACAGAGCACGTCCGGGTTGGGTGTGCGGCCGGCGCGGTATTCTGCAAGGAAGATCGTGAAGACATTTTCCCAGTACTCATGGGCGAAGTTGACGGTGTGAAGCGGGATATCGAGCTGCTGACAGACCTTCTCGGCATAATCGAGATCGACAGCCGCTGCACAGTACGACTCGTCGTCGTCTTCTTCCCAGTTCTTCATGAAAAGGCCGGTCACTTTATGGCCCTCTTCCAGCAGGGACCAGGCTGCGACGGACGAATCAACGCCACCCGACATGCCGACAACGATGCTCTCAGGTATTCCCGTCATCATCTTCACCGGCGAGGGCGTGACCTGCCGCCGGTTCCGCTGATCAGTCCCGATTCGGGTGGATTAGCACGGCCCAGCGAAGATCTTTCCATACGCTGCTCTCCTTGATGTAAGGCAGCATCCCGTTATCTCGAAACCAGCTGTCGACGACAAAAGCGGTTTCTGTTTCGACCTCCTCGATCTGTCCCGCCCAGTGCGCGTCAAACATGCTGCGGCGGTAAGCGGGCTCGATAACGCGGTGCCATCGGAGGTGGCCTTGCTGTTCAAAGAGTGTCAGGTAGGTGGTCGTGTTTATCGATTCGTCTATGCAGTCCATCTGACCGAGCTTTTCCGGGGGCTCTTTTTCCAGATTGAGTCCTAGGTCCAGATGTGTCGGCGTGTGGTTTCCAACGATGACCTCCATCCATCCGATCGCTTCGCGGATCTGCTGCCGTTCGTCGGCTGGAGTGGGTGCCGCGGGGCTGAACCAACCGACCACGCTTTGCCATTCTGCTGGTGTCACGCTAATCACGACCCGGGTCTGGCATGAAAAACCGTAACAAATCGGTACGTTTAGTTCCCGGGCATGGGAATTTCCGGGGAGAGCCGCTATAGCCAGGGCCCAAAGCACCAGCAACGGTGGAAACTGTAAAGCGATGACCCGGCGACTCCCTGAGGGTCGAGGCCCGGTGGCCCTCGTAAACGAACACATAATCTTCAATATTGCTGGCTCGTTAGCAGTGATTAAAGAAACATCCGACGCAGCATGTTCGAGGTGTATTCATCCGGACGATGTGGTCGGGCAGGGGCGATTATAGTCAACTGGCCTCGTATGTTGGTTTTCGGTCCTGACAGTGAGGCGCTTCTAACATCTCGTGGCGAGATCCTTAACCCCGCTCAGGTGCATGTCCGTTACCACCGGAGTCCCTGGCCTAATCTCGTAGTATTCTTGATGACTTACCGGCCTGGGGCTTTCGGGAAACACGGCAGCTGATGTTCGGCCCTGGATGAGTCTGGTGACAGGTTGATGCCTTTTCTTTAGCTGATTTTGGCCGCTTCGATCAGTGGAGCAACTGGCGAACCAGACCCCGGCACTGCCTGACCCTGCGCCACTTGTGATCGACTAGGGTAAACTTCTACCATCAAGGCCTTTAAACAGTCTACCGGCGAATCACCGTTTTAGATCAGCTATGAGTGACAGCAAGGAAATTCAGCGTACCGGCGGCCTCGCAGTTGAGGAAGCCAAACCCAAACTGAAACGGCCGCAGTTGTTCCGCGTCATTCTGATCAACGACGACTACACCCCCATGGAGTTCGTGGTGATCGTGCTGCAGCAGTTTTTCCGACTTTCCCATGACGATGCGGTTCAGGTGATGCTCAATGTGCATACCCGTGGATCGGGTGTCTGTGGGGTGTTTCCGTTTGAGATTGCGCAGACCAAGGTTCGCGAAGTGATGAATTTCGCGAAAGACAACGAGCACCCGCTTCAGTGCACCCTGGAGCCTGAATAATGCTGTCGAGGGAGCTAGAACAGTCACTGAATGTAGCCATCCAGAAGGCCCGGGATGCGCGTCATGAATACATTACCGTGGAACATCTGCTTTACGCGCTGCTCGACAACTCACCGGCCATTCGTGCAATTCAAGCCTGTGGTGGCAACATTGAAGCGCTGCGGAAAGAGCTCGAAGGGTTCCTGCAGGAGTATGTTCCGTTGCTGCCCGAAGACAGTGAGGCAGATTCCCAGCCCGGCCTCGGTTTTCAGAGGGTGATTCAACGGGCAATCCTGCACGTGCAGGGCACCGGCAAAAAGGAAGTCACCGGCACCAATGTTCTGATTGCGATGTTTGCCGAAAAAGATTCTCACGCCGTCTATTTTATGTCCTGTGAAGGTATGACACGTTTTGACCTCGTCAATTATGTTTCCCACGGTATCACCCGGGTCGGCAGTGACAAGACGACTCTGCCGCCGCCTGACAGTGCCGAACAGGATGAAGGGTTTGAAGAAGCTGAGCATCAGAGTCCGCTCGCGGCTTTCGCCGTAAACCTCAACGAACAGGCCATGGCCGGGCGTATCGATCCGTTGATCGGTCGACGTCCCGAAATCGAACGGACCATCCAGATACTGTGTCGACGCCGCAAGAACAATCCGCTCTTTACCGGTGAAGCTGGAGTCGGCAAGACGGCTATTGCGGAGGGTCTGGCGCGAATGATCGTCGAAGGCGAAGTGCCTGAAGTGCTTATCGACAGTACCATCTATTCTCTGGACCTTGGCTCACTGTTGGCGGGAACAAAATACCGCGGTGATTTTGAGCAGCGACTGAAAGCGGTCCTGGCTGAACTGGAGGAAACGCCGGGGGCGATACTCTTTATCGATGAGATTCACACCGTGATCGGCGCCGGCGCTGCCTCGGGGGGTGCCATGGATGCATCCAATCTCCTCAAGCCCATGCTGGCGTCAGGGCAGATCAAATGTATTGGGTCGACCACCTACCAGGAATATCGCGGCATCTTCGAGAAAGACCGGGCCCTGTCACGCCGCTTCCAGAAAGTGGAGATCATGGAACCCACTGTCGACGAGACCATCGAGATTCTCCGTGGACTCAAAGCTCCGTTCGAGGAATACCACGAGGTCCGGTATACCGCACCATCGCTACGCACGGCGGCAGAACTTTCGTCCCGCTACATCACCGACCGCCAGTTGCCGGACAAAGCCATCGACGTTATCGACGAGGCCGGTGCCCGCACCCGCTTGCTTCCCGCTGGTAAGCGGCGCAAAACCGTGGGGGTACAGGACATTGAAGCCGTGATCTCGAAGATGGCGCGCATACCGCCGAAAACCGTCACGGCCAGCGACAAAGATGTCTTGCTGAATCTAGACGCTGACCTCAAACGTGTGGTCTTTGGTCAGGACGAGGCCATCGCGGCGCTAGTCAGCGCCATCAAGCTGGCCAGGTCTGGTCTGGGTAGTCTGGACCGGCCGATCTCCTCGTTCCTGTTCTCCGGGCCTACAGGAGTCGGTAAGACCGAAGTTACCCGTCAGCTGGCAATGACGCTGGGAATTGAACTGGTGCGCTTCGACATGTCTGAATACATGGAGCGACATACGGTCTCCCGTCTCATCGGAGCGCCGCCGGGGTATGTGGGTTTCGACCAGGGTGGATTGATGACCGAAGCGATCACCAAGAACCCTCACACTGTTCTGCTGCTCGATGAGATCGAGAAAGCGCACCCGGATGTCTTTAATCTGTTGTTACAGGTGATGGATTACGGAACCCTCACAGACAACAACGGCCGAAAGGCGGATTTCCGTAACGTCATCATTATCATGACCACGAATGCTGGCGCAGAAAAAATCGCGAGGGGTTCGATGGGTTTTGTTGACCAGGACCACAGCGGCGACGATATGGAGGTCATCAAGCGAATTTTCACCCCGGAATTCCGTAATCGACTCGACTCGGTAATCCGTTTCCGGGCCCTGGACGAGGACACGATCCTGCACGTCGTGGATAAGTTCATCCTCCAGCTCGAAGGGCAACTGGCCGACAAGCAGGTTACTCTGGACGTGGAAGCATCAGCGCGACGCTGGCTGGCCCACCACGGTCACGATCCGGCGATGGGTGCAAGGCCGATGGAGCGGTTGATTCGTGAGAAGATCAACCAGGCCTTGGCCGACGAATTGCTGTTTGGCGAGTTGGCAGGCGGCGGCAATGTCCGGGTCTTTGTCGAGGACGATGACCTCCAGTTTGAGATTCAACCACCGGTCAAACACTGACCTTCGAGTGGCTGCGGCCGGGTCATGGCTCTCTGACCGACTGCGTTGGTCTGAGTTGCATACCGTAAGATAGTGTGCGTCAGGGCCTGACGGGGTAGCCATCCAGACAGGCACTATCGTCCCGTAACTTGAGCCGTCCCTCGGCGAACCAGCGGATCGCTTGTGGATAGATCCGGTATTCGACTTCATGAACACGCTGGGCTAGGGTTTCGGTTGTATCGTCGGTGTGGACCGGGATCCGTCCCTGAATGACGATCGGCCCGGCATCCAGCTGGGGAACGACGAAATGCACCGTGGCACCGTGTTCCATCATTTGGTCGGCGAGAGCCCGCTGATGCGTGTTAAGGCCAGGGTAATCAGGCAGCAGGGAAGGGTGGATATTCAGCATTCGGCCCTGATAGCGTTGCACCAGGTCGTTTCCAAGAATGCGCATGAATCCGGCCAGGATGACCAGATCGGGCCGGTAGTCGTCAATCCGCCGGCCCAGGGCCTGATCGAAATCACTTCTCCCGCTGTAATCACGGTGGTCAATGACCACGTTCTGAATCCCGGCCTTGGCGGATCTTTCAAGCCCACCAGCACAGGGCTCGTTGCTGATAACCCCCACCACCCTGGCGGGAATTTCTCCATCTTCGCACCGGTCGATGATGGCCTGCAGATTTGTGCCGCTGCCGCTAATTAGAACCACCAGGCGGCAGGGATTGTCCTTATCGCTCAACGACCGCACCGCGTGTGCCGGCCTGTACCTCACCGATATCGAAGACGGTTTCTCCCCCGGCCTCCAGCAGCGTACGGGCGCTTGACTCATCAGACGGATGCACAACCAGCACCATGCCGATACCACAGTTAAATGTACGGAGCATTTCGGCCGCTTCGATCTGACCGTTCTCGCGAATCCACCTGAAGATAGCAGGTTGTGGCCAGCGGTTCGCATTCATGACTGCTTCCAGCCCGAGCGGCATGACCCGCTTCACGTTGGCCGCGAGTCCACCGCCCGTAATGTGGGCCATCGCGCAAATATCCAGTTCTTCCAACAGCCCCCGTATTGCGTTGACATAAATCCGGGTCGGCGTCAGCAGGGCCTCTCCCAGTGTTGTATTTCCAAAAGGTTCGTCCAGCGATGCCTGGCAGCGGTCCCGGACGGCATGCACCAGTGAATAACCGTTGGAATGGATACCGGAGCTTGCCAGACCCAGTATCCTGTCCCCTTCACGAACGGCCTGGCCGTCGATGATCCTGGATTTTTCGACCACACCGACACAGAATCCGGCCAGATCGTATTCTCCCTCACGGTACATTCCCGGCATTTCAGCAGTTTCCCCACCGATCAGTGCGAGTCCGGCAGTCCGGCAGCCACGGGCAATACCGGAGATAACAGATTCGGCCTGGTCCTGTGACAGGGTGCCAGTAGCGAAGTAGTCGAGAAAGTACAGGGGCTCTGCGCCACACACCACGACGTCGTTTGCACACATCGCTACCAGATCGATTCCGATGGTATCGTGACAGCCGATTTCAAATGCGAGCTTCAGTTTTGTACCAACCCCATCGGTACCAGAGACCATCACCGGTTCCCGGTAACGGGCGATGGGCAGTTCAAATAATCCGCCGAAACCTCCAATCGTGTCCATGCAGCCTTCCCGGTTGGTGGATGCGACCCACGGTTTCAATCTGTCGATCAGGCGCTCACCGGCGTCTATATCAACCCCGGCGGTTCGGTAATCGAGCGACGAAGAAGGTTTACCCGTCATGTCAAGTGGAACAAATGAGGCTCCTGGGGATGTAAGACCCTATGGTATCGTATGTGTGTCTCCAATCGGGACAGGTTCGATGACTGGGCACGGGTCGGCCTGTACAATCAACTGTCCGAGGGTCCCGTCGACCCGCACCCATCTGATTCCCTTACTGTCCGGTAGGTCCCTGTGCTCTCAAGACTCCCCAACCTGCTGACCCTCCTAAGGATCGGTGCGGTGCCGGTTCTAATTCTGTTCCTCAAAGACGGTGAGTATGAGGTCGCACTGGTGGTGTTTCTGGCTGCCGGGATCACCGATGGGCTCGATGGGTGGATCGCTAAGAAATTCGATTGTGTTTCTCACCTGGGGTCTATTCTGGATCCGCTGGCAGACAAGATGCTGATCGTCAGCACCTACGTGGTACTGGTTCTTCTCGGTGACTTGCCGTTCTGGCTGCTGCTACTGATAGGGTTTCGTGACCTCTGCATTATCGGGGGTTTTCTTATCCTGCATACGCCCCATGGTCCTGTGCCAATGCAGCCGACCCCGTTGAGTAAAGCCAACACGGTAATGCAGATCGTTCTGGTGATCGACGTGATGTTGAACCGGATTGGCTGGCTTGATATACCGATACTGACCGATGGCCTTGTCGGGCTGGTTGGGCTGACAACACTTTTAAGCGGTATCCATTACGCATACCTCTGGTTTATCAGCTCGAACGAGACTAACGCTGACGATACTGGTTCCGATACGATGCCATGACAAGCCAGCTGAACCTGCCGCTTCGCCTGTCGGACAGCGCCTCGTTCGATAATTTTTTCGCCGCAGGGAATGAACAGGTCGTGGCAGCGGTTCGGGCGGTTTTAGGGCCCGAGCGCCCTAGCCCGGCACTATTTATTCATGGGCCTGCCGGAAGCGGTAAATCGCATCTGTTGCAGGCCTTGAGCCGTCTGGCCATCGATGCACAGCGGCTCGCGGTTTATGCACCAGCCGGAGCGACTGGGGTCAGCCCCGAACTGATAGCCCAACTGAACGCCGATACGGTCGTCTGTGTGGACGACCTCGACCGGATCGTCGGGGATCAGGCCTGGGAAGAAAATCTGCTGGAACTCTACGAACGTCTGGCTGGCGGTCGCGGTGCACTGGTGGCGGCTGCCCTGCAGCCGCCTGCCGGACTAGACCTAAAACTTGCGGACCTCTCCACCCGACTGGTGGCGGGTGGTGCATACCGTTTGCGGCCCTTGTCCGATGATATGCTGCCCGCGGCAATGCGCTTGCGGGCCTCTGTGCAGGGGTATGAACTGCCTGATAGCGCCAGCCAGTATCTCGTTCGCAGGGCACCCCGGAACAGCACGGCGCTGTTCCGGATTCTGGATCGAATCGATCAGGCAGCGCTCAGCCGTCAGCGGCGAATTACAGTACCTTTCATAAAGGAACTGGAGAAAGAAGTTAGTTATTCTGAAGATTGACCTGCTGCGGAGCTGTCAAGGGGGGCGGTCCGCGGTCAATAATCAGAGAATCGACAGTACGTCTTCGGGGGGGCGCCCGATCACCGCCCGGGTATCTCTGACAACAATGGGTCTTTGCAGGAGGATCGGATGCGCACAGATCGCACTAATCAGTGTGTCTTCGTCGGCACCAGCTAGGTCGAGGTCCTTGTAGGGTGCTTCTGTTTTCCGGATCATGTCTGTCACGGAGACGCCAAGTTTTACGGCCAGATCCAACAGGATGTTGCTGTCCAGAGGTTCTTTCAGGTATTCGATGATCTTCGGTGACTGCCCGTGCTCCTCAAGCAATGCGAGGGTGGCGCGGGATTTTGAGCAGCGTGGGTTGTGATAGATCACCAGCGACATGTGGAACCTCGGAATTTCTTGACAGAGATAGAGCCCGATGTTAGTTTGCGGGTGTGCTGAACACAACCGTGACATCGTGCTGAAAGCACTGATTTCGTGCACAAAACCCCCACCCGTGAGTAATGCCATGACTAGATTTGCCAGTGCTGTGCGGATTCTCTTTGCTCTATCGGCCGTTGCACTTGTCGTAACGGGTTGCGCCACCGCCAAGCCGACGGAAGTGGAGGCGGGTACGGCGACTGCGGCAACAGCAGCCCCTTCGTCTGACAGTTCGTCAGCCACAGATTCAACGACCACAGCAGCAGCGGATGATTCCAGTAGCAGTGCCTCGGCCACATCTACCGACACTGGTACCACGTCGGACAGTGACGACCAGCCGGCTCTGATCACCCGGTATATCGTTCAGGCTGGTGATCACCTCTGGGGTATCTCTGCCCAGCAAAAAGTTTACGGTGACCCCTACCAGTGGCCGCTGCTCTTCAAGCGAAACCGGGCCGAGATCGAAGATGCTGATCTGATCTATCCTGGACAGGTTCTGCATATTGATCGTGATGCGAATGAACACCAGATCCAGCAGGCGATTGAGCATGCGAAGACCCGCGGTGCCTGGTCCTTGGGTGTAACCGAAGCTTCGGATCTGGAATACCTCGCAAGAGCACAGGGCTCCTGAATGAATCATCTGCAGGTCGTATAGACGCAGTCACGGCTCCGATCGGGGGTTTCTACTTCGTACAGCTGAACGATTGCGGGAACATAGAACGGTGTTGTGTGAGCTGCTGTTGCTCTGATCGAAAAGGCCCCATCAGGGGCCTTTTGAGTTTCCCGGAATCCTGATGTAGCCGGCCCCCTTATCCGTTCACGGCTGTTGGTTCGGGGAATCCACTGCGCATGGAGAGTGGATGCACCCGCCCGGCTCCGGCGTCGTTAGTGGTGCAGCTGGTCTGATAACGCTTTTCAGATTTGCCGAATCTCGTTCAAGACCTGAACCAGTTCATCGACGGGGTGGTCACTGCTGTCGCGGCTGCGCCTATTGCGGTACTCGACGGTACCTGACTTGAGGCCTCGCTCTCCAATTACCAGCCGATGGGGTATACCAATCAGATCCATCTCGGAAAACATGACGCCGGGACGTTCGTCCCGATCATCCACCAGAACCTCGAAGCCGCTTTCAGATAGTTCTTTTGCCAGGCGGTCAACGGTCTCGGCAACCCGGCTGGATTTGTGCAGGCCGATCGGTACGATGCAGA
>CAJXBY010000101.1 GCA_913051905.1 uncultured Gammaproteobacteria bacterium | reverse complement strand
CCATACTCATCGTGGGTCCCCTGAATCAGGAGCATCGGAACATCAACTGCCGGCAGGAACGATTCAATATTCCAGTCCCGGAACTCCGAGTTCAGCCAGACGTCGTTCCAACCCTGAAACGTATCGTCGACTTTCTCTCCATGATGCCGGGCGAGCTTTCTTCGGAGATCGGTGGTCCAGTACTGTGACCTGACCGCGGCGATACCCTCTAGACTGATCTTCTCGGTGAAGACATGCGGCGCGATGAGGACAAGTCCTCGAACCCTTTCCTGTTGATCACTGCCGGAATAGATGATGCTGATCGAAGCACCATCACTGTGGCCGATCAGTACAGCCGGCCCGATCTCCAACGCGCTCAGAATTGCCGGTAGAACGACCAGCGCCTCGTGATGCATATACTCGACTTCTCTTGGTAGTCTCGCGGGCCCTGAGCCACCATAACCTGCGCGGGAATAGACCAGTGCACTCAGTCCGGTACCCTCGCTGACCCGATCGGGGAAATCGCGCCAGAGGCTCGTACAGCCGAGCCCTTCGTGCAGAAAAACCAGGGTCGTGCTTTGTTCTAGCGCCTTCTGGCCTACCCACACATATTCCAGCACGCAACCGTCGACCTCGATCCAGCCCGGGACCCGGTCAAGGTCCGCCGTCACAACCTTGGGTCCTGTGCCGAAACAGGGTTATCGGTCAGTGCCAACCGGATCTTCGCCGGAATCGTCACTTCGAAGCTTGAAACGCTGAATCTTTCCGGTTGCCGTCTTGGGGAGTTCTGCCACAAATTCGACCCAGCGGGGGTATTTATACGGGGCGAGCCGCTCCTTGACGAAAACCTGCAGTTCTCTGGCAAGGTCATCGCTCTCTTTGACACCTTCCTGGAGAACCACATAGGCTTTGGGCTTGACCAGCCCGCGGTCGTCTTCACGGCCAATGACAGCGACCTCGAGAACCCGTTCCTCGCCGATCAGTGCGTTCTCGACCTCGAATGGTGACACCCAGATTCCGCCGACTTTCAGCATGTCGTCGCTGCGGCCGCAGTAGTGGAAATATCCTGCGGGATCACGGTAATACTTGTCGCCGGTGTGTGTCCATGGTCCCTGAAAGGTCAGCGCACTCTTTTCTTTTTGCCCCCAGTAGCAGGTCGCGCTGGACGGTCCCGAGACGACCAGTTCACCGATCTCATCATCCTCAACCTCAGCCCCGTCGTCTCCCAAGACTTTCAATGAGTAGCCTGGTACAGCTGTGCCGGTGCTGCCATAACAGATATCGCCCGGTCGATTACTGAGAAATATGTGCAGCATCTCGGTGCTGCCCAGGCCATCCAGAATCGGCACACCAAACCGTTCTTCCCAGGTCCGAGCGACATCTTCCGGAAGCGCCTCACCGGCTGAGATACACAGACGCAGACGATCCGAGACCCGATGTCTGTCATTGGCTGTCCCAGCGAGAATGGCGGCGTAGAGCGTCGGCACGCCAAAAAAGACTGAGACCTCGTGCTCCTTCATTGTGTCGAGGACCACGTCGGGTGTCGGCCTATCGGCCAGCAGGACCGTGCGGCACCCCGCGTGCAGAGGAAAGGACATCGCATTTCCCAGACCGTAAGCAAAAAACAGTTTGGCGGCTGAAAAAATAACATCGTCTTCGTTCAGTCCAAGAACACCGCTGGCGTAGAGCTGACAGGTCTGGAACAGATCGGACTGGCGATGCACCGCGCCTTTGGACTTTCCGGTTGACCCCGACGTGTACAGCCAGAACGCGGGATCATCGGCCCGGGTCGGCGCACAGTCCAGTACCGGAGAGGCCTCCCTCATCAGTCCGGACAGCGTGCTGTGGCCGTCGACGCCTCGCCCTGCAATGACGACGTGGCGCAGATAGGGCTGGTTGCCCAGCCATTCGGCGAACCGTGAATACAGAGTATCGCTGACCACCAGGACCGCCGCCTGGCTGTCATTGAGCATGTGCTGGTAATCGTCCTCGACCAGCATCGTATTGACCGGAACCGGTATGGCACCGATCTTGATCGCCCCGAAAAAAACGGCCGGGAAATCGATCGAGTCGAGCATACACATGAGCACCCGCTGTTCGGCGGCGACGCCGAGTTCAAGGAGTGCGTTACCCACCCGGTCGACCCGGTCTGAGAGTTGCGCACAGGTCCAGGGGCCTGACTGGTCGGTAAAGACCACCCGTTGGCGGCGCCCCGCGTCGAGATGACGGTCGATGAAATATTCCGCAGCGTTGTACTGAACGGGCAGGTCCACTGGAAGACCAGAGCGCTCTTTGACCATGGCCTAAAAGCCCTGCCTGGGAATGATTGTTCTACAAGTCACTCTGGTGGATTCAACTAAGAAGGGCGTTGTGTCGCAATTATACCCATGCCGGGCCAGACGCCTGATCCTCATTCAACGCGTCCGACCCTTGACGCGAACCGGCTGTGCCGACACCACGGCAACGTATACTACGTATCTCGTCCGCCCCGCTCAGCCGCCTGGAACTTCCGACTGGCTGGCCTTCCCGGAAACAGAGCCATGGATCAATCGCAGAAGATCGCGGTGGTCGGTGCCGGCATCGTTGGCACCTCCTGCGCACTCTATCTCCAGGAGGCCGGTTTCAATGTCACATTGTTTGACCGGAATGAACCCGGTTCCGGTGCAACTTATGGCAATGCCTGTACATTCGCGACCTACGGTTCGATCCCGGTCAACCGGCCCGACCTCATCTGGCGATTTCCACTTTACCTGGCCGGATCTCAAAGGCCGCTGTCGATCTCCTGGCCGTATACGCCCCGAATGCTCCCCTGGCTCTGGCAGTTTCTGCTGAGCTGCCGGCGCCAACGGGTCGATCGCACGATTGACGGCTTAGGCGCTCTCTTACGCAGCGCAGAATCAGCATCGTTGAAACTGTTTCGGACGAGTGGCACGGAGGATCTGCTTGCGCGTGACGGAACTATCTATCTGTATCCGTCCGACGCCTCTTTTGCAAAGGACGCGGACAACCGCCGCAGACGCCTCGCACAGGGTACAAGAATTCAGGAGCTCTCGGGATCGGAACTGCAGGCGCTTGAGCCGAACCTGGCCCCTACCTTTCCTCACGCGGTTCTTTACCCTGACGGTTTTACTGTTCTGGACCCTAAGAAGTTGACCGGCCGCATGGTGCAGCACCTATGCCACACGGGTGGCAGTTTCGTCCGCGGTGAGGTCACGTCTATCGAACGCAGGTCAGATGGAGGCATAGGACTCAAGGTCAATGAGGAAACGCAGAACTTCTCACAGGCCGTGCTGGCCGCTGGCGCCTGGTCGATGAAGCTTGCCGGCCCCCACTGCGAGCCGTTGCCGCTCGAAACCGAGCGCGGATACCATGTGTTGTTCTCGGAATCAGGAGAACTGCTGAATCGCCCGGTCGGTTTTGCCGAGGCAGGTTTTTACATGACACCCATGCACCACGGACTGCGGGCAGCCGGTACCGTTGAACTCGGAGGTCTGGATGCTGCGGCCAATCCAGAGCGCCTGGCCTACATCACAAATCATGTGCAACAGGCCCTTCCTGACATCGGTCCGGTGTCAGACACCTGGCTGGGCTTCAGACCCACGCTACCGGATTCACTGCCCGTAATTGGCCGCTCCAGGATCAATCCGGCACTAATTTTCGCTTTCGGCCACCACCACCTCGGTCTCACGCTGGGCGGCATCACCGGTCAGCTGGTCAGCCAAATTGCGAGCCGACAAACGCCTGCTATGGATCTGGCACCCTACCGCCCTGAACGTTTCAGTTGAACCCAGTGCCGGTCGATGGCTGGCCCCTGAACCAAGCCGAGCCACACCTGTGAATGTCCTGACTCGATCTTTCAAGACTATTTCCGTGTTATGATCAAACCGACCGGTCGGTATGGAGTTTTTCAATGGCCCTGCATAACACGGTTGAGCGAATCATGAATGCCGCTTGTGCACTCTTTCTGCAGCGTAATTATGCCGACGTCACAATGACCCAAATTGCTGCACTGTCCGGGCTCTCAAAAGGTGCTGTTTATCATCATTTCTCGAGTAAGGAAGACCTGTACCTGTCGATGATGCGAGCGGATCTCAGCGAGAAACAACGCCTCTTTGCCCAGGCAGTCGGGACGGTTGCACCCTGCCGGGACCGACTGGCCTTGCTGACACGCTCCTTCTTCTTGCTCTCGGGCGAAAAAAGGCTATTGGCTGGCTTGATCCGACGGGATATCAACGCACTTGGAGATGCCGCGCGATCGGAACTCATCAACCGCTACCAGGCTGCACTGCCCGACCAGATTCAGGCCATTATTGACGATGGCATTGAGTCCGGCGAGCTGGCGGCACGAAATCCGAGACTACTGGCGTGGTCGTTTATTGCCATTGTCGAAACCCTGCTGAGCCGCTACGGTGATGAAGTACTGAATGAAGTCGAGGCAAAACTCGATTTTGTCATCGATCTTTTCATTAACGGGGCAGGCGTACCCTTGCAGGAGACATCCACGCGATGACCATCGATTTCCAGACCGAACCGGCGCGTTACAGGCACTGGACACTCGACATCGAAGGCAATGTTGCCAAACTTATACTCGATGTGAATGAGGACGGTGGCCAAACTGACGGTTACCAGCTCAAGCTCAACTCCTATGACCTCAGTGTCGATATCGAACTTTATGACGCACTGCAGCGGCTTCGCTTCGAACACCCCCAGGTCCGTGTTGTGCACCTTGAATCCGGCAAGGAACGGGTGTTTTGCGCCGGTGCAAACATCCGTATGCTGGCCGCAGCCAGCCACGGCCATAAAGTGAACTTCTGCAAATTCACCAACGAAACCCGAAATACTATCGAAGACGCCTCACAGCACTCGGGGCTTAAATTCATCACTGTAATAGACGGGTCCTGCGCCGGAGGAGGCTACGAGATGGCTCTGGCGACCGACCACATCATTCTCATCGATGACGGTTTCTCAAATGTCTCCCTGCCGGAAGTGCCGCTGCTCGCGGTACTGCCCGGTACCGGCGGCCTGACACGAATCACCGACAAGCGCAAGGTTCGAAGGGATCTTGCAGACGTGTTTGCCACTCTTGAAGAAGGGGTCAAAGGACCCCGGGCAGTCCAGTGGGGACTGGTCGACGAGAGCGTACCGGCTTCGGACCTGGCAGACACCCTTGAGCGACGAACGGTAGAACTGATCGATAGTTCCACTACCGATGAAGAGCTTGCGGGGATCTCCCTGGCAGCCATCGAGCGCACAATCAGTGAAGACCGAATCGATTACTCTGCCGTGAACGTGGTCATCGACAGAGCTACGGGCGTGGCGAATTTGACGGTACGCGGACCATCCGAGCCCCCTCCCACAGACGTTGCAGACCTGATCCGCGCCGGATCTACCGCTTGGCTACTGCGCTGCGCTAGGGAACTCGATGATGCCCTGCTTCATCTGCGTTTTAACGAACCTAAAATCGGTGTGCTCGTTTTCGAGACCGATGGAAATCAGGAATGCTTGCTTGAACACGATGCATTTCTTTCCACACACAGCGAACACTGGCTGGTCCGGGAGGTTAGTCTCAACTGGAAAAGAGTATTCAAACGCATAGATCTCACCTCGCGGTCGCTGGTCGCACTGATTGGGCCGGGCAGCTGCTTCTGCGGACTCCTGATGGAGATCCTGCTCGCCTGTGACCGCAGTTACATGCTGGCCAATACCTTTGATGGCGACGAGCGGCCACCACCGACGCTCACCATCAGCACATCGAATTTCGGCCCCTATGCGATGAGCAACGATCTGACACGTCTGGAAACACGCTTTCTAGGGCAACCCCAGACCGTTGCGATCCTCCGGGAGCAGAGCGGCGATCGGCTTGAGGCCGAGGCCTGCCAGCACCTTGGTCTGGTGACCTTTGCACTAGACGATCTGGATTATGAAGACGAGGTTCGCCTGTTTCTCGAAGAGCGCGCAGCGTTTTCGCCCGATGCGATGGTCGGTATGGAGTCGAACCTGCGTTTCCCGGGCCCGGAGACCATGGAGACCAAGATCTTTGGGCGTCTGAGTGCCTGGCAGAACTGGATATTTCAACGTCCCAACGCGACCGGTGAACGCGGCGCACTGCGACGTTACGGCACTGGGCAGAAAGGCGAGTTCAACAACGAAAGAATCTGACCCACCTGCAATCCAACAACCTCAAAGATAACCATGACCCAGTCGACCCAAGTCACCTACGACACCCGTATTCCCAATAATGTCGGCCTGAGTTCAGACCGCCGAGTACTCAAAGGTCTGGAACACTGGCACCCGGATTTTCTGAACTGGTGGCGTGAGATGGGTCCCGATGGTTTTCAGAACATTCCGGTATACCTTCGGACCGCCGTGAGCGTCGAGCGCGAAGGCTGGGCCAAATTCAGCTTTGTCAAGATGCCGGATTACCGATGGGGTGTTCTGCTCGCGCCTGCGAGCAAAGACCGAACGATCCCATTCGGGCAACACAAGGGCGAACCCGTCTGGCAGGAGATCCCGGGCGAGTACCGTGCCACACTGCGCCGGCTGATCGTCATTCAGGGCGATACCGAGCCGGCATCAGTCGAACAGCAGCGCTACCTCGGCGCCACCGCGCCGTCCCTTTACGATCTACGAAATCTTTTCCAGGTCAATGTAGAGGAGGCCCGCCACCTCTGGGCGATGGCCTATCTGCTGCACAAACACTTCGGACGCGACGGACGGGAGGAAGCACAGGAACTGCTTCGACGTCGCTCCGGAGACAGCGATGCGCCCCGTCTGCTCGGGGCCTTCAATGAACAGACACCCGACTGGCTCTCGTTCTTTATGTTTACGTTTTTTACTGACCGTGACGGAAAGATGCAGCTCGAATCCCTGGCCCAGTCAGGGTTCGACCCCCTCTCACGAACAGCACGATTCATGCTTACCGAAGAAGCCCATCATATGTTCGTGGGTGAAACTGGTGTCAGCCGAGTCATCGAACGAACGTGCCAGGCGATGCAGCAAAACGGCATTGATGACCCCTATGACGCGGAACGCGTCAGGGCACTGGGTGTGATCGATCTGCCGACGATGCAGCGAAAACTCAACTTTCATTTTGCTGTCTCGCTGGATCTTTTCGGCTCCGAAATCTCTACCAACGCTGCCGGTTTCTTCAACACCGGTATCAAGGGCCGCTACCGGGAAACCCACATCGACGATGATCACCAGCTCGTCGATGACAGTTACACCGTTCTTAGATACGATGGAGCAGATTTCAAACCGGTCGAGACGCCCGCATTGCCGGCACTCAATGCGCGACTGCGCGACGACTACGTTAGAGAATGCGCGCGCGGCGTCAAACGCTGGAACCGAATCATTTGGAGAGCCGGAATTGAATTTACCCTGAAGCTGCCGCATTTGGCATTTTCCCGAGCCATCGGTGAATTTTCAGACATCCACACCGATCCCGATGGCCGTCTCTTAGGCGATACCGAGTGGCAGAACTGTAAAGATGCGTTTCTGCCGACTGCTGAGGACATCGCGTTCCTGGGCTCACTTATGATTCCGGTGACGGACCCCGGACAGTTCGCGGGCTGGATCGCTCCACCGGCCCGATCCATAGATGACAAGCCGGCCGACTTCGAGTACGTCAAGATTCCGTACTGACGCCGATACGATACCGGCCGGGGCCGGTGATAAACTCTGACAACTCTCAAGCCAGGAACTTTGCAATGGAATTTATCGTCGATTATGGGCTGTTTCTGGCGAAAACAGCGACGCTACTGGTCGCCTTGGTGGCACTCATTGGTTTCATCGCAGCCACCCTCATGCGGCAACGCAGCCTGTCCCCCGAACACATCGAGGTCAAACCGCTCAATGACCGCTACCGGGAGACGTCCAACGTACTGCGTGGCGCTATGCTATCGAAGACCGCCGCAAAAAAGCTGCAAAAAGAAGACAAGAAGAAACGGAAAAGCGAGGAGAAACAAGCCAAGAAACAAGCCCCAGAGTCCCGCAGGAGAATTTTTGTTCTGGACTTTCATGGAGATATCCGCGGCAGCGAAGTTGCTCTGTTGCGTGAGGAGATCACCGCCGTCCTGCTTGTGGCCGGCGAGCAGGACGAGGTGCTGCTGAGGCTGGAAAGCGTTGGGGGGATGGTGCATGCTTACGGACTTGCGGCATCCCAACTCGCAAGACTCCGTGAAAGAAACATCAGTCTCACCGTGTCGGTAGACAAGGTTGCTGCCAGCGGCGGCTACCTCATGGCCTGTGTCGGTCAACGAATTCTCGCGGCACCTTTCGCGATCATCGGTTCGATCGGAGTCATCACCCAGATCCCCAATTTCAGCCGGTTACTGAAGAAGCATGATATCGATTACGAACAGGTCACTGCCGGCGAGTTCAAACGCACCATCACGATGTTCGGAGAGACCACTGACAAGGCCCGCCAGAAACTCAAAGAAGAAGTGGAAGAAACCCATGCCCTGTTCAAGGACTATGTTAAGGAACAGCGGCCGGTTCTCGATCTCGAGCAGGTCGCCACCGGAGAGTACTGGCTGGGAACTCGGGCCCTGGCCTTGAATCTTGTGGATGAGCTACGGACCAGTGATGACTACCTGATGGAGATGCATGAATCAGCTGACCTATTGGAGGTCCGCTACGTCGTCAAGGAGAAACTTTCGGACAAGTTATTCGGTGTTTTCACCGGATTCCGGCGACCCAGTCTGATCACCAGCATGCCTCATGACGAACCTACCCAGCTGACCTAACTGAAGGAGCGGCAGAATGATCTATTCCCTTGGTGAGAAGACACCCCGAATCGCTGATGACGTCTTCGTCGCCGATAGTGCCAGTGTGATTGGTGATGTGGAGATCGGACCCGGATCCAGTATCTGGTTCAGTACGGTACTTCGCGCCGACAATGATGTGATCCGGATCGGTGAATGCAGCAATATACAGGACGGCACCGTGATCCACGTCGATGA
>CAJXBY010000100.1 GCA_913051905.1 uncultured Gammaproteobacteria bacterium | reverse complement strand
AATATCGTGCCCGGTTACCGGCTGCAGAGTAGTTTTTTCGATGGTGTGATCGCCCACTATACGCCCAGCCTGCCGGAGCTTGCGCTGGGCCTGGGTGGGGTCGGGGTCGCTGGGCTGCTGTCAATACTGGCGCTGCGCGTGCTGCCTTTCATACCGGTAGCGATTCCCACACCGTCCAGCGTCAAGGAGCGCTGAACCCGTTCGGGTGTTTCACAGGACCGGACTAGACTCATACAGCAAACGGATTGTTGACCATGCACCGCTTCCTGGTCTCCGCAGCACATAAATCCTCGGGGAAGACGATCATCAGTATCGGTCTTGCGGCGGTACTGCGGCAGCGAGGGCTGTCCGTGGCCCCGTTCAAGAAGGGCCCGGACTACATCGATCCGATGTGGCTGGAGAAAGCCAGTGGTTCTACTTGCTGGAACCTGGATTTTTTCACCATGCAACGGGACGAGATTACGGTCTGTTATCACAGACAATCCCAGGGCGCGGACGTTGTCCTCGTGGAAGGCAACAAAGGCCTCCACGACGGACTGGATGTCGAAGGGGGTGACAGTAACGCGGCGCTGGCGAAACAGCTTGACCTGCCCGTTGTGCTGGTGATTGACGTGACCGGTATAACCCGTGGAATCGCTCCTTTGTTGACCGGCTATAGCGCATTCGACCCGGATGTCGGCATCGCCGGTGTGATACTCAACCGTGTAGCAGGCCCACGACAGGAAAACAAACTGCGAGCAGCAATTGAGCGTTATACCGATCTACCGGTACTCGGTGCAATTTCAAGGTTGGAGGGCACCCTCATCGAGGAGCGTCATCTGGGCCTGGTGCCCGCGGGCGAACTGGCTCAGGCCCAGGACTGTATTCGGGCGATCGGACGCGAGATAGAAAATAGTGTCAACATCGGTCAGTTGCTTCACTTGACTGCCGCGCCAGCTATTGCAGCGCCGGCGGTTTCCGATGTTGAGTATCGGAGCCCGTTGGACCTTCGAATCGGCATCGCCCGCGATTCTGCATTCGGCTTCTACTATCCCGACGACCTGGATGCGTTTGCCAAAGCCGGAGTCGAGCTGGTACCGTTTGACACGCTGCGAGACAGCGCTCTTCCGGACGTTGACGGCCTGTTTTTCGGCGGCGGATTCCCGGAATCATTCCTGATTGAGTTGTCTGCAAACAGTACCATGCGGAGTGCTGTACGCAGTTTCATCGAGGCGGATGGTCCGGTCTACGCGGAGTGTGGCGGATTGATGTATCTTTGCCGGACGATTTGTTGGCGGGGTCAACAGGCTGACATGGTCGGGGTTGTGCAAGCCGATGCGGTGGTCAAGGACCGGCCCGTGGGAAGAGGTTATATGGTATTCAATGCGACACCCGATCACCCATGGCCCGCGGTTGCGGCCCGGCCCGAAAAAGCATATCAGGTTCATGAGTTTCACTACTCGCAGCTTGAAAACCTGACCGAAGATGCTTCTTTGGTGCTGCAAGTCAAGCGGGGACAGGGTATTAACGGGCGGCTTGACGGCTTCTGTTACCGTAACCTGTTGGCGACCTACGCCCACCAACGCCACGTGCGTGACAACCCGTGGGTGGATAGATTCGTGGAATTTGTCCGTGCCTGCCGCTGAGAGATCCGTTTGATGTCAGCCCGTTCCACAAAAAGTTCGTCCATGCCCTTCAGGATCACCGAAGAGGCCGCGAACGAGATCAAACGCTCGAGTCCTGTGGCGCTGTTGGAGGGCCTGCACTTACGGATCGCAGCGAAGCGCCAGGCCGATGGCTCGGTCGATTATGCGATGGGTTTCGATGAGCCTGCTGAAACGGATACCGTGTATACCCAGCATGGCATCCGGATTCTGATTGGTCTCGCCAGCGCCGATCTTCTCGCTAGCGCTGTTCTGGATTTCGCAAAACCGGATGATGAAGAGAGCAGCCGGTTCATCTTTCTCAATCCCAACGATCCTGGATTTGTACCCCCGGACGGAACATTGTAAGCAAACGGTCAGATGTAGAGCGGGCGAAGAATACCTCGTCAGATGCCCCACTGTTTCTGGACGAGCAGAGCGCTATGACGGTTTGTCGTCACCAGAAGGCCGCCTTATACTGGCTGAGTGGACCGATGGAATGCCCCCTCAGGGTCCAGCGCCAAGCCGGCCCGCCTAAGAATTTCGAAGTACCGGGCCAGTGCAAGCTGCTTCAACCCGATTGTTGCCGAGGGTTCAGCAACGCAGTAGGTGTCCGACGCATGAAAGAGTCGCTTCAAAACATCCAGGAATGGGCTTCAGAGATCCGTCAGGGCAATTTTTCCGCGCGCCTGCAACATGAATCCGACACAGCATCCGACAGCCTGACCGACGATATCAACCGGCTCGCCGAGTGGCTGGAGTCGCTGGCTGAAGACCAGGAAGCACAGATCCAGGCACAGCAGAGCAGACTCGAGCATGAGTCAAGTCGGGTATTGCGCTTTGAGGAGCGGACACGACTGGCAAACGAACTTCACGATTCACTCGCCCAGACGCTTGCCAGTCTCAAGATACAGGTTCGCGTCCTTGATGACACCCTGCGGCAGGACAACGAAGCCGCACTCTGGCAGGAAATGGAGAGAATTCAGGCGACCCTGGACGATGCCAACACTGAAGTGCGGGACCTTATCGCACACTTTCGATCGCCGCTTGATCGCCAGGGCCTCGTTCCAGCAATTGAAAAGACCGTCTCGAGATTGAAATACCAGCTCGGGATGCAGATCGTTCTGCAGAATCAGTGGCGCGACAGCCGCTTTGATGCGGAAACCGAATCACAGGTTCTGCGCATTATCCAAGAGTCGCTGCGCAATGTGGGAAAACACAGCGAGGCCAGTATGGCCCGTGTGCTGCTGACTTACGGGCCGGTCGGCAGGTGCCGGGTGGTGATAGAGGACGACGGCAGCGGCTTCGAGCCAACCGAGGCTCAGCTTGAAGACTCAGAACATTTTGGTCTGTCGATCATGCACGAGCGTGCAGCTGCAATCGGTGCTGAACTCAAAGTAGAGAGTGAACCAGGGGAAGGAACCACCGTTTTCCTCGAATTCGATGCACCGGAGATGTCTGCAGAGCCGCAGCGGGCCGAGGAAACGAGATGAAGGCGCTGCTGATTGACGACCACGCCCTGTTCAGGGCCGGACTCGAAGGCCTGTTGGAGCGGCGGGGGATCGAGATCGTGGCGTCCCTCGGAAGTGGAGAAGACACGGTTCGGATTGTCCGCGAGACGGCTCCGGACGTCGTACTGCTGGATCTCCGGATGCCGAAAATCAGCGGGCTGGACGTGCTGAAAACTCTCACAGACGAGAAATCGAGTATACCCGTCGTGATGTTGACGACGAGTGCCGAAGAGCAGGATCTTGCCGAAGCACTGCGAAAAGGTGCCCGCGGTTACCTGATGAAAGACATGGAACCGGACGAACTGGTAATGGCGCTGCGCGACATCGTTGCCGGCAACACGATTGTGGCGCCGGCGCTGACGGGCATACTGGCGGACCTGGTCAAAAACGGTGATCGACCGAAGAACAAAGAGACGGCCCAGCCGTTTACCGAACTGACTCCGCGAGAGCGGGAGATTCTGGGCCACCTTGCCGAGGGGCAAAGCAACAAGGTGATTGCCCGGCATCTCGAGATCTCCGACGGGACCGTCAAGCTTCACGTCAAGTCGATACTGCGGAAACTCGGTGTGCACTCACGGGTCGAGGCAGCGGTCATGGCCGTGGAGCACGGTATTCGGCGCGCGCACTAGAACTCCAATTAGCGTCAGCCGCGGTTCTCTAGAGATATGACTTCCGGTCCCGGCGTTTGGGTCCCGCACGCTGAATGACAACACCCTTGATTTTCTCCGGCCCGTCAATCTCGAATGCCGGCAGCGAGGTGTCCAGAGCTTTGAGAACCCAGCGGCCATTGGTCCTGTGGAGTTGTCTCAGTATGACCTCTCCCTTGTGTTCAGCAATAACGAAACTGCCGCTCCGCAGGTCCCCGACCGGTTCGGAGATGACCACGCAACCCTCCGGGAATTCCGGCGCCATGCTGTTTCCCAGCACCTGAAGCGCAAAAGGCTCGTTCCCGGCGCAGCTGCTCACGGTACGGGCGCCCGATCAATGTTGAGTTGCTCAACCATGGTGCGTAAACGATCCTGTTCCAGGCATCCTAAAGTGTCTTTGGCCGCTTTTTCGATATCCACCACCGTGGTGTTCAGGACTTGTTGCTTGATCTGCAACAGACTGGAGGTTTCCATGCTGAATTCCCGCAGCCCCAGGCCCAGCAGTAGCCGAGTGAGTTCGGGATCACCGGCCATCTCGCCACACATCGATACGGGGATGCCCGTGTTCCGGCCGGCTTCTATGACCCGGTAGATTAGCCTCAAAACGGCGGGATGCAGAGGGTCATAGAGGTAGTTGACTTCATCGTCAATCCGGTCGATCGCAAGGGTGTACTGGATCAGATCGTTGGTCCCGATAGAGAGAAACTGCAGTTTTCGCGCGAACAGGTCCGCCGCTATCGCTGCAGCCGGCACCTCGATCATCCCGCCGATCGGGACGTCCGGATTGAATTCGACACCTTCCCTGGCAAGTTCCCGGTGGGTTTCCCGCACGAGCTCCAGTGCTTGTTCCAACTCGGAAAGGTTGGAGAGCATTGGAATCATTATCCTGGCATTTCCTCGAGTCGCAGCGCGAAAGATCGCCCGAAGTTGGGGCTTGAAGAGGGTAGGTTCGTTCAGACACAGACGGATCGCGCGCAGCCCAAGCGCTGGATTTATGGTTCTCTCGCCGTCGGTCCGACCGCCATCAACCTGTTTATCGGCCCCGAGATCCAACGTCCTGATGGTAACCGGTCCGCTGACTGTGTTCAGTACCTGGCAATAGGTCGCGAATTGTTCATCTTCTCCAGGGGGATGTGGCCGGTTCATGAACAGGAATTCAGTGCGGTAAAGACCAACACCTTCTGCGCCGGCTTTTGCGAGTGAATCTAGGTCTTCCGGCAGCTCGATGTTCGCTAGCAGGGCGACCTCGATACCGTCCCGGGTGATGGCCTGGCGATGCTGAAGCAGTGTGAGCTTGGCAATTTCTCTCTTGCGGGCCCGCTGGAGCTCGCGGAACTCCGCCACCGCTGTTTCATCCGGTGCCACAATGATGCAGCTGTTCGCAGCGTCGACAATCAAAAGATCGCCGTCGCGGATATAGCGGACTTCATCGTGTAGTCCGACGACAGCAGGAATATGCAGGCTGCGCGCCAGGATAGCCGTGTGGGAAATAGGCCCCCCCAGACTCGTCAGGAATGCAGTCATGCCACGCTGGTGCAGGGCGACCGCATCGGCTGGCGTGATGTCGTGAGTAACGATCACGTAACTGTCCAGATCGTCATCTAGTTGATCCGGATGGGTTACGGTATGTCCCATCAGTTCCGCCACGATGCGGTCAACGACCTGGTAGACGTCGGTTTTCTTGCTTCGAAGGTAAGGGTCTTCAATACCATCAAAAAACGCTATCAGAGTTGCGGCGTGGATTCTGAGTGACCATTCGGCGTTCTTCCGTTCACGCCGGATAGACTCGGCCGGCTGTTCGGCGATCACCGGGTCATCAAGCATCTGCAGATGGACGTCTACAAAGGCGCGCGTCTCCGGCGGGGAATCCGCTGGAATGGAGTCCAGGATCCGCAGAAGTCCCGTCCGTGCCCTGGCGACCGCGTCTCTGAAGCGCCTGACTTCATCCTCTACGCGGTCTTGGGCAAGTGTGAATTCGGGTATCTGGCGGTGTGAGTGATCGAGCACCATTGCGCGGCCGATAGCGATACCCCGCCCGATACCGATACCGCTCAGGGATAACACTATTCTTCCTCCCCGAAACGATTGGAAAAGAGCTGCATGATACGGATTACGGCCTGTTCGGAGTCCTCGCCCTCTACCATCAGAGTGAGGTGGGTACCCTGTGTTGCAGCCAGCATCATCAGTCCCATGATGCTCTTGGCATCTGCCGACCGTCCATCGTGTTTGAGGGCAATGGTACTACTGAATTCGCCAGCTGCCTTAACGAGGTTGGCACAAGCCCGGGCGTGCAGGCCGAGCCGGTTGATGACTTCGATGTCCCGTTCTATCTTCACGCTGAGACCTTCGCGGATAAGGGGTAAAGATCTCGATGATCGATTCGGACGAGCAGGTCCTGTGACCTAAAACGCGAAGCCAGTGCCTCGGTAATGAAAACCGATCGGTGCTGACCGCCCGTGCATCCCAGAGCTACCATCAGGTGACTGCGGTTCTCTAGCTCAAAGTGTGGCAGCCAGAACTCGAGAAATGCACCAATCTGATCGACCATCTGGCTGACCAGGCGGTTGCCGCGAAAAAAGCGGACCACTGGTTCATCCAGGCCTGAGAGGTCGCGCAGGTCGTTTTCCCAGTACGGATTGGGAAGGCAGCGGATATCGAACAGATAGTCTGCATCCATCGGTGGGCCATGCTTGAATCCGAAGGACTGCAGAACAAGAATGATTCTGGTTTCTTCCCGGGCCACGGCGAAATCCCGGGTGATCGACCGGAGCTCCGTCGGGTCGGTTGTCGTGGTGTCAACTTTTCGATCGGCCTCCTGTTCCAGGGGAGCCAGCAGCCGGCGTTCTCTGATGATGCCGTCAGCCAGAGAGGCGGTGATGTCACTCAGGGGATGGTCGCGTCGGGTCTCGCTATAGCGGCGGATCAATGTCTCATCTTCGGTCTGCAGAAAAAGGATTCTTGCTTCGAGCTCCGAGTCCCGCAGGGTCTTCAGGGTGGCCGGTACTTTTTCCAGAAACTGCCGGTTTCGGGAATCAATACTGACGGCGACCAGGTTGTATAACGAATTCTGGGACTCGCGCAGAAGACCAACCAGTTGTGGCACAAGGACAACTGGCAGGCTGTCAACACAGTAGTAACCCAGGTCCTCGAGCGCGTGCAGAACAATGCTTTTGCCCGAGCCCGACATGCCGCTGACGATGATCAGGTCAGTATCGGCGCTGTCTTTGGCAGTTTGCGGTTCCACTGTGTTGGCAGTCTGTAGGCCTTCCCGGACACATTCAGCGACCGACAGCCGGTCTGTGGTATTGAATCAGGCCAGCAGGCTGAGCAGCGAGTCGATGTCTTGTGCCTCGAGGATTCGGCTTCTGTGCTCTTCTTCAGAGAATGTCTGGGCCAGGCTGGCGAGGATCTTGAGATGCTGTTCTGTGGCATCGGCCGGAACGACCAGGCCGATCACCAGTGTGACGGGTTGGTCGTCAACCGCGTCAAAATCCAGACCCTGACGCAAGCGCAGTACCGCAGCTTGAGGTTCACTGATGCCATTGAGCCGGCCGTGGGGTAAGGCAATACCGTTACCGATGCCCGTACTGCCAAGGCGTTCGCGTTCATTGAGAACCTGGAAAACCGTATGTCGATCCAGCGGTGCCTGGTGTCGGGACAACAGCACGGAAAGCACCTCCAGCATGCGTTTCTTGCTGGAAGCGGCAACGTTTAACTGTATTCTGTCAGCACTCAGAAAGCCGCTGAGTGCACGTATTCCAGGGGAAGAATTATTTCGGACCGAAGACACGACGTTCAATTCTCTTCGTGGGTCTTCAGAGTGTCTTTATCGCGGTGATGACTGGAGGTCTTGTTCTTGTGCTTCAGGATCTGACGCTCAATCCTGACAGTCATTGAATCGATGGCGCGGTGCATCTCGCTGGTTTCTGCGGATGCGTGCAGTCTCGTGCCCTTGGCTGTGATGGTCCCTTCAGCCAGGCAGCGGGCTTTTTCGCGTTGCAAAACGACATCGGCGCTGGCCGATCGATCTAGATAACGGCCCAGACGATTTAACTTCTCAGCAACATGCTGATGTGTAGCCTGCGTCAGGATGACGTGTTTTCCGTTAACCCAAATCTGCATGCTGGTGTCTGGTGAAATCGGGGTCACAATACGGATTTTCTCTGATTCGCTGGGGGTATGTTCATGTGCTTGCGGTACTTTGCCACGGTCCGGCGGGCAACATCGACTCCTTGCGCAGTGAGTTGCTGCGTGATGGCGTTGTCGCTGATCGGCTTGAGAGGAGACTCAGATTCTATCACTTTCCTTATTTTTGCCTGGATGGCGTGGGCCGAATGACTACTATCGGGTCGTCTCCCGACACTGCCGGTGAAAAAGTATTTGAATTCAAACAGACCCTGCGGTGTCTGCATGAATTTGTTGTCACTGGCCCTGGAGACGGTGGACTCGTGCAGTCCTAGAACCCGCGCGATTTCACGCTGAGTGAGCGGTATAAGTTCACTGGCGCCGGCTTCCATGAAGCCTGACTGGTGGATGACAATCTGCTCGGCAACACGCAGGATTGTGTCACGGCGCCGGTGCACGCTGAGGATGAACCCTCGTGCTTCCTGCAGTTTCTCTTTCAAGTATTTTCGGGTACCAGTGTCTGCGACAGTCAGGTATTCATGGTAGTCATGGTTCAGCCGAAGGTGATGACGGGGTTCCGCGGCAAGCCGCACAGACCAGCCATCGGTAACCCGGTAGACAATCACGTCCGGTGTTACATAGTCCGGACGGTCTACCGCCAGGTGCCTGCCCGGCGCATAATCGAGATTCTGAATCAGGTCTCTCGCCTGGCTGAGTTCTCTCCTGCTGACACCCAGTATCTGAATCAGCTTGTCGAATTCGCGGCGGGCAAGAAGGTCCAGATGCCGATCGGCCAGCATAATTGCGACCTCCCGGCCGGGTGTCTCCGGATCCAGCACCTCGAGTTGGATGCGAAGGCACTCACCCAAATCGCGTGCCGCTATTCCCCTCAGGGAGAGGCTCTGTACCAGCTGGACCATGGCTTCGATCTCTTCCTGTTCCGGGATGAACGCGGGCGCCAGGATCTGCCGAAGCTCTTCGTTGCTCGCTCTGAGATAACCCCGTTCGTCGATGGATCCGATGATGGCCTGGGCGATCC
>CAJXBY010000099.1 GCA_913051905.1 uncultured Gammaproteobacteria bacterium | reverse complement strand
AGTTTCTCGCCAAGCGCCTGATCGGCGACCATTTGCGCATTGGTTTCGGTAGCAAAAAAACCGGGTGAGATCGCGTTAACCGTGATCCCGTCTGGCCCAAGTGCCGTGGCCAGCATCCGCGTGAGTGCTTCCAGGCCGCCCTTGGAAGACGCATAGGAGGGGCCGTGAATCAGACCCAGTGCCGACGCCAGAGCGCTCATGTTGATGATGCGTCCCCACCCCCTGGCACGCATCAGCCTGGCAGCTTCCCGGGCCAGGACAAACACACTGGTCAGATTGACCTGGAGCAGGACCTGGAAGTCATCCGCACTGATCTCGTCTATAGACCGCCGGTCCCGCATGCCAACGTTGTTGATCAGGATATCCAACCGCCCGTGTGCGGCTTCGATGGACGCCAGTGCCGAAAGCCGCTGGTCTTCTTCCGACACATCGAACACCAGTGCTTCAGCACTGCCACCTGAATCCTGAATTTGCGAGACCGCATCAGCCGCGTGGCCTAGATCCCGTCCATTGACCAGCACATGCGCACCGGCTCCGGCCAGGCCTTTTGCCATCTCGAAACCCAAGCCCCGCCCGCTGCCGGTGACCAGCGCAATTCTGTCTGTCAGGTCAAACATATCAAGCAGATGTTCTTCACCTAGAACGTCACACAAAGACGCAGCGCGTCCAGCATCGCGGCAGCGACATTGCGGCCGCTGACGGCATCACCAATGCGGTGCAGCTGGTACTGGCCTTCAGATTCTGGACTTTCGGACTGCGTCCGGCCCGATACCAGAGCGTCGAAATCGGTTACGCCGTCATTCACTGAACCCGATCTTAACGCCTGGTAGAGGTCGTCGGCAGGTCGGGTACCGCAATCCACCACGACCTGCGTCGCCGTCAGGACCTTTTCGGCGCCGTTCAGCTCGCTGACGAAATGTGCCGCCAGCTCTCCATTTTCGCTCGTCACTGATTCAAGACGGTGATCAAACAGGGTTTCCACTGCGCTCTCGAAAATCTGCCGTCGCCAGATGATCCTTTCGGAGTAGGCCAGCCCGGCTGCGAGAAAGCCGTCGATAGCGGCCAAACGGCTCTTGTACCCTGCGGACGCCACCATCTGCGCGCAGGAGGGGGCCGGATGCAGCCCCGTGCCATCGTAAACAATGACGTCACGGCCGACGGGGACCTGCCTGGAGAGCAGATCCCAGGCACTGGTACAGTGCTCGGCGCCGTCGATCGATTCGATTTCGGGTATGCCACCCGTGGCGATGATCACCACGTCCGGCGACTCCCGGTGCACATCGTCGGGGCCAGCCAGGGTGTCCGTGCGAAGCTCTACGCCCAAACGGGTGACCTCGCCAACACGCCAATCGATCACCGCCGAAAGATCCCCGCGCCAGCTGCCGGTCGAAGCGATCAGCAGCTGTCCACCCGGCCGGCTCGCCGCCTCGAAGAGAATCACCTGGTGCCCCCGTTCCGCCGAGACACGCGCTGCTTCAAGTCCGGCCGGACCGGCCCCGACAATCACGATACGGCGGCCCGGCTTGTCGGACGGCGCGATGACCTGCGGCAGCCGCAGTTCCCGACCGCTTGCCGGGTTGTGCAGACAGGTGGGCCGGTTCGCCGACATGCAATGGGTCGCGCCGACACAGGGTCGGATGCGCTCTTCGTGTCCTGCCAGCAACTTATTGACAATCTGCGGATCGGCAATGTGAGCCCGCGTCATCGCCACCAGATCGAGAAGGTTTTCGGAAATCGCGTAGCGGGCGGTGGCGATATCCGTGATACGGGCAGCGTGAAATACGGGCAGGCCCACCTGCTGTTTGAATTCACCGACCTGCGCCAGCCAGGGGGCGATAGGTGAGGCCATGCCCGGCATGTTGTCCACAGCAAGCGCCATCTCGGTGTCCATAGTGCCGTAGATTCCATTGAAGAAATCGATCAGTCCACTCGCCTCAAAATAAGAGGCGATCTCCAGACATTCCTCAAAAGACAGATCTTCACCGCCTTTCTCGTCCACGACAAAACGAAGCCCCACAACAAACGCATCCCCGACCTGGCGGCGAATTTCCTCGTGTACCAGCAACCCGAAGCGGCAGCGGTTTTTCAGCGATCCGCCAAATTCATCCGTGCGCCGGTTGGTTCTGGCTGAGAGAAACTGGCCAATCAGATGGCCGGATGCAAGGGTTTCGATTCCGTCCAGCCCTCCCTCAAGACAGCGCCTGGCCGCCGAACCGTACGCTTTGATGACCCGTTCGATATCGTGCCGATCCATAGCTTTGGGAATGCTGCGGTGCAGGGTCTCCCTGATCGGTGATGGCGCAATCGCTGGCAGCCAGTCACCGGCATAGGATTCAGCGCGTCTGCCCAGATGACTGATCTGGCACATCAGCGCACAACCGTGACGGTGAATTTTGGAAGAAAACTGCTCGAAGAACGGGATGACATCATCTGTGGCGACATTGATCTGCCCCCCTGCCCACAGCGAATCAGCCGACACAGAAGAAGAGCCCCCAAACATGGTGAGGCCGAGTCCACCGCGGGCCTTCTCCTCGTGATACGCCTGGTAGCGAGCTTGTGGAAATCCCGCTTCATGTAGACCACAAAGGTGGCTGGTGCTCATGATCCTGTTCTTCAGGGTCAGGTGCTTGAGCCTGAATGGCTGTAGCAGAGGGTCAGTACGCGGGGCTTGCTCAGTTTTACTCATTGCCTGTGTCCTGCGGGTCGTGTTGCGTGAGGTGTGTGCCGGACCGCTGTTCGGCTGGCACGCCCTGGACGCACCGGCAGATTATCCATGGTCGGACACGCCGGAACCTGTTCAAAATTAAGTAAACGCTATACTCGCCAGCCATGACCATTCAAACAGACGTTGTAATCGTCGGCGCGGGCCCGAGCGGATTATTCCAGTATTTCGAGCTGGGGTTACTCGGCATCGATGCCCATATCGTCGATTCACTGCCCGTAATTGGTGGCCAATGTGCCATGCTCTACCCGGACAAGGCAATCTACGACATTCCGGCCCTGCCGATCGTCGGTGCCCAGGAACTGATCGATCGGCTCGCGGAACAACTCCAGCCATTTGACCCCACCTACCACCTGGGTCAGCGGGTCATCGAACTGGTCGTACAGGCGGACGGTGCTTTTGAGCTTCGAACAGAAACGGGTACCTGTTTCCATACCCGCACGGTCGTCATCGCTGCCGGGCTCGGTGCCTTTAAATCCAGGCCGCTGCGACTGGCCGGCGTCGAAGCGTTTGAGAGCACCAACCTCCATTATCATGTCGCAGATAAACAGCACTTCAGTAATAAGAAAGTCGTGATACTGGGCGGCGGCGATTCAGCGCTGGACTGGGTACTCGAGTTCGCCGACAGTGCAGAACGGGTGACCATCGTCCATCGACGGGATGAATTCCGCGCTGCTCCTGCCTCAGTGAACAAAATGCGTGAGCTCGTCGATGACCCCTCACGGCCGGTGGACTGCCTGATAGGCCGAATTCCGAGTTACCAGACCCACGGCGACAGAATCAGCCAGATCGAGGTTGCGCCGTTCGGAGAAGGCGAGTCACAGTTTCTGGAACTGGACGAGTTGCTGGTGTTCTATGGTCTGTCGCCAGATCTGGGACCAATCGCCGAATGGGGACTGGATATTGAGCGCAAACACATCAGCGTCAGCCTCGAGACCTTCCAGACGAACGTGCCCGGTATTTACGCCATCGGCGATATCAACACCTATCCCGGTAAGAAGAAATTGATCCTGAGCGGCTTCCATGAAGGAGCCCTGGCAGCGTTCGCGATCCAGCAGTATCTGGACCCCGATACCAAACACAAGCTTCAATACACCACGACGAGCTCGGCGCTCCAGAAACGCCTCGGTGTTCAAGACGCTTCGGAATGACACCGTACGTCAGAAAAAACAGACCGCCCCCGTCCTCTTCTGTAACCCGCACCGATTTCCCCCGCTACCCGGCTCAGGGGCCTCACACGACTCGTGCGCGTCGACGCCCCCGTGGCCATTGAATTTCGTGCACTAATACACGTTCTGCTCAGCCTGGGTATAGGGTCGGCCGGCGGCTACTTGTTCTACCGCTGGCACATGCCGCTGCCCTGGATGTTGGGCAGCATGATCTTTGTTTCGACCTCTGCCCTGATGGGTGCACCAGTCAGGCGCTATATGCCGCTGCGCAACGTGATGATCATCGTGCTCGGTATCCTCGTCGGAAGTTTCTTCACCGCTGAGGTTTTCAGGCAGCTCATCGCCTGGTCAGGTGCTGCCCTGATCATGTTGGGTTATGTCGCGGTCACCACGCTGATTTCTCTCGCCGTTTTCCGCCGCATCGCTTTCATGGACCGAACCACAGCGTATTTCTCCAGTACACCCGGCGGACTGGGTGTAATGGTCATCGCCGGTGAGCAGGCCGGAGGTGACAGTCAGCAGATGCCGATTGCCCACGCGACTCGCGTGTTCCTGGTAGTGCTTTGTGTTCCCCTGTATTTCGTGTTTGTCGGCGGCGTCGACGTGGACGCCGTGCGCCCTGTTCCCGGTTCCGAAATCGGCTATCCCGATGCCCGGGAAACCTTGATTCTTCTAGTCTGTGGCGTATTGGGGTACTTGATCGCGGCCCGAATCGGTCTGGCCTTCAGTCAATTCTTAGCTCCGTTAATACTGTCCGGATTCGCTTATGCACTGGGATGGGTACAGACGCCGTTACCGGAACCCGTGATCACCGTTGCCCAGATCGTGATTGGTTCTGCGATCGGTACCCAGTTTCGCGGTATGCGTCTGGTTCAGATGTTCCGCCCGTTAATCGCCGCCTGTATCGCAACCACCACCATGCTGGTGATCGCCGCTGCCCTGGCTAAAGTCACAGCCCCCTGGCTCGGTATTGAAGAACACACGCTACTGCTTGCGCTGGCACCGGGTGGACTGGCCGAAATGAGCCTGATCGCGGTATCGATGAATGCCGACCTTGCGTTTATCGCCACCATGCACATACTGCGAATCACGCTGATCTCCGCGGTGGGGCCTGCGTTTTTTCAGTATGCCCGCAAAAGAAGACGCTAGCCCGACGAAACGCATAAAGCGATTGCTGGAGATAGCTTTTGTGCCGGAACCAAATAAGGCCCGCCGGTCAAACGAAACGGCTATCGGTCTTCGATTCGCACAAATGACAGGCTACCAGGCGACCGTTGCCAATATCGCGCAACGCCGGTTGTTCCCGGCTGCAACGATCGACCGCAAGCGTACAGCGCGGATGGAAATGACAGCCCGTAGGCGGGTCGAGTGGAGACGGAATTTCACCTCGAACCGGTTCAAAACGACGACGCCGCGAATCGATCCGGGGCACTTCAGCCAGCAACGCCTGGGTGTAGGGATGATGGGGTGAGTCAAAAAGGACCTCGGTGGTTGCGACCTCAACCACTCGGCCCAGGTACATGATCACAACGCGGTCACTCAGATGTTCGACCACCCCGAGATCATGACTGATGAACAGGTATGTCAGGTTCAGTTCCTTGCGTAGACGCATGAAAAGATTAAGCACCTGTGCCTGAATAGAGACATCGAGCGCTGCGACTGATTCATCGCAGACCAAGAATTCCGGATTGACAGCCAGCGCCCGGGCAATGCCGATCCGCTGCCGCTGTCCACCCGAGAACTGATGGGGGTAACGACGCATAAAATCAGGGTCCAGACCAACCCTTAGCATGGCCTGTTTGACGTGCTCCTCCACACCACTCCTGTCGACAACGCCATGTACCAGCGGCGCCTCACCGATGATGTCGATGACGCGCCGGCGCGGGTTCAGCGAACTCATCGGATCCTGAAAAATCATCTGGATACTAAGCGCTGCGGCGCGGGCAGCGGAACCGGACATCGCATCGAGTGTGGTGCCGCGGAAATAGACCTGACCTTCAGAGGGCTGATGCACGCCGGCAACGATCCGGCCCAGCGTCGACTTTCCGCAGCCCGATTCTCCAACCAGCCCGACAACTTCACCGTCGTAGATCGAGAGCGACACACCATCAACCGCATGGACCACTTCTTCGTGGACATCGACTCCTATTTTCTGAGCCAGCCGGCCGGCGAAATCCAGTGTCTTGATAAAACGTTTCGAGACGTCCCGTAATTCAACCATTGGTGGGGCAACAGACTCCCCTGAGTTCGTCGTCATCAGGTCTGCGTTCCGGTCGAACGGTTCGCCGGCTCCGCGGACGACACTGGTGAATGACAGCGAATCTTCCGCGTGGTGCCTTCCGGTTGGGTAACTTCAGGCGCAATTGAACAGACATCGGTCGCTTGTGGACAGCGCTCACGGAAGGCACAGCCTGGTGGCAGGTTCAGGAGCGACGGTGTCATGCCGGGAATCTGGTGTAACGGTACGCCTCGGCGATTTCTGGAAGGTACCGAGCCGATCAAACCGTGTGTGTAAGGATGCAGGGAACGATCCAGAACCTCGTCAACCTCACCATACTCGACCACCCGGCCGGCGTACATCACAGCCACATCGTCGGCCAGACCTGCAATCACTGACAGATCGTGCGTGATCCAGATGAGAGCCGTGCCGGTCTCCCGACAGAGCTTCTGCGCCTCGTACAGAATCTGTGCTTGGATTGTGACGTCCAGCGCGGTAGTGGGTTCATCTGCGATGATCAGTTCCGGCCGGTTCAACAGGGCGATAGCGATCGATACGCGCTGGCGCATGCCGCCGGAAAACTGATGCGGATAGGCCTTCAACCGTTCGTCCGGTGAGGGAATGCCCACCTGAGCAAGCGCCTCGCGAGCCCGGCGCCTTGCCGAAGCACGATCAAGCCGTTCGTGGGCACGTATCGCTTCGATCATCTGGGTATCAATACGCAGCACCGGGTTGAGCGTCATCATCGGGTCCTGGAAGACCATGGCTATCTGGTTGCCCCTGAGCTGCTGCCAATGCTGTTTGCTGGCCTGGACCAGATCCTCACCCTGAAAACGGATCTCTCCCCCGGTGATCCTGCCCGGCGGGTCCACCAGTCCCATGATCGAGAACCCTGTCACGGTCTTGCCGGAACCTGACTCTCCGACCAGGCCGAGCACCCGGCCCGGGTGAATCTCAAAACTGACATCGTCCACGGCCTTCACTTCACCCGCTTTGGTAAAAAAGGATGTCGACAGATGACTCACTTCCAGTACCGGCTTCGAAACATTGTCGGTCATGTTCGCCGGACCCTAACGCTGCAATCGCGGATTGAGCACGTCCCGCAACTGATCACCCACCAGATTGATCGAGACGATGGTGATCAGCAGTGCCACTCCAGGGAAAACCGTGATCCAGTAATGACCCGAGTGTATATAGTCGAATCCATTGGCAATCAGGCTGCCCAGCGAGGGTTCGGTCTGTTCCATGCCCAGGCCGAGAAACGACAGTGTTGCCTCCAGGGCGATTGCGTGGGCGGTCTGCATCGTTCCTACGACGATGATCGGCGCCAGAACGTTTGGAAAAAGATGGCGAAACAGGATGCGAGGCCGGGATAACGCCAGGCACTGTGCGGATTCAATGTACTCTTTGCTGCGTTCGACCAGCGCCGAACCACGAACCGTTCTCGCGTAGTACGCCCACTGCACCACGATCAGGGCGATCAACGTCTTGTCAACACCCTTACCCAGCGTGACGAGCAGCACCAGAGCGATCAGGATGGCCGGAAAACTGAGCTGCATGTCGACCAGACGCATGATCAACGCGTCTGTTCGACCACCAAAATAGGCGGCGCTCAGGCCAACAACGACCCCGATAGCCAGCGCAATAATGCCGCTGCCGATCCCCACGCTGAGACTGATGCGCAGCCCGTAGAAGATACCGCTGAGAAGATCCCGCCCCGACCCATCGGTCCCGAGATAGGCCACCTGGCCGGAACCCATGACTGCGCCGGGAGCCAGGGTCTTGTCAGCCACAGTCACTGTCGCCAGATCGTAAGGATTGGTTGGCGCCAGAAACGGCGCAAACAACGCAATCGTGACCACTACCAGAACGACAACAAAACTCACAACAGCGACTGGGCTTTCCACATAATCGGACAGAAACCGCTGAAATGGCGTCTGTGCGCTCTCGCGGACCACCTCAGTCACCACTATTTCCGTCGACGGAATTCCGCTGTCCGTCATGCTTTTATTTCCTGTAAACGGACCCGCGGATCAAGCAGGGAGTAGAGAATATCGACCACGAGGTTGATCACTACAAACAGGAAGACGATCATCATCAGGTACGCCACAATGACCGGCCGATCCAGCATCCCAATCGAATCGATCAGCAGCTTCCCCATTCCAGGCCAGGCAAATACTGTTTCCGTCACGACCGAGAAGGCAACCAGACCACCAAACTCCAGACCCAGGACCGTCACTACGGGGATGAGAATATTTTTGAGCAAATGAACGAGGATGATCCGCGAGCCACTGATGCCCTTTGCTCGGGCGAACTTGATGTAGTCCTGGTGTATCACCTCGCGTGTGCCGGCACGGGCCAACCGGATCACGAGTGCTAGCTTGAACAATGACAGGTTCACTGCCGGCATCAGAAGGTGACTGATACCACGCCAGGAAGTAAAGCTCACCTCCATCCCAAGAAACGTTGTGGTCGGACCCCGTCCTGTGGAAGGTAACCAGCCCAGCACCACAGCGAACAGCATCATCATCATGATGCCGACCCAGAACGTTGGCAGACTGAATCCCAGAATCGAACCGGTCATGATGGACTTTGAGGCGATAGAGTTCGGTCGCAGTCCTGCGAGCATGCCAAGCGGAATTCCCAGAACGACAGCGATCAAGAGCGCAAAAATGGCAAGTTCAAACGTTGCCGGCATACGCTCCAAAATCAGCAGCAGGGCAGGTTCCTCAAAGATAAAGGAATCACCGAGGTTTCCCTGGGCCGCATTACGAAGGAAGACCAGATACTGGACGTGAAACGGCTTGTCCAGCCCCAGCGCAGCGATCGCCCGTTCTCGGTCTTCCTCGTCGGCCTCATCGCTGATCAGAATATCGACCGGATC
>CAJXBY010000098.1 GCA_913051905.1 uncultured Gammaproteobacteria bacterium | reverse complement strand
GTTATGAAGCAATGGTTCTGATGGCCCAGCCCTTCAGTTTCCGCTATCCCCTGATTGACGGTCAAGGTAACTGGGGTTCACAGGATGACCCGAAGTCCTTTGCCGCCATGCGCTATACCGAAGCCAGGCTGTCGAGATTTGCTGATATTTTTCTTTCTGAATTGGGGCAGGGGACCGTCGACTGGGGTCCAAATTTTGACGGGACACTGAGCGAGCCACGCATTCTGCCGGCACGTCTGCCCGCGATTCTTCTGAACGGTGGGTCGGGGATCGCGGTCGGCATGGCAACCGACATTCAGCCGCACAATGTCCGGGAGGTCGTATCGGCCTGTGTACGGCTGCTGGAGAACAGCCGTACCAGTGTGGATCAACTTCTCGACCACATCCAGGGGCCGGATTTCCCCACCGAAGCGGAGATCATTACCCCGGCAGAGGAGATCCGCGAGATATACCGTAGCGGATCCGGTTCGGTTCGTCAGCGCTCAGTCTGGGAGGAGGAGGATGGCAATATTGTTGTGACTGCACTTCCCTATCAGGTATCCGGTGAGCGGGTGATTGAACAGATCGCGACTCAGATGAACGCCAAGAAATTGCCGCTGGTCGATGACGTGCGGGACGAGTCGGATCACGAAAACCCGACCCGCTTGGTGATTCAACCCAGGTCCAACCGGGTGGACCAGCAGGCGCTGATGGCGCATCTGTTTGCCACCACCTCCCTGGAACAGAGCCATCGCGTCAACATGAACGCGATCGGTCTGGATGGCCGGCCGCGGGTTTATGATCTGAAGCAGCTGCTTCGCCAGTGGTTGGATTTCAGGCTTGAGACCGTCAGGCGCCGTCTCCAGTTCCGTTTGGACCGGGTCGTCAAGCGCTTGCATATTCTGGAAGGGTTGCTGATCGCGTTCCTGAACATCGACGCCGTCATCAAGATCATTCGAAAGGAAGACCAACCGGGCCCTGTACTGATGAAGCGTTTTCGCCTGTCCAAAGAGCAGGCTGAAGCAGTCCTCGATCTCAAGCTGCGCCATCTGGCACGTCTTGAGGAGATGAAAATCAAGGGCGAAGAAGAGGAACTCGCCCGCGAAAAACGTGAGCTGCAGAAGATACTGAAGTCGAAGGACCGGTTGAAGCGTGTGGTGCGCGATGAATTACTCAGTGATGCCGAAGAGTTCGGGGATGACCGAAGATCGCCGCTGATTGAGCGGGATGCTGCCAGAGCCCTGGACCAGACCGATCTGATTCCCTCGGAACCGATCACCGTGGTTCTGTCACAGAAAGGCTGGATTCGGGCGGCCAAGGGAACAGAGGTCAATCCGCGTGAACTGAATTACCGGGGCGACGACGGTTATCTGCACGCCGGCGTAGGACGGACCAATCAGTCCCTTCTGACGATAGATTCGGGTGGCCGTACCTATGGCTTACCGGCACATGCGCTGCCATCCGCAAGAGGCCTGGGCGAACCGGTGGGCAAACAGCTCAAACCGCCTGCGGGTGCAACTTTCCGGGGGGTGATGATCGGCAGCAGCGACGACCTGTACTTGCTGTCGACCGACGCGGGATATGGATTTGTAGCACCGCTGGAAGAAATGGTGACGCGGAACAAGTCTGGCAAGGCGGTACTTCGGGCACGGGATGTCGGTGTCCTGCCTCCGCAGCGGGTTCTCGAGCACGAGGACGACTGGATCGCAGCGTTGACCACAGCAGGCAGGCTGCTTATTTTCCCGCTTGCCGAGATGCCGGTCCTGGCTAAAGGCAAAGGTGTCAAAATCATCAACGTCCCTGCCGCCCGCTACAGGTCCGGTGAGGAGAAGGTGGTCGGTACGGTTGTATTTCAAGAAGGCCAGCGGCTGCGCATTCATTCGGGTCGCCAGCACATGAAACTCAAGCCCACCGATTTCGAGCATTACGTGGGTTCAAGGGCCCAGCGGGGCCGGGCCCTTCCGCGGGGTTATCGCCAGCCCAGTGCGGTGGAGGTCGACGACCAGACCTAAGGGGTTTCTGACCTCAGAAGGGTAGGTCCAGATCGGTCCGGATCGAGAGCAGTTGGGAGCGGAACTGGGCCTGGATCTCTTCAAGAATTAACGTATCGTCTGCCTCGAATCGCAGTATTACCGTCGGCGTAGTATTGGAGGCCCTGGCCAGACCGAAACCGTTCTCGAAATCGACCCGAACGCCGTCGATATTCGAGACCTCGCCGTCAGGAAACCGGGCAGTCTGGACCAGCTGATCGATCAGCGCATGGTGCTCACCCTCGGCCATTTCCAGGCGCAGTTCAGGTGTGCTGACCGTGTCGGGAATGGCCGAGAACACAGCGGCTGGTGGTTCGGATTGCCGCGACAGGAGTTCACACAGCCGGGCCGCAGCATAGATGCCGTCGTCAAAACCGTACCAGCGTTCCTTGAAGAAAATGTGACCGCTCATCTCGCCGGCGAGCGCAGCTCCGCTTTCCTTGAGTTTTGCCTTGATGAATGAGTGTCCGGTCTTCCACATTGTCGGCCGGCCGCCGGCAGCGGCGATCGCTTCAGGGAGTACCCGTGAGCATTTGACATCGTAGATGATCTCGGCACCCGGCGCGCGCTGCAGGACGTCGCGGGCAAACAGAAGCAGCTGCCGGTCGGGAAAAATGACGCTGCCATCTGCTGAGACAACTCCCAACCGGTCGCCATCGCCGTCCAGTGCCATACCGAATTCGGCCTGTGTTTCCGAGACTACTCTGATGAGATCCTCCAGATTGTCGAGCTGGCTGGGATCGGGGTGATGATTGGGAAAAGTGCCATCGACTTCCGAGAAGAGGTCAATCACATCACAACCGATGTCGCGCAGCAGTTGTGGAGCAATACTGCCGCCGACACCATTGCCACAGTCGATCACTACCCGGAGCGGCCGCTGCAGAGAAATATCATTGATCACCCGCTTGCGGTAGGCAGGCCGGATGTCTTCGCCGCGCTCCGCACCGATGCCGTTGGCGAATCTATTCTCTTCTATCCGGCACCGCAGGCCCTGAATTCGGTCGCCAGAAAGCGTGTCGCCGGCGATCATGATCTTGAAGCCGTTGTATTGCGGGGGATTGTGGCTGCCCGTGACCGAGACCGCCGAACCGATGCCAAGATGGTGGGTGGCGAAGTAGGTCAATGGTGTCGGCACCACACCGATATCAACCACGTCACAGCCCGTGGCACGAATGCCGCGGGCCAGCGCTCCGGCCATCTCCGGACCCGACAGACGACCATCTCTGCCGATGACAACCGCGCTGTCTCCCGCGTCCAGCGCTTCGCTGCCGACAGCTCTGCCGATCGACTCGACGACCGGTGCCGTCAGCGACTCACCAACGATACCGCGGATATCGTAGGCTTTGAAGATCTCTGGGGGCAGTGGAGGCATATTGGGTTTTTGGTGTTCAGCAATGGTCAGGCAGTGTAAACCACAAATCCAGCGGTATCTCCCGGCGGGGGTAGGCAGTCCGTTTAAAAGGCCAACGCGAACTGATCCAGGTTCTGACCGACGCGTAAAGTTCATCATCGAGCGGGCTTTCCAATTCCTCTGCCCGGATCCACATCGTCACCATGGCGTCATAGTCGGACTTGGGGCTTGGATTGATGTAGACACAGCCCAGGCACCGGTCTTCCGATGGTGTAACCACCGTATATGCGAATGAGTAGCGAAGGGTGAATTCCCGCTGGTGCCAGCCGAGGTCAATCAGATTGTCTTCCAGCGTCAGTCCTTCAGGCCAGTCGGACCCCATGATGACACTGAAAGTCTCCTGCAGGTGGTCACTGCTTGACATCACCGCATCGAAATCCCTGACGAGATCGTGAATGCTCAGCATGCGCAACCTGAACCGGTTGGTCTCAAGACCTTCCGGGACGTCGAAATCAGTACTGACAAGCGTTTTTCGGCCTTCCATGCGCTGGAGTGCTGTGCAATCCGGTGGGCGAGTCTACACCGTCGTCTGAAAAAGCTGAAAGACCGGCATGGAATTGCTTCTTATGGGTCGGACTGGACCCGGCCTGAGGGTTTGGGCCAGAACGTTTTCGTCGGATAGACGTTCACTGGCACTTGGCCTATCCTTGGCGTCTGAAAAAAGCTGTATAACGATCTCGAATCAACGGTTCTCGTGCTTCACCCGGCAGACTCCTATGACTGAACAGCTCACAAGCAACGGCATGCTCGCACCCTGGACCTACACCAGTGAGGAGTTGTTTCAACTTGAGTCGAAAGTGCTGTTTCGACGGCAGTGGATGCTGGTGGGGCATCAATCCGATCTGCCGCAGCCGGGCGATTACCTGACATTCGAGGTGGCCGGGGAACGAGTTGTTGTGATTCGTGACGATGCAGGTGAGCTTCATGCGTTTCACAACGTCTGCCGGCATCGAGGCTCCCGCGTGGTAGCAGGCAGGCAAGGTCACTGCGGCCGTGTCATACGTTGTCCTTTCCATGGCTGGACCTACCACCTGAACGGAGGGCTCAAGAGCGTGCCCCGTCCGGCAGAATTCCCTGAACTCGACAAACGGCAACACGGCTTGGTTCCGATCGCCCTGGAAACCTGGCATGGGCTGATTTTCCTGAAATTTGAAGGTTCTTCACCCACGGTTGCAGAGCAGCTGGCTGCCATCAGCGATGAGGTTGCCCAGTACCGGCTTGCCGACATGCAGCCCTGGGGCCGTGAAACTGAGGAGACCGTTACATACAACTGGAAGTTTTTCCACGACGTGGACAACGAGGGTTACCACGTTGCTGCAGCACATCCGGCCCTTCAAGAGCTCTACGGTCGTACCTATCAGGACAGTCTGATTGGTGATATTCCGTTCTCCAGCGGAATTGTCGACGATCACCCGGCCCGCAACTGGAGTGTTGCCCGCTATAAGTCACTGCTTCCCCAGCAGAGCCACCTGCCGGAAAAGAACCGCCGCTTGTGGCTCTATTTCGGTATTTTTCCCAATGCCGTCATTTACTTCTATCCGGAAAAGGCGGGTTTCTACATGTCGCTTCCCGCTGGCCCGGAAAGCACTCGGGTTTTGAGCCGGGAATATGCCTTGCCTGGAGCGGGTCGCGACCAGGAAGTCAGCCGCTACTTGAGTGCTCGTATCGACCGAGTGACGTACCAGGAAGACCTCGCGCTGGTTCACTGGCTGCAGGAAGCCGCACACACCAGCGTATTCCCGATGAACAATCTCTCCGATCTGGAAATTGGTGTGCTGGAGTTTCACCAACGGCTCAAGGCACAGATACCGTCGATGTCGCTGGTCGAGGAGCCGGCTCCGGGCAGTCTTGCCCGCGTTAATGCTGACATGTCTGCAACAGCCGCTTGACCTCGCTCGACGAAATTTTCTCCTGCTGTCAGCACATATCGACCGGGAATTGACGATGTCTTTGCCGATGTTCGCAGAACATGACACCGTTTTCGCAATGCCGGGCTGGTTTAGCCGGCGCTACTGTCGATGGGAGACCAGTGACTGGTACGGGTGGGTTGATTCGGACCTATATGAGCACCTACCGGACCCGGTCAGACAAAACCCTGAGAAGCTTCTCACACTGCCCCAGAGTGTGCCGGTTCGTGATGCACGGAACCTGCTCAAGCGCCTGCGTATCGGGCAAACCGATCTTTGGCTTAAACGCTTTGGTAAGGCCCACATAGTGGACGCCGCTGTATATGCATTCCGTGCCGGGAAGTCCGCGCAAAGCTGGAACAAATCTCTTGCATTGATCGCAGCCGGCTTTCACGTGCCCAGACCTTTATTGGCGTTGCGTGGGCGCGGAATCGGAAAGGGAATGATGGGTCTTTTCGGTTCCCAACATGTCAATGCTATTCCGCTGCAGGATCTGATGGCGGCAACCGGCGCGAAAGAGAAACAAGCATCACTCATACGTCAATTGGGATCGTTTCTGGCGGGCCTGCATAACCAGGGCTTCCGTCATCGAGATCTGCGTCAGGGGAATCTGCTTGTCCAGGAATGTGGCCTGTCAACGTTCCGATTTTATCTGATTGACGTTAACAGACTGCAGCGCTATGAGTCTCTCAACTGGACACAGCGCATTCGGGAACTCGAACGGCTCTTCCTGGTGGGTCCGGAGGCCGAGTGGTTCTTTGAGGGTTATGCCGCCGACCGGAACGTGACAGAGGTTGCCAATGACTATCGCCGCCGTGTGCGTTATGCCGAAGAACTGGAATACCGGACCCTCGGCAGGCTTCGCAGAAAGCTGTGGTACTATCTTTGGGAACTACGCGCTTTCCCTCCCGGCGTTCACGGTTCCCGTCCTGTCTCCATGTGGCCTGATTGATCGGGTGTGCCGTGCCGAAAATAAAGTATCAGAGTAACGCGCCATGATGGATGCTGATCGAGCCACGTATTTGAAAAAGCGTTATCGAGGCTCGCAGTCGGTTCTCAACTACCGCGAACAGAGATTCGTCGGTGACATGCTGACTCGAATCAGTGATTCGCTGGAAGATGTTATTGATCTGCCCTGCGGGCACGGACGATTCACACCCCAGTTGCGTCAGGCTGCGAACCGGCGTCTAGTCTGTGCCGATCTTCGGCATGAGCATATTCGGGCACTCGTCGAGGCTGAAGACCCGGATGGAACACTCATTGAAACAGCACGGGTCGATCTGTATGAGCGGCTGCCTTTTGCCAATGAGGAGTTCGATCTGGTTTTCAATTTTCGGTTCTTCCATCACATTCGAAACCCCGATCACCGCGAGCACGTCATCTCTGAGCTGGCGCGTATATCGGGCCGCTATCTGATCGTGTCCTACTACGCCGATTCAACGGTTCACGCTCTGCAGAAACGTCTGTGGAGACGAGACGGGCACTCGAAGGATCTGCCGATGATCGATACACCGGAATTCAACCGGCGATTCAGTGAATATGGCTGTGAAGTAGTTGAAGACCGGGCCGTGTTGCCGGGAATACATGCGCACCGCATCGCTCTGATTCGCCGCGCCTAGGACGGTTCCTCACGGCTTTCTGTTTTCACAAGAGAGGGGATGGGTTTTAGGGTGATCCCCCCTTAACGTCAAGCACCGGAATTACTGCTCTCGCTCCTGCTTGGCCACATCAGTTAGATGATTGATCAGGTCCATCAGTTCGTTGTGCCCTCCTGCCATCGAAACTTTACTCCGGTATTTGCCATCGACGATGATCGTGGGTACGCCATCGGTTTCGTACCTTGGGGTCATGTCCACGGCATGCGCCAGCATCGAATCGACACCGAAGGAGGTAAAAGTGTCGAGTATCGCGTTCCCATCCACACCGTGGTCGGCCGCCCAGTCTGCCAGTTGCTCGACCGTCTGAATGCGCTTCCGGTCTTTGTGGATAGCACTAAAAAATGGTTCATGCAGCTTATCGACCAGGTCGAGGGCAACAAATGTGTAAAAGACCCGCGCATCGAATGCCCATGATTTGTTGAGAACCGCCGGCATGCGGACGAACTCGACGGATTCAGGTTTGTTGTTGTGCCACTGCTTCAGGTAGGGCTCGAGCCTGTAACAGTGAGGACAGCGGTACCAGAACAACTCGAGAACTTCTATTTTGTCTCCCGTATGGACTGCTTGCGGACTGTTCAGCCGATGGTAATTGGCGCCCAGTTCGAATTCCTGAGCGTTGGCGGATGATCCCAGAAAAAGTGCGAGGATCAGTGGCATCCATTTGCTAGGCATATGCTGCTCCCTCTGACAAAAGTTGTAGTTTCCGGGTGATGTTCACCCGCATTCCGAGGCAGTCATCCAGTCGGAGAGCTCAGACCCGAGCCCATCAAAGCTGCCATTGCTCATCAGTACCACGGTGTCACCTGGGATAATCTGAACCTTGAGTATTTTCAGAATCTCCGACGTGCTCTCCAGCACATGTAGTTTAGTGTGCTCCCCGGAGGGTGCAAGCGCTGCCGGATCCCAGTGCAGACCATCGTGTTTGAACACAATCGTCATGTCAGCATCTCGAATGGCGCGGCCGAGTTCGCGCGCGTGGATTCCGAGTTTCATAGTGTTCGAGCGCGGATCAATGACCGCGATGAGTCGGCCCTCTCCCGTGTGCTGCCGCAAGGCTTTGAGGGTTGCAGCAATGGCGCTCGGGTGGTGAGCGAAATCGTCATACAGGCAGGTCCCGTCGATCCTGTGGTTCACCAGTTCAAGTCGTCGACCGGGCAGTTTGAAGGACGCCAGCGCCTCACAGGCGTCTGCGGCCGGGACACCGACGGCCGCTGCAGCCGCAATTGCGGCCACCCCGTTGCTGAGATTGTGCCAGCCGAAAAGATCCCAAGCCACGGTTCCTGGATCGCTGCCGTGACGGAAAACCCGAAAAGTGCTGCAGGTGGGATTGTCTGGTTCAGCCCACCAGTCGTCAGCAGCGGGGTTTGCGGTGTTCCAGAACGCGACGTCTGTCCAGCAGCCCATGGTAAGCACCCGGCGGAGTTGCTTGTCCTCACCGTTGACGATCAGTCGACCATCCGGCGGTACAGTGCGAACCAGATGATGAAACTGGCGTTCGATATCGTCAATTGAATTGAAAATATCCGCATGGTCAAACTCAAGATTGGTCAGGATGGCAACATCGGGATGGTAGTGAACAAATTTCGAGCGCTTGTCAAAGAAAGCGGTGTCATATTCGTCAGCCTCAATGACAAAATATTTACTGTCGCCCAGTTGCGCTGACGTCGGAAAGCCGCCCGGCAGCCCTCCGATCAGGAACCCGGGCGTAGGTCCGCAGGTGTAGAGGATGTGTGCCAGCATGGCACTGGTGGTTGTCTTGCCATGAGTGCCCGCCACGGCAAGGACTGTTCTTGGTTGGAGCACATTCTGCGCCAGCCATGCGGGCCCCGAGGTATAGACCAGCCGGCGTTCCAGCATCGCTTCAATTGCCGGATTGCCACGCGACAGACTGTTGCCGACCAGTACGAGATCTGGTTCCGGCACCAGGTGTTCGGGATCGTAGCCCTCGAACGGTTCGATGCCTGCATCAGAGAGCATGCTGGACATAGGCGGGTAGGTGCCCGTATCGGACCCGGTCACCTCGTGCCCCAGTTCACGGGCCAGCAGTGCCAATCCGCCCATGAACGTACCGCAGATGCCCAGAATATGAAGGTGCAAGGGTAGTTAGC
>CAJXBY010000097.1 GCA_913051905.1 uncultured Gammaproteobacteria bacterium | reverse complement strand
CCGGCACAGTCGTAGGTCCACCCGTGATAGGGGCACTTGAAACGCTGTTGCCCAAACCCCTGCCCCTGCGCAACGCGGGCCCCGCGGTGCCGACAGACGTTCATGAACGCCCGGACCACACCGTCTTCGCCGCGTACGATCAACTGCGGTGCCCCCGCGTGGTCTCTTGTCAGATAGTCCCCAGCATCAGGAATCTGGCAACTTAACCCGACCAGTAGCGGCAGTGGACGGAACAATCCCCTGCGTTCCCGGGCAAGACGGTCTGGATCAGTGTAGTGGGCCACCGGGTTACGGTACGTTGTAGACGCGAGGTCGGTGGTACCCGTTTCCAGATGGCGGAATACCTGGTGAACCAGTGTGGCCTGAAGTGACTTATCCATCGTGCTTAGCGTTTTTTCGGTGCGCTGCGCCGCACATTGTCGCTCATTTTTGGTCAGTACGGCTGCGAACCGCGTTCATCGCCGCAGTAATTCAGGTGCCGGAGGCCCAGCGGGTCAACCTGTGCCCGGCACGGCTGACCGTGGTGTGTAGCAGAATGGTCATTGCGGCCAGAACGAACAGCGCCGCGAACATCAGGTCGATCTTGACCCGCCCGTTGGCCAGGAGCATCAGATAACCCAGGCCCCTGGACGAACCAACCCATTCACCGATGACGGCACCGATGGGAGCATAGACTGCCGCGAGTTTAAGGCCGGACGCCAGTGACGGCAGTGCCGCAGGCACCCTGACCTGAAACAGGGTACGCCGCGGGGTCGCATTCATCGTTGCAGCCAGATCAAGAAATCCGGGCGGTGTGTTGCGGAGACCGTCATAGAACGTCGATGCGACCGGGAAGTAGATGATCAGCAGCGTCATGGCGATCTTCGAGCCGATCCCGTAACCCAGCCACAGCGTCAACAAGGGTGCGAGCGCAAACACCGGCACGGTCTGGCTGAAGACCATCAGCGGCAACAGCAGCCGGCGCGCTGTGGGCGAGGCCATCAAGTACAGCGAAGTTCCAGCACCCAGCACGGATCCTAGCAAAAGGCCGGCTAGCACCTCCACCAGTGTCACCAGTGCATGTTCCCCGATCAATCCGGCATGAGTAATCGCGGCTTTGGCGACCCGAAACGGTCCGGGGAGTATGAAGGGGGGGACCCCAGTGAGCCAAACCAGAAGCTCCCAGGCTGCCGTCACCCCAACGATAACAAGAACGATGTCACGCAGGCGTCTCATCGCTGCCGCAACCTTGCAAACAGTCGGGACTGGATACTGAGGGTCTCGGGATCATCAAACCCGCGCAGCGGTTTCTGCTCCCCCGTTGGCGCCCGCTCGAGACCGGACTCGGTCATCAGGTAGATCCGGTGACCGATCCGGGCGGCCTCGGCCGGGTCGTGAGTCACCAACAGGACCGTGCGGCCAGCCAACATCTCGAAGGCAAGCTCCTGCATCTCGCTGCGCGTCCTGGCATCCAGCGCCGAGAACGGTTCGTCAAGTAGCAGAAGCGGCCGGTCTTCCATCAACGTCCGAGCCAGAGCAACACGCTGGCGCATGCCGCCAGAAAGCTCGTGCGGCCGTTTAGCAGCGTGCTGCTCGAGCTCGACCCTTTTGAGGAGTTGGTCGGCCCGATCGGGCGTCCGGTCCTGGCCTCGCAGGGAGGCCCCCAACATCACGTTGCCTCGAACGTCAAGCCAGGGCAGCAACAGGTCGGACTGGGCCATGTAGGCGAACCGGCCGTGCAGCGGCGCCCCATCGTCCGGGTCGATCGAGCCGTCGAACACACCACCCGTGTCCAGGCCGGCAATCACCCTCAGGATGGTCGACTTACCGACACCCGATGGGCCCAGCAGGCAGGTCCACTGGCCGCCTTCAAGCGCCAGGTCCAGATCATCGAAGAGCGGCTGGTCGCCGTGGCTGAAGCGCCCGCGGAGCCGTATCCCGCCGCCAGCCTGGGACTGAGTCACCCCATGATCAGTGCCTGCGATTGACCATCGCGCGATCAGTCTGCGGTCACGTCGATCGCCAGCGCTTCTATGGGCTTGGTGCCTTCGACCAGCCCGGCCGCACTGAGAAACGCCTCCATACGATGATAGCGACCAGCATCCAGTGCAGCAGGACGCAAAGCAAAGCGGGGCAGCGTGTCGACCCAGGCCCTGCGGTTCAACTCGTCCTGCAGTTCCTTCGCGGTCGACGAGAAGATTTTCCAACTCTTCTCGGGATGATTAACGATGTACTGCGTAGCCTTCTCGGTTGCAGACAGAAAACGGGCTATGGTGTCTTTGTCGGGGTTCACACTGTTGGCAACGTAAATGAGTTCATCATAGGCCGGCAGGCCTTCTTCCTCGAGATAGAAACAGCGGCCCTCGACACCCTCGATTTCCATCTGGTTGAGTTCAAAGTTGCGGTAGGCACCGATCACCGCGTCAACCTGACCCGACATCAGTGACGGTGAGAGTGACCAGTTCACATTGACCATCTCAACATCGGAAAGCGCCAGGCCATGACGTCCCAGTATGGCGGTGAGCAAAGCTTCTTCCACACCAGCTACCGAGTAACCGATCTTGCGTCCCTTGAGATCGGCGATCTTCTTAACCGGTCCGTCAGCCAGTACCAGTAGGCAATTCAATGGTGTGGCCACCAGCGTCCCGACCCGCACCAGCGGCAGTCCCTCGTGGACCTGCAGATGCAACTGCGGCTGGTATGAAATGGCAAGATCCATCTTGCCGGCGGCAACCAGCTTTGGCGGGTCTGCGGCATCAGCTGGGGCAATGATATCGACCTCCAGACCCTGTTCTGCAAAGTAGCCGTTCTCCTGCGCAATGATGATGGGTCCATGGTCCGGGTTCACGAACCAGTCGAGAATCACGGAGAACTTGTCTGCGGAAGCCAACGGATGAACAAAGACCAGCAAACTGAAAAGAATCAATTTCTTCATGGTGATGGAGAGACCTCACAGGGTGAATGAATTATCACGAGTCAATCGCTAGGGTACAGCGAGGCTTGGCGGCCGGTAACCGTCTTTTGGCCTTGTGCAGACTGAATGGCTGACCCGCTGCGGACCACCGTGTTGTCCACAGGCTGTGCAATTTTTTCTTCAGTTGATACGCGCACATCTCAGACCTCTGACCGGCTTGGGAATCTGAGACCGCGCTTGAACGAATAGCGGGTGTCCGTTTCCTTCGCCGGCATTATCCGGTTCAGGTTCGATGGGTCAGCTTGTGCTTCTCAGCCTTGCGGCACCCCAACGGATTGCTCCGATAGCATAACAGCGGCACCGTCCAAGGACAAGAAAACCGCCTGGCCGGAAGCTGCCTACCGTTTTATATAATGGTTCGGACATCCCTCTGATCGGGACTGCCGGGAAAACACAGATTTTCATTGGACGCAAACCTGACGATCAACCAGTCTCTGAATACACGCAGTCTCTCCGCACAACTGCCAAGGTAACGTTTCATGTCAGAACAAGACAACAGCACCAGCCCGTTCGCCAGCGGCGGCAAAACCGTCTACGGCGCTACGGTGGGTATCTTGATGCTGGACACCATATTTCCACGGGTTCCGGGTGATGTCGGTAACGCCGCGACCTGGCCATTCCCAGTGCTCTACCACGTGGTGCAGGGTGCCTCACCCCAGCGTGTCGTTTGCGACCGGGCGGAGGGACTGCTGGATGCTTTTGTCGAGGCGGGCCGGCAACTGGTTGCCCAAGGAGCCGATGGGCTGACCACGACCTGCGGTTTTCTGGCCCTGTTTCAGGAACCGCTCAGCCGTGCGGTGAAGGTCCCCGTGGCAAGTTCGTCTCTCATGCAGGTGCCGCTTGTCCAGCAGCTACTGCCCGATGGGCGCCGGGTGGGAGTGATGACCATCTCAAGTCAGAATCTCAGTGTGGATCACCTGCGCGCTGCCGGCGCGCCGGAAGACACGCCCGTGATTGGTACGGAAAACGGCCGGGAATTCTCGCGTTGCATTCTGGAGAACCGCACCCACATGGACCTTGCGGCCTGCCGCCTCGACCTTCTGGAGAGCGGTCGTCAGCTTCTGACTGAACACCCGGACGTTGGCGCCGTGGTTCTGGAGTGCACCAACATGGGTCCCTATGCTGGGGACCTGCGCCGTGAACTCGGCATCCCCATTTTCAGCGCAGTGTCCTTTATCAGCTGGTTTCAGTCTGGTCTGCTGCCCCACCCGTACACTGGGACCACTGCCGATCCCAGATTCCCCTGACCCGGTACGCCGCCGCGACGACGCAGCCGCAACGCCGGCAGTCGACAGGTGTGAAACAGGTGATTTATCCTTGCCCATGCCGGGTGCCGTGCAGCATCCGCTGCGCACCGGACGAACCCTGACCCCGACCAAGGAGTGACGAACATGATTCCCGAGAGTGCCGCCGACCTGTTGTCCTGGGAGAAGAAGGCTTTTGCCCACCTCGCACTGGTCCTTGCCGATGGCACGCCCCAGTGCACACCACTGTGGTTTGACTACGATGGCACGCATATCATCATCAACAGCGCCGCCGGCAGGGTCAAGGACAAGGCCATGCGGCGCCAGCCGCAGGTCGCCCTGGCTATCTCGGATCCCGACAACCCCTACCGCTATATCCAGATCCGCGGCAAAGTGGTCGATATCACCGAAGAGGGTGCCCACGAGATGATCGACCATCTGTCCGACAAGTACCGGGGAGAACCCTTCGGCCACACAGAAAGTCATATCCGGGTCACTTACCGGATACTGCCGGAGTCGGTTCAACCCAAAGGTTGATCACCCCCTTTGAGCGGCCCGGTCTTTTGGTACCGTTACAGGAACAGGGTCAGCACACCCGTGTAGCCGTACAGGCGCCGGTGTGAGATTTCACCGTTGGCAAAAAACCCCACCAGCGGCAGGTCTTCGAATTCCTCCGCAATCAGACCCAGTTCGACGGAGTCCTCACCGAATGTGTGGCGGCCGCGCCCGAGGCAGGAAAAATAGAGTGCTCCGCGGGGCTGCCCTCCGGAGATGCGGCTTCTGGCCTGCTTGAGCATCCGCAGCATGTCATCCCGTGCGGTATTACCGTCGCGCCGACAAAACATGATCTGCCCACCCTCTTGGGCCAAGTCACCGATTGCAATCAGCCCGTTCTGTGGATCGATACCCACAATGTTCCGCACCAGGTAGTCGCCTGTATCCGAGCCCGCGACTGGCAGGGCTGCAAAAATGTAACCCGCCGTGCGGGAAAGATCAGCCGCCAGGGTCTCGCCGATATCTTCCTTGAAGACCTCCAGTGCTGGACGTTCGTCGATACTCAACACGATATTGCGGCTGGCCCGGGTAATCACCCGCTTTGGACCGATTGGCGAGCACCCCTGGGTCAGGCCGGTTGCCACCGGCACATCCTGTGAGAACAGCACTCCCGAGCAACCACCGGACATCACGCTGTCGGCAATCTGCAGGTTGCGGCCGTGCGAAGACGTCAAACCACCAACGAGAAATCCGCCGTTCAATACATCTGACAGATCGGGAATCATCTGCTGAAGTTCCTCACTTTCCGGTGCTGCGTGTACGACGGCGAAAGTCTGGGCGTTGCCGACAATCCAGGATCGGTGCTGGTCTTGGAAATCGCTCAAGTCGGCCTGGACCGACTTAAACACCCGGAAAGCGTGTTCTGGAAACCGGCCGGTCATGACTGTGATAGCCGGCTGTTGATACTCTTCATGGCTCGTCCGAAGGATCCCGATACCGGTCGTGCCGACCCAGTGTGGGATGCCGGTGCGGACCCTCAGACGTGCCAGGATCTGATCCAACGCATCGACATGGCTGTCCGTGGTGTAGATGAATCCTAGATTTTCGTTTGATGACTGACCGCCAATCTCCTCCACGCACTGATCTACGGCGTCAGGCCAGTGCTCCAGCAGGGAACTGCCGATCAGGAACTGTTCTGTACTCAAAGACACGCTGTCAATCTCCTTTGCCGGAAACCGGAGAACAGTGTAGCTCACCCGGACCCTTCACCGGCGGCGTCGTAACGCCCGGTCTTCCAACAGCGGTAGAATGATAGTCACAGTACGTCGGCAGGCACAATGATCAGCCGGCAAGGTCACACGACAGCGAGATAAACGCCATGGCCCGCGTCCGCGACATTTCCATCGATGAAGTATCCGAGGACCTGCGTTCTGTTTACGAGCGGTTCTCAAGTGAGTACGGACCCTTTCTGAACCAGGTCAAGGTCTTTGCACACCGCCCACCGGCCCTGAAGCACATCATGGGACTGCTGCTCGATCTGGCGGACGAGAGCCTGCTCCCAAAGCGTTATCTGGAGATTGCCCTGGTTGCTGTTTCCAGGCTGAACGAGTGCACCTACTGTGTGGCTCATCACGCACCCCGACTGGTCGATCAGGGACTCTCTCCCGCAACGGTCGCGGGCATTCTCGAACCGGAATGCGAAGGGCTCGATGAAACCGATCGGCTGGTTCGCGATTTTGCCGTCGAGGTCACGATGCAACCGCAGACCATGCGGGACGGGATCTTCGACCGCCTAAAGCAGCACTTCTCTGAAGAACAGATCGTCGAACTGACCCTGCGGATCGCTTTGTGCGGATTCTTCAACCGTTTCAACGATGCCCTGCAGATCGGCATGGAAGACGGGGTGCTCGAGGATATGCTGACACGAGGTTCGACCTTGGACCAACTGCCTCACTACGAGAAGCCTGCTCTCAACTAGGCAGCCGGATCCGCCCTGACTACAATTGATCCGCGCTCCCCTGATTCAGACCCACCGCCATCACCCGTGAACCGACAGCTCCCCTTTTCGATCACCGAGGAGCAGAAACAGCGCTTCAGTACAGACGGCGTCGTCTGCCTGCGCGGACTCTTCGACGACGACTGGATCGGCGTACTAACAGCCGGCATCGAGAAAAACCTGTCGGATCCTGGCCAGCGCTCGAGAATCTGGGACCGCACCGCGGACAACCGCACCATGTTCTATGATTCTGACAACTGGCGCCGGATCCCGGAATACGAACAGTTCGTGTACCACAGCCCGTGCGTCGATATCGCAACGGCACTGCTCACAACTGACCGTGTGAACTTTTTCTTCGACGCGGTGTTCGTCCGCTCGACCGGTGTGACCTTCCCGACACCCTGGCACCAGGACGAACCGTACTGGTCGGCAGGGGGTATGGATACCGTCAGCATCTGGATGCCGCTGGTACCGGTTTCCCGCGAGAGCGCTCTGGCATTTGTGCCGGGCTCTCACTTGTGGCCGAACCATTTTCGACAGAGGGACTTCGGTGAGCTGAACCCCGACCGACAGCAGGATGTCAACACGGTCAGTTTTTCCGGCGACTGGGAACCTTTTCCGGATATCGAGTCTGACCGGGATCGGTACGGAGTGACCAGCTGGGAAATACAGCTAGGTGACTGTATTGCTTTCAACGGCCGGATCATTCATGGCGGTTCCGGTGCACTGGCACCGGATCGGGCACTCAAAGTTTTCAACACCCAATGGCTGGGCGACGATGTGCGGGTGAATTTCCGGTCATACGGGATGGACCCCGATCATTCGGAGAAGATGCGTGCCGCGGGCATGGGTCACGGTGACCGGCTGGACGGCAGGGTATACCCCAGACTGCCTCAGGATCGGAATTCGGCGGCCTTTGAAGTTGATGCCGGGCCGAGCTAACCACTCGCGACCCGACGCAGAACCGGCCCTTCAATGCTCTGGAAAACTTTCAGGCGTGCGGCGTTTTTCTGGTCTTTCGTACTGCTGTCGGCCTACCTTGTTTATGTCTACCCCATACAGCGCCTGACACAATGGCTGGGCCACCCCGCGCTATTGGACCTGTACTCGATCGTCGGCCTGTGGTTGTTCGTGACCGCGGTTCTGTGGTGGTCTTTCCGGCGCAGCAGCCGGCTGCTCGAGCTTGCGCTCTACAACTGGATGGGTATCGGCTTTGTTTTTTTCAGCCTGTGCCTGGTCTACGATCTCTTTCGCCTCGGATTTGCGCTCGACGATTACGCGGCCGCTATGGGCATCATTCTTGTCGGCACGTCACTGGTGGCCTACGCCTTTACCACGGCGCAGCACCTCTCGCGAAAGGACCTCAAGATTCATGCCAGCATACTGAAAAGAGACTATCGTCTGGTTCAGATCAGCGACGTGCATGTCGGGTCCAGAAGTGCCACCTTCCTAAAGAAGATCGTGGACACAATCAACGCACAGCACCCCGATATCGTACTGATCACCGGGGATTTTCTGGATTCCGGAAGGGTCGGTCCGAATGATATTGCGGCGCTCAAAGACCTGCAGGCACCGGTATATCTCTCCATCGGCAATCACGAACGTTACGCCGGGCTGGACCGGGCTGTCCCTCTGCTCGAAGGCGCCGGTGTCATCGTGCTCCGCAACCGCAGCGTCAGCCTGGACGGACTACAGCTGATCGGCATCGACGATGCCGAAGACAAAGACCAGGTCCGCCGTGAACTCGCCAATATCGAGCTGGAACCGGCATGCTTCAAGGTACTGCTCTACCACAGGCCGCTCGGCTGGGATGCTGCCGTCGACTCCGGGATCGACCTGATGCTCTGCGGTCACACACACAATGGTCAGATCTTCCCCTTCAACTGGCTGGTCCGCCAGCAGTTCCGCATCATTCGCGGTCTGCACAGCCGTGGAAACTGCCGCCTGTACGTGTCTCCGGGAACCGGCACATGGGGACCCGCGATGCGACTGGGTTCGCGCAACGAGATCACCTGTATCGATCTCATCGCAAACGGTTGAGTCTTAGCAATGCGCTACGGTTTTTACCTGCCCACCCGGGGACCGACTGCGGACCCCGACTCGCTGGTGGCGATGGTCGCCGAAGCGGAACGACTTTCCTTTGACTCTACGGTGATCGCTGACCACGTCGTATTCCCGGCAACAGTCGAATCCCGTTACCCCTACACGGTCGGGGGAGATTTCCCCGGAGAGGCAGAAGCCCTCGAGCAGCTCTCGCTCATGGCCTTTGTCGCCGGCCGGACATCCCGCCTGCGGTTGATTACCAGTGTCATGATCGTGCCGCACCGTAACCCGGTACTCGCGGCAAAAACGTTGGCGACCATAGACGTGCTGTCCAAAGGCCGGGTCACCGTCGGCATAGGTGTCGGCTGGATGCGTGAGGAGATCGAGGCCCTGGGCTGTTCCGAATTCGAGCGCCGCGGTGCCCTGACCGATGAATATCTGCG
>CAJXBY010000096.1 GCA_913051905.1 uncultured Gammaproteobacteria bacterium | reverse complement strand
AATATGAATCCGCATTAAACGATAGCGGAATGATGACAAGTAGGGGCGCGACCAGTAGCAGAAATACGAATCCGCAGATTATGAGGAAAACATAGTGCCAGATCCGGCCAAGTATTCCAGTGTAGCTCGGCAATCCAGTCACTGATCGCACCTCAGCCCTGAGGGCAATACTGTCATCAAGCAGTGGACTTCAGCGGCCATCCGATAACCGCCCCAAGATAACGATCCTACGTGTCAGTATACCTCCACGGGGCACACGGATTCTCGCCTCCAACCGGTAATGATCCGGATATGTCCGGCTAAAGCGCTGTCGAGATCCGCACAGCCCGTGTCAACCGTCACTCCATGATGCACCAGACCGGCAAGCTTCCCCGGGGTGGCAATCACGATCAGATTATCGAGCCCGACTTGGCGCAACACCGCTGGACTCAGTTGCTGATTGCCCCGCCCCAGTACATGACCCTGTCCACCAATGGGGGTCACCACGATCTTGGATAAACGGCCGGTACAGACCCGGAGAATCTCTTTTTCGCTGGCATCACCAGCGACCAGCACCCGGTCCTGGATCACGTCGACACCCAGGAGAGTTTTGGCTAGGCCAAAGTGCTGCATGATTGCACGGGTCGTGGTGCCGGGCCCGAGGACGCACACAGCGCCCGCTGGAAGGCGCGATTCGACTTCGCGTGCAATACCGTCGAGATCAGCTGTCTCCGAAACGACCGGCGATTTGGGAGACTGCACCCGCCCCGTGACATCGGGTACGGATAGAAAGCCGAAAGGTCGGGTGAATGGGTGACCCTGCCGTATAGCCTCTTCGTCAGCATCGACCACCTCCGACGTGACGCATGAGCACCTACCTTCCGACCAGCTGGCGATTACATCGGCCACGGCAGCAGGAGAACGTCCGAAAACGCCAGAATAGATCTTGACCCCAGCCGGTATGCCGATACACGGCAGTGATTCGCCCAGAATCCCGCACACATCCCTGGCGGTACCATCGCCACCGGCGAAAACCAGCAAATCGATGCCTCGCTCGAGCAGTTCGCTGACCGCAGCCCGGGTATGCGCCCCAGTGGTCGAGCCCTTAACGGACAACGAAAGAACCGAAGGAGAAAATCCCGCGGCCCGAGCGGCGTTCTGACCCATCGGCCCTGCGGGTGTCAGCAGTTCAAACGCCGTGGCTGCACGACTTCGGGCAAGTTTCAGAGTATGTATGCTGCGCGCGTTCGCCTGCGGCACTGCCCCCAGGGCGAGCGCATGCCGTACCGTATCGGCACCATCGCTGCCCTTAAGTCCGACCGAACCACCGAGACCGGCGACGGGGTTGACGATCAATCCGATACGCGAGGTCATTCAATCTTTGGCAACCGTCGGCTTACGCTGTCGGGCATGCCAGGTCATCGCCCAGGTTTCCGAATCGTCCTGGACAACGTCATCGGCCCGTGGCTGAGCCGACCGATAAGGGCCGCACGCTGCCAGGCTGGGGTCTGTGCGCGCCTCAAGGGCAACAGTTTCGAGCACAGCTAGATATTCATCGATCTCGTCCAGCGAATACGACTCGCCGGGCTCAATGGTGGCGGGTTCTGGTACCAGTACAGGATGGTGGCTCTCAAAAATATGTTGCTGCCCGAAGTCGATCATTCTCATTTTCATCTCAGGACCGCCGATGCCGGTATCCTCTTTCAGTGGCGCCAGGCTGTACCGCACCTGTTCAAGACGCCTGATGCTGGTGTCGTAGGGCAATTCGAACCCCGGGGTCCGGCTCAGTCTACGGGCCATATAGTTGCTGTTCAGAACGGCCGTTTGGGCCGCGGCCTTCAGACCGTCAGCACCCAGACTCCGAATCCAGGCATAGGCCTTTACCGCGACCTGCAGGTTGCCCAGATAACCCCGCACCTTCCCGATGCTATCGGGCGGGTCCTCCAGTCCGTACTGCTGACCGTCGAAGACCACTACCGGACGGGGCAGAAACCGGGCCAGGTCCTCCGACACACAGATCGCGGCACAGGCCTGGCCATTGCTCGAATGGGGTCCCGAGAAGGTCTTGTGCAGGTTGAACTGGCAAAGGTCAAAACCGATATCACCAGCTCTCGCGATACCCAGCAGGCCATTGGCATTGGCTTGGTCATAGGCACACAACCCTCCCGCGTCGTGAATCCGTGCGACAAAACGGTCGATCTCGGGGTTGAACAGCCCGGTGTCTTCAGGGTTGGTGATCATCAGCCCAGCGGTACGCTCGGACAACACTGCTTCCAGTGCGTCCAGTGTCGCGTAACCTTTAGGACCCGGCATCAGCGTGATCACTTTGTAGCCAGCCGTAGCCGCTGCCGCTGGATCGGCTGGATGGGAAAAAGATGTCGTAATGATCTCGTCGCGTTGGTCGCTTTGCCCTCTTGCCTGGTGATAGGCCCGAATGATGCAGGCGTTCGCAAAGATGCCCTGGCTACCGCCTGCAGGCTGAAAGGTTGCCGCATCCAGCCCTGAGATTTCACACATTATGCCGGCCAGCCGGTGAACGATTTCCAGAATCCCCTGCATCGTTGCGGGATCCTGCGAAGGATGCAGTTCGCTCATCTCCGGTCTGCGGGTCAGCAGTTCGTTGACTTTGGGGCTGTACTTCATGGTACAGGTGCCCGTCATGTCAACGGCCACATCCACTCCCAGGCACATCTGTGACAACCGGGTATAGTGCCGCAGCACCTGGGGTTCAGAAAGCTCAGGCAGGTCGGCGGGGTTCATACGCCGCAAATTCTCGGGCACCCCGGACAACGGATCCCCAACAACCGCTCTGATCTGCTCCACGGTCTGGGGAGGAAACACGGAACGCTCACCCGGCGAACCCAGTTCGTAGATCAGCGGTTCATCCCAGCGCGCACCCTGATAGTTTTTCCGTGGCTGGCTCATGCGAGAGCCTCCGACAAGGCCCCGGCAAACCGATCGAGGTCTTCTTTGTTGTGCTGTTCAGTAACACAGCAAAGAGCGCTCTGACCCAGTTGTGGAAACTCGCCACTCAGATCCTTACCTCCGAAGATCCCCTGGGCCCTCAGCCGCTCATTCACCCCGGCAACAGTTGCGGTGCTGTGATCGAAACGGATAACGAATTCCTTGAAACACGGGGTACCTGGCGCCATCACCGTCACTCCATCGATAGCTGAAATCAGGTTTCTAGCATAGGCTGCGCGCTGCGCGATCGTGTTCCCCATCTCGGCAAGCCCATCCGGGCCCATCAACACCATATAGACCCCGGCGATGATGCCCCACAGCCACTGGGTCGTGCCGTAATAGTCCTGGGTGTCTTCTCTTTTAATGTACGAAGTCCGATGGAAAGTGCACCAGGCGAAAGACCAGCCCTGGCCACCGGGCTTGGGTGCACCACTGATCAGTATGGCCGGGTTCTCGGCCACAAAGCGTTCTTCATCCGGCGTGGCAATGAATCCTGCCAGACCACCCCCGGCATTCATGTGCAGGCCCAGCGACTGCAGGTCTCCGCAGACGATATCAGCTCCGTAGTCACGGGGTGCTGCCAACACCCCGAGACAGATCGGATCGACATAGACAACCGAGAGCGCCCCACACGCTTTCGCCAGTGCGGTCAACTGTGCCATCTGCGTATCGATAAACCCAAGATAGCTCGGACACTCAAAATAGACCGCCGCGACATCGTCACCCAATTTGGCCTCGAGTTCCGTTTGTGAGATCAGACCGGTTTCCTGATCCCAACCCACCAGGTCGATATCCACAGTCGGTGCCAGAAAATTCTGGAACTGGGAACACCGATCTACCCCAACGGCACCTAGCAGAAGAACACGCCTACGACCGGTGATCCGTGCCGCCATGGCCAGGCTGCTGGCCGCAGCCCCGGATCCATCATAGGTCGGCGGCGTCACTACCTGCATACCTGTCAAGGCACCGAGCATGCTCTGGAATTCGAAAAGAGCCTGGTACTGACCAGGATTAATATGTGGATCACCCACGTAAGCCGTGAGGTACTCCCCGCGCTGGGCAATCTCGTCACAGACGGCAGGAACGTAGTGCCGGGCACATCCCCCACCAAGGAACGACAGATACTCTTCGGTGTGCATGTTATTGGCAAGCAGTGCCTCTATATGTGTCCGCAGATCCACCTCTGAGTGGATCCTGGGCGGCAGATCGAGGGAACCACGGAACCTGATACGCTCGGGGATGGTGTCGTAGAGCTGGTCGATCGAGTCGAGTCCGATTTCCCTCAGCATCCGCCGCTGAATCTCGGGTAGCGCATTGGGAATGTAAGGATAAGCAGTCATGGGCTTGACGAGACCTGTTCGATTGACTCGATGGTGGCTGGTATTTGCATAGCCTATTCTCCAGGAATCAAAGCGATCTTATAACGAGGAATGGTGTTGGCCAAATCAGCCCCGTACCGTTCAAGATAGTGTGATATATTTTTCGGCGCCTGCCCGCAAAGGCCGGGCTTTTAGTCCAACTACATCAGGAGACCACCATGATCAACAAGAACATCTATCGGAGCTTCTCGTCTTCGAGGCGGGAATTTATCCGAAGTTCGGCCACCCTTGCAGCGACCATCGGCGCGGCTGGAATGCTACCGACAATGCCGGTCCGTGCAGATTCCGGTGCCGACTATGCAAACCAGCTCTGGGAAAAGACAAAAGCTGATCTTGCCGGCGGTAATCACCGGATGGAACTCAATATCCATGCGTGGGAAGGTTATACCGAAGAGCCCGTTCTGGATCCCTTCAGCCGCGAGACCGGAGCGAAGGTCAATCCTCAGATGCTTATCTCCGACCCAGCTGCGGTCAACAATCTCCGTGGCGGCGGCACAAAGACCTGGGACGTGATTAACCTGAACAACGCCTGGCAACGGAAAATGCTGTATCCGGAAGGGCTCATCACACCGCTCGACAAAGAAAAATACCAGCCTCTCTATGACATGAACGTTCCCGGTTTTGAATGGCCCTATCATTGGACTCTAGATGTGAGCGGCGACCATCTACTTGGAATTATCCAGCGTTATGGTCCGTCGGCGATGGTGATCAACAGCGATCTCATCAGCGCCGATACTCTGGAGAAAGGCGGTTATGCCGAAATGATCGAAGGCGCCGCCGGCAAATATGCGATTCTTGATTACGAGAACTGGGTCATCATGCACGCCTGCATGGCAGCCGGATTTACACCGTTCCGAAAACACACAGATGCCGAGATGGCGGCCTACAAGGAGATGATCTTCAAGCTGTTCAAGAACGCGAAGAAAGTCTCAGATGACCAGGCTGCCTTGGCCCGCGACATGATCACGGGTGAAGTAGTGGGCTGTTTCCCGGGAAGCGTCTACACTGCATCCGCAGCGCGCAATGAAGGCGAAACCCAGATCATGAACGTGGTCCCCATAGAAGGTCCCGAAGAAACCAAGACCGCCTCCCATCCAAACGGGCGGGCCGGCATCATCTGGATCGAAGTGACGTCTCTTGTTGCCAACCCTTCACCAACACCTCTGGCCGATGCTTTTCTGGTCTATTGCCACACACCCGAAGCCGCCTACCGGGTTGGAGCAAAATCGCCCGGAACGCTTAACCCCGTGGTCCAGATGGGGTCTAAGGATTGCCTGTCCAGATGGAGTAAGGATGAGCTAGATGCGATCCAGTGGGGTGAAGGTGGTTCCTGGCTTGGGTCACTTGTGGATCGATGCATCGATTTTGATATCAATCCCGATTACGATGCGATGCATGACCTGTATACAGAGGCCAAGCGAACCCGCGGCGCCTAACCTTTCAGCTTTAACCTGCGATAAAGCATCGCATCATTGCCGGACACAGAGCGGCTGGAATCCAGCCGCTCTGTTTGGTATTTTTAGTCAACATTGTCGACTGCAGGTCACTCACGGAATTCTCCCCTTGCACAGAGTAATTTCGGGGATCGGCAAGGCTTGAATCCGTTAAAACACATGTGATCTGAATTTGGAAGGATAAGACCGTGCCAGCAGAACCCATAATGGAATTACGCGGGGTTGATAAATATTTCGGAGATCTCGCCGCCGTAAACCAGATTAATCTCGCGTTCCAGGAAGGCGAATTCTTCACGCTGGTGGGGCCCTCCGGATCCGGCAAAACAACCCTGCTCCGCATGCTCGCCGGCATGGACAAGCCGACCCGCGGTGACATCCTGCTTCGAGGCGAGCGAATCAACGATAGACCGGCCAACTGGCGCCCCACCTGCATGGTTTTTCAGTCTCTGGCCCTGTTCCCCCACATGACGGTCGGCGGCAACGTAGAGTATCCACTGAAGTGCCGGGGAACACCGCCAGCGGAGCGTAAAGAACGAGCATCGCGTTGCCTGGAACTTTCCCACCTTCCGATTTCCTATTACGACAGACCGGTCACAACCTGTTCGGGTGGCGAAAGACAAAGAGTCGCGCTGGCAAGAGCGCTGGCATTCGATCCTGAAATCCTGTTCTTTGATGAACCCCTGTCTGCCATCGATTATAGGCTGCGAAAAACCCTGGAAAAGGAAATCAAGGATATCCAGAGGGAAACCGGCAAGACGTTTGTCTACATCACCCATTCGCTCGAAGAAGCCATGGTGATGTCGGACCGAATTGGCGTCATGCGGGACGGCGGACTGGCGCAAATCGGAACCCCCCATGAGATCTACAGTTCTCCCGTTAACAGGTTTGTTTCGGAATTTATGGGTGAAGTTAACTCGATTGCGGTCACGCCTGGTCAAGACGGGAAACTATGGTGTGCATCCCTGGGAGCCAGTATCACGCCTCCCTCCCCACTCGATGCTTCGTTCAAACAGGGCACCCTGATGATCCGCCCCGAAAACATGCGCTTGGTCGATGCCGACGAAGCCGCTGACACCAACGTATTCAGTGGTGAATTGTTCAACGAATACGTGCTTGGCTCACGAATCCAGTACCAGATCCGCATTAACGACGACACTTTTCTGGTCGAACGACTGCGGGAAAGCGGATCACCAGAATCTGGTGAACAGATCCGGTTTGGCTGGAGTGCGGAAGACTCCATGCTGTTCCCCGAGTAAGACCAACCGTATATTTCAATGGGCACACTGATTTCCCGGCACTGGTCTACGCTCTCTTCGGGACTGCTCTGCAGCGCGCCCCTGTTCATCCTTCTGGGGCTTGGTTTCTTTGGCCCACTGGCGCTGGTAGTACTTTACAGCGTTCAGCCCAGAGGCTCTTTCAGTCCATTTGGAACCCCAACCCTCGAAAACTATATCGATATTATCGAGCAGACCTTTTATCTTTCATTCGGGTGGTCGCTGCTTCTGGCAATCATAAGCACGGCCATTCTTCTCCTCATCTGTTACCCGCTTGCTCTGACCATCAAGCGTCACTCAGGCACGGTCGCAAACATCCTCACGCTGCTCGTCATAGCACCGTTGTTTGTTGCAGAAAATATTCGCCTGCAGGGCTGGGTACTGTTTTTTGACAAAAGTGGTTTCCTCGATGGAGGGCTCAATTATCTGTTTGGCTTCGGCCCGGGAAGCCTCGTCAATAACGTACCGGCCATCGTGTTCGGAATGGTCTATGTCTATTTGCCTTTCATGTTGTTTCCCATCCTGCTCGGACTCTCAAACGTGCCAGCAGATGTCCGGGAAGCGGCTCTGGATCTGGGGGCCAGCCGATGGCGAATTTTCCGGGATATTGAAATCCCGCTTGCAATGCCGGGAATCCTGATCGGTTCTCTTCTGTGTTTTGTTATATCACTGGGTGCCTTCTCCGAAGCCAAATTCCTCGGCAAAGGTGTCATCGTCACCATCGCGCAGGATATCGAGTCGGCCTTTACCTTTGGTCAGAACTGGCCCCGTGGATCCGCGCTTGCCGTATTGCTGATCATCCTGGCTGGTACTGCGGTGTTTCTCGCCATGCGCAGGATTGACCTGAACAAAATGCTGGGTAGCCGCTAGACCGTGCACGCCATATGACCGATTCCGTACTATTCCGCCGTTTAGCCAGATCCTATCTGGCATTCATACTGGTCCTGATGTACGTACCGATGCTGATCGTCGCCCTGGCATCGACCTCCAAGTCCCGTTTCTTCGTTTTTCCGGTTCGCCGCTATGACATGAAGTGGTATGAAAATACCTTCTCTTCCCTTCAGATCCATGATGGATTCCTCACTTCACTGACGGTGGCGTTCTGTGTAGCGCTTATCTCAGTCGTACTGGCGTTGTTTGGAGCTCTTGCTTATGCCCGGCACGACTGGCGCGGAAAATCATTTTTCCAGCAGATTCTCCTGGTACCTGTATTTTTCCCGCAATCCGTGCTGGGCCTTGCGCTGCAACTCTGGTTCAATTCGTTTGGCGTCGTGATGTCCTGGCAGGCGACCGTATTCGCACAGCTGGTTTGGATCGCACCGATCGTCACGTTGATCATGGCCATTCAGGCCTTTGGTTATGACGCCTCGGTCGAAGAAGCAGCGGGGGATCTGGGTGCGTCCCGCTGGCAGATTTTCCGGGATATCACGATCCCTCTTCTAGGACCCGGTATTTTTTCGGGGTTCATGTTCGCGGTCCTGCTCAGCTGGGGCAACTTTCCGCTGGCTTATTTCACCAGCGGTGCGGATGTCACGATTCCTGAATGGCTCTATGGAAAGATGATCGGCGGCTATACACCGATGGTGCCAGCCGTTGGATTCTTATCAGTGTTGGCCGGCGCACTGGCACTGGGCATCGGCTTCAGTCTGCAAGCACTATTGGCGAGAAGGAAAAACAGATGACCAATTCAGCTCTTCTTGACCGTCGGGACGACCTGTTCGGAAAGGGGTCTACGCTGTTCTACAAAGAACCCGTACAGCTGGTACGCGGCGAAGGCGTTCACATGTATGATGAGACCGGGCGGCGCTACATGGATCTGTACAACAATGTACCCTGCGTCGGCCACTGTCACCCCCACTTTGTAGAAACCGTCTCACGCCAGGTCAACACACTGAATGTTCACAGCCGCTACCTGCATGAATCGATACTCGACTACGCTGAACGCTTGACCTCCAGACACGATGATTCTATTCAAAGCATCATCTTCAGTTGTACTGGAACGGAGGCCAACGAAATCGCCTTGCGGATGGCTAGGCTCGCAACAGGCGGGCGTGGGATCATCTGCACCGATGCGACCTACCATGGCAACAGTGTGGAAGTCTCCAAGCTGACCCGTCCCAGGGATAATCAAGGCGATGTGCGCGCAATGCCGTTCCCGGAGACGTATAGAAACAACAGCACTGATCCGAAACAGCACT
>CAJXBY010000095.1 GCA_913051905.1 uncultured Gammaproteobacteria bacterium | reverse complement strand
CGGGGATGCTCAGGACAGACGGATCCTGCTCGGATCCTGCGTATTTAGGGACAAGCTCCATATCCATGAAAGGTGAGGGCCCGGGCTCGTCAAAGTGCTGCTGGGGATACATAGGGTCATACCAGTACAGCACTTCCTTTTCATCCGCTTTGCTGTTGGTTTCACCGCTGTCCATCGCCATCGATATACTGCTCTGCGAAGGGGTGACGTAACGGCCCAAATATATTCCGGCTAGCAACAACAGCGAGGCAGCCAAACCGATCAAGGCATTGCGTTTAATGTTCATTATCTTGCTCCTCGCCCACCATGCCGTGGTGGTCGTAGGTAAAATGGAGGGCGGCTGCCTGCTGGTCATACTGCCCGCTGAGATCAATCTCCTTCAGTTTGGCGTCCAGCCATTCGCTACGTGCCCGTACAAGATCGGCCAAACTGCCATCACCGCCGCGCCAAGCGGCCCTAGCCAATCCCACTTTCTCTTTTGCCAGAGGCACCAGTCGCTCCCGTTGCCGGGCAAGCGTGCGTTCCTGGCGTTCATATTCGGCCAGATCGCTCTGCAGCCCGGGCAGTGGCATAGTCCAGAAGTTCACGGACATGCGCTTCAATGCGATCCATACCCAGCTTGGAGACATAATCGATGGCGGCCCCCAGTCCGATAGCGCCCGCAATGTGGGGGGTCCCTGCCTCAAACTTGTACGGCAGATCGTTGTAGGTCGTGCCCGAAAACCGCACGGTCTTGATCATGTCACCGCCGCCCTGCCACGGAGGCATCGCGTCCAACAGCGCTTCTTTCCCGTAAAGCACACCCATGCCGGTCGGGCCATAGAGTTTGTGACCCGAAAAGGCATAAAAATCGCAATCCAGTGCCTGCAGATCGATCGCGTTGTGGGGTACTGCCTGCGCACCGTCAATCAGCACCACTGCACCAGTCGCGTGTGTCATGCGGACGATCTGTTTTACTGGATTGACCGTGCCTAGGGTGTTGGATACATGGGTGATGGCGACGATGCGGGTTCGGCTCGATAGCAGTTCTTCGAACTTCGCCATGAGGAGTTCGCCGTTATCGTCGAACGGTACAACCTTGAGTGTGGCACCGGTCTGCTCACACAGTAATTGCCATGGAACGATATTGGCATGATGTTCCATCTCCGAGACCAGCACGTCATCCGATGGCCCCAGCCGAGTTCGACCATAGCTCTGGGCCACCAGGTTTATGGCCTCGGTGGTTCCGCGAGTGAAGACAATTTCCCGAACCGATCCGGCATTCAGGAAACGGCAGACCTTCTCCCGGGCACCCTCGAATGCATCCGTTGCACGCTGGCTCAGTGTATGCACACCGCGGTGCACATTGGCGTGATCCTGCCGCTCGTAGGCCTGCATCGCATCGATGACCAGCTCAGGTTTCTGGGCGCTGGCACCACTGTCGAGATAAACCAGCGGCCGACCGTTAACCGTCTGATGCAGGGTCGGAAAATCGCTTCGAACTGATTCGACATCCAGCGGACCCGCCGTCGGTGCGGGGTGGGTCTGTGCTTGATTCATGGGGCGATCTGGTCTCCGCTAGCGAGCCTCTGGCTCACGCACTGATCCAGATAGGCGCGGAGGCTTTCGAGATCAATGCGTTCCAGAATCTCGCCGGCAAAGGCCTGTGTGAGCATCCGCCGGGCTTCGCTCTCACCCATACCCCGGGACCGCAGGTAGAAGACGGCCATCTCATCCAGCTGACCAACCGTTGCCCCGTGGCTGCACTTGACATCATCAGCATAGATCTCGAGTTGTGGCTTGGTGTCCACCTCGGCATCACGCGATAGCAGCAGGTTCTGGTTGCTCTGTTCGGAATCAGTCTGTTGCGCGCCCGCCTGCACCGTGATGCGGCCATGAAAGACCGCCCTTGAGCGGTCGCTGAGAACACCCTTGTACAGCTCACGGCTTGTGGCGGCGGGGCTTTCGTGCACCACGTGGGTGTGGTTGTCGATATGGCCGCGACCGCGGGCGAGATAGAGACCCGCGAGATCAACTGCAGCACCCGGAGCGACCAGATGGACCAATACATCGTTGCGGACCAGCGAGCCGCCCAATGTCACCGAGCAGGCATCGAGTCGGCTGTCGCCGTCGAGAGCGGCAAAAAGGCCGCCCACGTGGAAGCTGCGCGAACTCTCATCGGTGATCCGATGATGAGACAGCTGGGCGCCTTCTTCGAGGATCACTTCGCTGACCGCGTTGGTCAGTGAACGGGCCTCATCCACCGACAAGTACCGCTCGATCACGCGGGCCCGGCTTCCCGGCCGGCCGACAATCAGATTGCGCGGCATGCCCAGCCGGCCTTCGCCGGCACACGCGCAGATGAACAGCAGCTCCACCGGCTTGTCCAGCACAGTACCGGGCCCGATATCCAGATAGGCCCCGTCGGCCACGAAAGACGAGTTCATTGCTGTAAACCCATGGGGCGTAGATGGCAGTGCCGAGCCCAGCAGCTTTTCCAGTCTTGCGTCGTCCGCACGCAGGACCTCAGCCACGCTGGTCACGGTCACCCCCGCGGGCAACCCTTCACAGCTTGACAGTTCCGGTACCAGGATGCCGTCGGCAAAGACCAGCCGGTGACTGTCTAACCCCGGGAGTTTTACGCTTTCCAGGTATTCTCGATCATGCCAGCCACAAGACGCCGAGACTGGATGGAAGGTTGTCCGGGTAATGGGCCGAACGTTGGTGTATTTCCAGTCTTCCTGGCGGGTCGTCGGCAACCCGATGCCTTCAAGCAACGATCTGGCCTGGCCACGCCTGTTGTCCAGCCAGGTGGACCCTGAAGCCGGCAACTCAGCCAACCGCTGCGCCGCCAGATAGTCCCCGGCAGTTGAAACAGTCTCACTCATTCCGTCAGGCCGGAGCTGCCGCTTCCGCTGCGGCCGACTGCTCGACCCAACCGTATCCGCGTTCTTCAAGTTCCAGCGCCAGCTCCTTGCCACCGGATTTAAGCACTCGACCACCGGCCAGCACGTGGACGTAATCGGGAACGATTAAGTTCAGCAACCGCTGGTAGTGGGTGACCACCACAATAGCCCGGTCGCTGCGGCGCAATGCGTTCACGCCCGAGGCGACGACTTTCAGCGCATCAATGTCCAGCCCCGAATCGGTTTCATCCAGTATCGCAAGCCGCGGTTCGAGCAGCGCCATCTGTAGAATCTCGTTGCGCTTCTTCTCGCCCCCTGAAAACCCAACGTTGACCGGTCGATGCAGGAACTCCTCCTTCATCTCGACCAGTTTGAGCTTCTCGCGGACCAGCTTCAGAAATTCTATGGCGTCGAGTTCGTCTTCACGGCGATGCTTGCGGATGGCATTGATCGCCGCCTTGAGCATGTAAACATTGTTTACGCCCGGAATTTCGACCGGGTACTGAAAGGCGAGGAATATGCCCTGTCTCGCCCGCTCCTCTGGCGGGAGTTCTAGCAGATCCTGCCCGTCGTAATCGACAGAACCGGAAACGACATCGTAACCGTCGCGACCCGCGATGACACTCGCCAGGGTGCTCTTACCTGAGCCGTTAGGCCCCATAATCGCGTGGACTTCGCCCGCGTTGACCCGAAGGCTGAGCCCTTTAAGAATCGGCTCGCCGGCGACCGCGACATTGAGATTGTTAACACTCAGCACTCGTTTTATTCCTGCCATCAATTGGTGATTTCACCGTTGTCTTCTCAATCAACCGACCGCACCTTCCAGGCTGATGCCCAGTAAAGCCTGTGCCTCAACTGCAAACTCCATCGGCAGTTCCTTGAATACTTCCTTGCAAAAACCATTAACAATCATCGAGACCGCGTCCTCTTCCGACAGTCCCCGCTGACGGCAGTAAAACAATTGGTCTTCCCCGATCTTTGATGTGGTTGCCTCGTGCTCGACGATCGCAGTCGGGTTCTTGATTTCCAGATAGGGGAAAGTGTGCGCGCCGCACCGATCACCCATCAGGAGCGAATCACACTGGGAGTAGTTCCGCGCATTTTCAGCACCCTTGAGGACCTTGACCAGGCCTCGATAGGCGTTCTGGCCACGACCTGCCGAAATACCTTTGGAGATAATGGTGCTGCTGGTGTCCCGGCCGATATGAACCATCTTGGTTCCGGTATCGGCCTGCTGATAGTTGTTGGTCAGCGCAACAGAATAGAACTCTCCGACCGTCCGATCACCCTCGAGCAACACACTCGGGTATTTCCATGTGATCGCCGAACCGGTCTCGACTTGGGTCCATGAGATTCTGGCATCGTCACCCCGACACGCACCGCGTTTGGTGACAAAGTTGTAGATACCGCCTCGGCCCTCCTCATCACCGGGGTACCAGTTCTGGACCGTCGAGTACTTGATTTGGGCTCCCTCCATGGCGACCAGTTCGACTACCGCGGCGTGCAGCTGGTTTTCGTCGCGCATCGGCGCCGTGCACCCCTCCAGATAGCTGACATAGCTGCCTTCGTCAGCGATGATCAGGGTCCGTTCGAACTGGCCCGTGTTCAACGCGTTGATCCTGAAATACGTCGACAGCTCCATCGGGCAACGCACACCCTTGGGGATATAAACGAACGAGCCATCACTGAAGACAGCTGAATTCAGTGCAGCATAAAAGTTATCGCCGCTGGGTACGACTGTTCCCAAATAGCGGCGTACCAAGTCCGGGTGCTCCTGCATCGCCTCCGAAAATGGACAGAAGATCACCCCCGCTTCAGCCAGCTTGCTTTTGAAAGTCGTCGCCACCGACACGCTGTCGAATACCGCATCCACTGCCACGCCGGCCAGAAACTTCTGCTCTTCCAGCGGAATGCCGAGCTTGTTGTAGGTCTCGAGGAGTTTGGGGTCTACCTCTTCGAGGCTCTGTGGGCCGTCTGCCTGACTACGCGGGGCGGAGTAGTAGCTGATGCCCTGGAAATCCACCGGCGGGTAATCGACATGGGCCCAGGCCGGCTCCTTCATCTCCTGCCAGCGACGGAAAGCGTCCAGCCGCCAGTCCAGCATGAATTCGGGCTCGTTCTTCTTGGCGGAGAGTTGACGGATCACCCCTTCGTCGAGGCCGGGCGGCAGGGTATCCGCCTCGATTTCGGTGACGAATCCTTCCTTGTATTCCCGTCCAATCAGATCACTGATTTCTGTCGCTGATGAACTCATTTCAGTCGGTTTCCCTGGAGCTGCCGGCATGGTCGAGCGAGGTGGGACAAGCCATTTTCGATCCCGGTGGCCTCGATCAGCATCGGATCACGCTGGCCAACGGGTCGGAATCGACAACGACGGACTGCAGTGAGACCGCGGCCTGGCCTTTACGGTTCGATTCCTGGCGCTCAGCCACAGCCTGTACTTCCGGCCTGCGGACCAGGTTATCCAGCGTGATGCCGTCCAGAAACCGGTAAATTTCCAGACTGAGTTCGGCCCACAACTCATGGGTCAGACACTTTTCGCCGTCCAGACAGTTGGCCTCGCCGCCGCATCGAGTCATATCGGCTTTTTCATCTACCGCAGCAATGATTGTTGCGATCGAAATGTGATCGGCGTCCTTGGCCAGTCGATAACCTCCACCTGGACCCCGGGTCCCCTTAACCAGCCCGTCGCGACGCAGCTTGGCAAACAGTTGTTCCAGGTACGACAGCGAAATCTCCTGATTGACGGCGATGTCCTGCAGCGTGACGGGACGCCTGCCCTGATTGAGTGCAAGATCCAGCATGGCGGTTACGGCATAACGACCTTTGGTAGTCAAACGCATGAATTCCCCCTTACCGGTAGGCGGCGTGTTGCGTGGCGGAACCTGGCTTGCACGCCGGCGGCAACGCTATCCGATTGAATCAACGGCCAAAAACGAAACATCTAAATCCTGAGTAAAATTATAAGGATTAACAGACCAAAAACCAAGTATTTTTCTCAGGTATTGTCTGTTTGCTCAGATTCGCCGCGTGGCCGAACGGTTCTTCGGCTTGGTCAACGCCCGGCCCCGCCGCCTTCCGGAGAACCAGCCGAAGACGACTAAAAGCGCCCCACAGGCGCCGACCAAGCCACCGAGCCAGTTCATCTTTGGCGCCGTCGGAAGTTCCGGGAAGACTGCAATGAATGGTGCGATCAGCAGCAGAACACAGCCCAGCACGATACCGGCAACACCGCGCACAGTGGCTGTTAACTCCTGGCGCAAACGGTCAATCTCGTCGGTAGATACCTGCTCGCCCCTTGGTTCATCGTGCAGGCGGCGTAACGCACCGTGAATCAGGGCAGGCAGTTCCGGCAATAGCGGCGCGATTTGCGGCCACTGCTGACGGAAGTCGCGCAGCAGCGCACCAGGCCCGATCTGATCCCGCATCCAGCGTTCCAGGAAAGGCTTGGCGGTTTCCCACAAATCCAGCTGCGGATACAGCTGCCGACCCAACCCCTCGATGTTCAGCAGCGTTTTCTGCAACAGGATCAGTTGCGGCTGGATGGGCATATTGAACCGTCGAGCTACCTGGAAAAGTCTTATCACCAGCCGGCCGAATGAAATTTCGCTGATCGGCTTGGCAAAGATCGGCTCGCATACGGTTCGGACTGCCGATTCGAACGCTTCGGTAGGAGTATCCGGAGGCACCCAGCCAGCCCTGATATGCGCCTGTGCCACCGCCCGGTAATCACGGTTGAAGAATGCCAGAAAATTCTCGGCGAGATAGCGCTTGTCCGAGTCGTTTAGAATGCCCATGATGCCGAAGTCAACGGCCCGATACTGTCCATCCGGACCGACAAATATATTTCCCGGATGCATGTCAGCGTGAAAGAAGCCATCACGGAATGCCTGGGTGAAAAAGATCTCCACCCCATTGTGTGCCAGCTGTTTCATATCGACGCCGGAATTCCGGATAGCGTCTACATCGCGAATGGGGATTCCGCTGACCCGCTCCATGACCATGACGTCGCGCCGGGTGTGCTCCCAGTAGACACGCGGCACATAGATGAGGTCAGAGTCAGGGAAATTGTGTCTCAGCTGGGTCGCATTGGCAGCTTCGCGCATCAGGTCCATCTCATCATAGATAGTCTTGTGGTATTCCTCGACGATCTCGACCGGACGCAGGCGCCTGCCTTCTGACCAATACTTGTCCGCCAGATGGGCCAGCACATAGAGCAGATCCAGGTCCTCGTCGATCACCTCTTTGATGCCCGGCCGCAACACCTTGACGACCACTTCAGTTCCGTCGCCGAGCCTGGCTGAATGCACCTGGGCAACGGACGCCGACGCTATGGGCTGGTCATCAAAGTCAGTCAGGTGTTCCTCGAGCCGAACGCCGTAGGCCAGCTCGATCACTGACCGGGCCTCGTCGCTCGGGAAGGGCTCAACGTCATCCTGGAGCCGGGTCAACTCGACGGCGATATCTTCGGGAATCAGATCCGGGCGGGTGGACAGCAGTTGACCAAATTTCACGAAGATCGGCCCGAGTTCTTCAAGTGCCTCCCGCAACCTCTGTCCGCGCGATTTGTCCAGCTTGCGCGACCAGTATCCCGGCAGCAGGAACAGCAGCCAGCGGTACGCTCTGAACAGGTGCAAAGTCGTGACAAATTCGTCCAAACCGTGTCGGACAAAGACGCGCACGATTCGAAACAGCCGTCCCGTCTGTCGCCAGCCTATGACCAATCGTCAGTCTCCGGTTGTCCCGCGCTCAAGCCTGTCCACGCGTACCTCCAGGCGGTCAGTGCTCTCCTGAAGCCGGGTGACCTCATTCAGGAACCGCTCATGTCTTGGTCCGGTCGCCAGCAGGCGTTTCTCCTCTTTCAGAACTTCCCCGATGTTTGCTGCAATCGAATCACCGGCCTGGTTCAGCCAGTCGGTGATATCTTTCAAGCCTGTCATCAATTTCCTCGCTGCTGTATCCCCTACGACCTGGGACACCACTTCTTCCAGGTCCAGTGAGACAAGAACGGTTCTGAGTTGTTCAAGCGTTTCCGCGTCACCGCTGATGCGCAGAGCAGAATCGGGCTGTGACGCGTTTCGGAGTGTCGCCGCCGCGCCTCGCAGGTAATCGCTAAAACGGCCGCAGATGGTGACATCCGGGGGTTGTTCTGACCATTGTCTGACCTGCACGCTGTCTTTGTCCGGAACGAGTTGGATGATCCGATTCAAATCCTCGATCTCCAATGCAATTATCTTGCCGGCCAACTGTTGCATTTTGTCCCGCGACAGCGCATCCAGGGCAAGAGCCCGGTTTATCGAGCGCTCTAGTATTTCTTCAATCATTACCCCGGGGCCCTGCTTGACTCAGGTCACGATCAGTATCTGAATCCGCAATGCAGCACGACGATCCCCCCGCAGAGACTGTGGTACCCCACGTCGTCCAGACCGGAACTGCGCATCATGTCCTTCAGGGCCTGCGGGTCGGGATGACGACGAATTGATTCAATCAGATAACGATAGCTCACCTCATCGCCAGCAATCAGTTTTCCGAGGCGGGGTATGACATTGAAAGAGTAAAAATCGTAACTCCGCGCTAGCAATTCGCTCCTCGGCAGCGAGAACTCCAGCACCAGCAGGCGGCCGCCGGGGCGGAGCATACTGGCCATCGATTCGAGGGCCGACGAAATTCGGGTGACATTGCGCAAACCGAAGGCAATCGAGACACAGTCGAACTGACGAGTTCTTAAGGGCAGGTTCTCGGCATCGCCAATCAGATAATCTACGTTGCCGGCAACGCCGGCGTCTACCAGCCTGGACCGCCCCAGATTCAGCATCTGTGAGTTGATGTCGATCGCGACAACACGCCCCTGCTCGCCGACCTGGGCAGCGAACCGGCGGACCAGATCGCCCGTTCCTGCCGCAACGTCTAGGACCCATTGACCCGGGCGGACCGCGCTGCGCCTGATCAGAAAATCTTTCCACAGCCGATGCCCACCCATTGACATCAGGTCATTCATTAGGTCATAGCGATGTGCAACCGACCGAAAAACATCGGCAACGAGCGGCGCCTTGTCCTCTTGCGCCACTTTGGTAAAACCGAAGTCAGCCGTCGGTGTTGTGGTGTCTTGATTTTTCACGAGTACGGGCCCTCTCCACAGCCATCGTGAGGACACCTTGGACGAAGCTGGGCAGGTCTTTGTTCAGTGTTCTCCTAGCCAGCCGGCAACCTCTTCGGCGAAGTAGGTCAGAATAGCATCCGCACCGGCACGCTTGAATCCCAACAACGCCTCGGAAACAACCGGGCGACGATCCAACCAGCCATTGGCAATGGCCGCCGACAACATGGCGTATTCGCCACTCACCTGGTACACGAACGTGGGCACACCCAGTTCCCGTTTCACCCGGCTGACGATATCCAGGTAGGGCATGGCCGGCTTGACCATCACCATGTCGGCACCTTCGGCGATATCCAGTTCGACCTCCCGGAGGGCCTCATCGGTGTTTCCGGGGTCAACCTGATAGGAAAATTTATCGGCTCCTGCCAGATTGCTCGCAGATCCGATAGCATCTCGAAACGGGCCGTAAAATCCCGATGCATACTTGGCGGAATAGGCGAGGATTCTCGTATTGACGTGACCGTTGCTTTCAAACGCCT
>CAJXBY010000094.1 GCA_913051905.1 uncultured Gammaproteobacteria bacterium | reverse complement strand
GCGCTTCACCTCCATGGTGAAGCGATCGATGCAATACTCGATCTTGACCGGTGCGTATTTGAAGAAGTGGCCGAATCCACCGCCCAGATAGGGCGCGCTGCCCATCTGCCAGAACAACCAGGACAGACATTCTGCCTTGCCACCCGGATCCGCCGGCAGGAACTTGCCAAACTTCTCGGCCAGGTAGAGCAAGATGGCACCAGATTCGAAGACCCGCGTTGGCGGCGAGGTACTGTGGTCCATAAGCGCGGGGATCTTCGAATTGGGATTGGCACCGACGAAACCGCTACTGAACTGCTCGCCTTTGATGATGCGCACCAGATGAGCGTCATATTCCGCTCCTTCGATGCCTAGTGCCAGCAACTCTTCCAGCATGACCGTCACCTTGACCCCGTTTGGCGTCGCCAGCGAGTAGAGCTGCATGGGGTGTTTGCCAACCGGCAGAGCCTGGTCGTGAGTAGCGCCGGCGACAGGTCGGTTGATGTTGGCGAAGGCGCCGCCCGCATCCGCATCCCACTTCCAGACCTTCGGTGGGGTGTAGACCGGATCGTCACTCATGTGCTTAGGTTCCCTTGGTTAGCTGAGATCCGCCCCAAAGGCGCACTGCTCAGGAGTTGGTTTGCTTGGATTTAGTCGGATGGTAACGCCGGCGACTGGCTGGTGATAGGGCAGCCCGGTTTCATCTCCGACATCACACGCTCATACTAGCGGTCTGCGAGCAGGCCCGATGCCTACGGAGGCTGCCATGAACCCGCGCGTCGACCTCACGAACCGAGCCACCCTGCCACCGCTTGCCCAGGTGAGAAAAAACCTGCGCATAGACTGGTATCGCTGTCCCATCGAACGGAGTACGTTGCGGGGCCTATCACAACCTGACGACGTGAACGGCTGGTTTCATGCGGCTGGCCATCTCTCACTTTGGGCCGTCACCGGACTGAGCGCTTATTACTGTTACCAGGCCGATTTGTGGCCGGCGTTTTTCTTGCTGCTTTTCGCCCACGGGACGATCGCTTCCTTCTTCAGCGCCCCGCATCACGAGCTCTGCCACGGCACGGTATTCAAATCCAAAGGCGTCGGCGAAGTTTTCCTGCGGGTATTCTCTCTGCTCGGCTGGCTCAACTTTCATGTCTACAAATTCAGCCACAGCTACCACCACCGCTTCACGCTACATCTCGAAGGCGATCGCGAGGAAGTCATGCCCGCGACGCCCTCCTTGCGGTTTTTGTACCTATTGCAGCTGTTCAGCGTGAACCTCACCGGGGGTTACCAATCCAGAGGGCTCATACCAACCGTCAAGGGCTTTGTCCGCATCGCGTCGGGCAAGCTGGACATGGTGGGCATGACCCGCGCCTTCATCGCTGACCCCCACCATGTCAAAAAACTGAAAAACGGCGACCAACGGCACATACGTCCCTGTATCGGGGCCGGATACTGTGTCGATCGAGTGATTTCGGGTGCCGACGCGCTATGTGTACACAATGTGGCCACAAGCCGTGAACAGCAGCTGCCACACGTCATTACACCGGTGTCCAGTGGCAAACGCTCAGTCGTCGTAATCGGCGGGGGACCGGGCGGACTGGAGGCCGCCCGGGTGTGTGCTTCACGCGGGCACCAGGTGATTCTCTACGAGGCGGCAGCTGAGCCCGGCGGCCAGATCGTTCTGGCCGCCAAGGCGACCTGGCGCTCGGGACTGATCGGGATCGCCACCTGGCTGGCAGATCAGCTGGACAATCTGGGCGTTGATGTTCGCTGTAACCGGCTCGCGGATCAAGACACGGTTCTTGAGAGTGAGCCCGATATCGTGATCATTGCAACCGGGGGAACGCCTACGGTCGGCCATTTTGAAGGCAAAGGGTTGGCCAACACAGTCTGGGACATGCTGGCCGGGCACGTGGAGTGCGCAGGTGACATTCTGATTGTGGACGAAAGCGGAGGACACGCGGCCTTGTCCTGTGCTGAATTTGCCGCGGATCAGGGTGCGCAGGTGCAGATCGTCAGCCCGGATCGGATGCTGGGTACCAAGCTGGCCCAGACCAACCTAGGGGCGCACCTGAGCGAGCTTTACAAACTGAAAGTCAGAATCAGACCCGACACTCGGCTAGAAAAACTGGAACGTGAGGACGATGGATTGACCGCCACTCTGGCCAATGTATTCACCGAAAGCAAAGAGCACCACCGATTTGACCAGGTGATCGGAGAACACGGCACCAGCCCGAACTCGGACCTTTATTTCACTCTGAAACCTTTTTCCACCAATTTGGGTGAAGTCGACCTTGAAAGCCTGGCCCGCGCCCAGCCACAAACTCTGGCAACAAATCCCGACGGGCGGTTCAGTCTCTACCGCATCGGCGACGCCTGGGCCAGCCGCAATATCCACGCTGCCATGCTGGATGCCATGCGGCTCTGCCTACACTTCTGAGTAAGCTTAGTACTGGCTTTTCGAGTGATTGTCCGTTAACGTAATCGCCCAACAGCGAGATTCCGGCTCCTGCTGAACTAACGACCGGCTAAAGGAGAAATTGTGATGTCCAGAAACAGCGAGATACCCATTGCCGGCGGGCTCGATGTTGCCCTGCCGAAGATGGCAACGGCCCATCAGCGCTTTAATGCCACCCATATCAGTGACGTCGAACAGGCAGTATTGACGCAGATGTCCCGACCCGAGATCAGCGCACGTGTCACATCTGGAATGACGGTTGCCATCGGTGCCGGCAGCCGCGGGGTGGCCAATATCGACACCGCTGTACGGGCGACCGTACAGGCCCTGCGGGAACGCGGTGCAGAGCCATTTATTTTTCCGGCGATGGGCAGCCACGCCGGGGCCACCGCCGAGGGCCAGCAAGCTCTGCTTGCGGGCTACGGCATCACTGAAGACGGGGTCGGCGCTCCCGTTCGGGCCAGCATGGACACCGTCCAGATCGCCGAGATGGCGGACGGCACACCGCTGCACATCGACCGGCACGCCCACGATGCAGACGGCATCGTGCTGATCAACAGAATCAAACCGCACACGACCTTCCGAGGCACGATTGAAAGCGGGATTGCCAAGATGATCGTGATCGGGATGGGCAAGATTCAGGGCGCCACCCACATGCACTGGCACGGAATGGATCGCTTTCCGGAAGTCCTGCCCGAGGCGGCAACAACGATCATGGAACACTCCTCGTTTCTCTTCGGAGTCGGTATGGTCGAAAACGCATACGACCAGACCGCCATTGTCGAGACCCTGCTGCCGAACACGCTGCTGGAACACGAGGCCGAATTGCAGGCCAAAGCCAAGTCACTCATGGGGCGCTTGTACTTCAGTGATATCGATCTGCTGCTGATCGACCAGATGGGCAAGGAAATTTCCGGTGCCGGATTCGACCCCAATATTACCGGGCGGAACAACCGCGGCGTGACCGGTTTCGACGACCCCAGGGTCCAGAAAATCGTGGTTCTGGGTCTCACCGACAAGACCAAGGGCAATGCCACCGGACTGGGCCTGGCCGACGTCATCACAAAAAGACTCTTCGACGCGATCGACTATCCGGCCACCTACGGGAATGTCATCACCTCAGCCTATTTGGACGGCGCCCTGATCCCGATCTCAATGCCGACAGACCAGCAGGCCATTCAACTGGCCGTCAAGACCCTGATTCGCGTCAAGCAGGGCGAGGCACGCATCGTGCGTATCCGCGACACGCTGAGTCTCGATAAGATTGCGGTGTCTGAACCGATGCTGGCGGAGGTCGACCAGCACGCGGACATGTCGGTCACCGGTGAAGCGGAACCGTTTGCTTTTGCAGCCGACGGGACCCTCAATCCCATGTAGTGACGGACACAGCGGGCGCCGGCAAGCATCCGGCTCAGCTGATGCCGGACCGAGAATCGATACCTCCGCACCGCCGCATCGCTGCTGTTCTTGATCATCTCGGCATTCAGCGAGCGCACTTTGCCGGTGGCATCGCCAGCGATATGCTGGGGCTGTTGCTACCCCCTGAAGAACGGGTCGCCAGCCTCACCCTGATCAACCCCAACCGCCTGGAAACTGAACCGCTGTCCCGCCTGGGCAAGAGACTGGGCGTCATTACCGGCAGCGACGGTCTGCCGTCTGATGTGGTCCGCAAGGGAATGCCGGCCCTGCCCGATGCCAGGCTGGTCCATTTTACCGCGTACTACACCACGACATGGTCTGACCTAGTCCGGGAACGTCCTCATGCGGTGATCGACATGTTGCACGACCTCGCCGATGACTTTTCGGCAACGATCCTGTCTGGAGAAGACATCAACGGCGAAATAGAGGGCATCCGATTTTCAGCAACCGGATCAGGCCCCGCGCTGATACTGCTGCCTCTGCTACTCGCACCTTCCCAATGGCGCTTTGCCCTCGATGAACTGGCTCGAGTCTTCCGGGTAATTCTGCTCGGTGGTGCGCACCTGGGGATGGTCGCGATGCTCGAGTCGAGGGGATCCGAGCCCGGCTACCTACGGGTGGTCGGTGATCTCGTCGACGAACTGCAGCCCGCATCAGGAGACAAGATTCTGGAGATCGGCTGCGGCACCGGTGTGCTGTCGCGCTGGATCACACACCGGACCGGCGGAGTGAACCCTTTCTTCGCCGCTGACCTGAATCCCTATTTTCTGGGTGAAGCCCGACCGCTTAGCGGGGACCTGAATTCGCTGAATTTCATCCAGGCTGATGCCGAACACATGCCGTTTGCTGACGGGTCCATAGACATCGTGTTCAGTGCCACCTTGCTGGAAGAGTGTGATGCAGACCGCACCTTGCTTGAGATGGTCCGGGTGACCCGGCCGGGCGGGCGACTCGGCGCAATCGTCCGGGCGACAGATATGCAGAACGTCTGCACCGTCCCCGTGGAGCCTTCGATTCTGAAACGGGTACAGACCCCTTACCAGTCGGTGGGTGAAAAAGGCTGCGCAGACACCGGTCTTTACCAGCGCTTCGCCGCCCTGGGGCTGGAAGACCTGCGGTTCTTTCCCCATCAGTTGACGCTGCGGGACCCGAAGGGCGCCGCCTGGGCATACCGTGAAGCCTATTTTCTCTCTCAGTTCAACGAGGACGAAACCCGGGCCTGGCTGGCAGCCAAGCAGACCACGATCGATGACGGCAGCTTTCTGTTCTCTGCCGGTCTGCACTGCGCGGTGGGCACAAAGCCCGGTCCCTAATAATTTTTCGGTCGCCCAGCCGGCCCGGACTACAGCAGGCCACCCTCCGGTGCCGCGCGTGCACGTTGGTTGTAGAGTATGGCGGCACGGCGTTCGATCTCCTTCTCGGTAAGATCGGTAGCATCCTGGCCGAGGTCACTGCCCGCTGCCATTCCACGCTTGACTGCTGGGCGTTCTGATAGCGCCTCGTACCAGCGGCTGAAGTAGGCGAACTCTGAAACGTCCTGACCCTGATTCTGCCCTCCTGCACACCAGGGATAGCAAATCATATCGGCGATCGTGTAGTTGTCTCCGGCAAGAAAAGGCCGGTCGAAAAGGCGGTTGTTCATGACGCCATACAGCCGGTTGGCTTCGTCGGTGAAACGCTGCACGGCGTAGATCTGGTCACCTTTGCGATCCCCTAGACGGCGAAAGTGACCGCATTCACCGAGCTTTGGTCCCTGGTTGGCCATTTGCCACATGATCCACTGAATAACTTCGTTCTTGTCACGCGTGTCCTGCGGAAAGAACCGGCCTTCTTTTTCGGCGATGTACATCATGATGGCGCCGGATTCAAACAAGGCGACTGGTTTACCGCCATCCACCGGATCGTGATCGACCATCGCCGGCATGCGATTGTTGGGGCTGATGTCCAGAAACTCATCGTTGAACTGATCTCCCCGGCCGATGTCGCACGGAATGATCCGGTAGTCGACCCCAAGCTCCTCGAGGAGGATCGTGACCTTCTTGCCATTAGGCGTCGGCCAGTAGTGAATATCAATCATGGCGGCTGTCTCCGAGAAACACACGATCATACACTGAAGAAACATTTTCCTTTAGAGCGCGGGAAGCACCGAGACGCCGACCGACCGACTACAATGGGCAGGAAACCGAGAAGGAGAATCCAGCGATGACAACTATTTCCGCCCAGCAGCTGCGTGACCTGCAAACCCCCATCAAGGAACGCTATCGGGCCGATCCGGCCTCAGCCACAATCACTCTGTCGGCCTCAGGAAAACTGGATTCTGCCGAGATTGCCTGCAATGTCGACACGGGCCGCGCGCTCGTCCAGGCCGGGCTGCATCCGGCCACTGGGGGTGACGGCACATTTGCCTGCTCCGGGGACATGCTACTTGAGGCACTGGTGGCCTGTGCCGGCGTCACGCTACGGGCTGTGGCAACCGCGCTCGGAATTACCGTACACCGCGGCGTGGTGCACGCCGAGGGTGACCTGGATTTCCGCGGCACCCTGGGGGTGGATAAGGCAGCGCCCGTTGGCTTCGGCAACATACGTTTAAGGTTCGAGGTCGACTGCGATGCTGATGCAGAAGCCCGGGCGACTTTACTCAAACTGACCGAGCGATACTGCGTGGTTTATCAGACTCTGACACAGCCGCCCCCCATCAACATATGCCTCGATCAAGTAGAAGCCAGTGCTGGCAGTGCTTGACTGGCTCCATCATGCCCGGTCTTCTGCAACAATTGGAGTCCCGCGGTACGGCAATTTCTGGTGTTCGTCATTACCTGAATACACATAAGGCACACGGAATATGGCAAAGATAACCGAGGCCCTGGAGAACAACGAACTGATCCTGCTTGATGGCGGCATCAGCACCGAGATTCAACAGCGTGGGGTATCGATGGACAACGAAGCGTGGAGTGCCTTGGCGGCGCACACCCACCCCGACTTAGTCCGGGCAGTTCATGAGGACTATATCCGGGCCGGTGCCCAGGTCATCACAGCCAACACCTACTCGACGGCCCGCCATGTTCTGGAAAGTATCGGCTGCGGCGACCAAACCCGAGCCATCAACACGGAAGCCGTCCAGGCCGCCACTGCGGCCCGCGATAATACTGCGACCGGACCGACCTGGATTGCGGGATCCATGTCGAGTTTTCCACCCTTCAACAGCCCACATGACATCACCACGGGCGCGGCGGCAACCGCCAACTACCAAGAACTCGCCGAAATACTTGCCGAGGCCGGCGTGGACCTGATCATCGCGGAGATGATGCGCGACTTCGAAAACGCACCGATGGTCATTAACGCAGCACTGGCAGTCGACCTGCCGGTCTGGATCGGATACAGCGCTTGCTGCCCGGGAGAGAGTGCGAGAGTACAGAGTTATCCGTGGCGTAGGGCCGGAGGCGAAACTGTCACCCACGATTTTGAGGAACTCGTCAAGGAAATCGTCCCACTTGGCGGTGACGCCGCCGGGATCATGCACAGCCAGATAGAGGACACTGGTCCCGCGCTGGAGATCCTGGCGCAGTACTGGCCGGGTCCGAAACTAGCGTATGCCGAGACCGGTAGCCTGGTACCACCGGACTGGACGTTCGAAGAAGCCTGCTCCCCTGACGACTATGTGGCGGCCTGCGAAAACTGGCTTACCGATCACGCCATTCAGATCGTCGGCGGCTGCTGCGGCACAGGACCTGAACACATTCGCCGACTGAGAGAACGCCTGCCTCGGCAGCTCCCTTTATGATCATCTCGGCCGGCTGAAGACCGCCGGCCAAAACATCCCGGGGCGCAGGTTCAGGCCGCGATGGGGTACCCGTTACAGTTCAGGGTATTTGCCAGCCAGATATCCGTCGCGTAGTGCAAACTTCTGAATCTTCCCGGACCCCGTGAGCGGAAAGGCGTCGACCTGGCACCACACCTGGGGTGTTTTCTGTGGTGAAAGATGTTCCCGGCAATAAGCGTGGAGCACCTGCTGATCGACCGACTCCCCTGCTTCAGGACGGGCAAAGCAGGCAACGATCTCGCCCCATTTCTCGTCAGGCAATCCGACCACCGCAACTTCAGCCACGCAGGGATGTTCCAGCAGAACATTCTCGATCTCGGTTGGAAAGAGATTTTCCCCTCCCCTGATGATCATTTCCTTGACCCGGCCTGTGACCCGGACATAACCGCGTGAGTCCATTGCTCCGAGGTCTCCGGTATGCAACCAGCCGCTCTCATCGATGGTTTCAAGGGTGGCCGAAGGATTGCCGTGGTAGCCGATCATGTTGCAGTAACCTCGGACACAGATCTCGCCAATGCTGTCGATCGGAACCACCTGGTTGTGCTCGACGCTACGAATCGACACCGTAGTCCTTGGCATCGGCTGTCCTACCGTGTTGCAGATGTCGTCCAGCGCATCGTCATGATGGTGCTGGGTGATCAGAGGAGATGTCTCGGTTTGACCGTACACTGTCTCAAAGCGGCATCCGAAGGTCTCCCGCACGTTGCGCACCAGTTCGGGTGCGACCATTGCACCGCCGGAGACCACCATGTCGACCGAAGACACGTCATGCGGCTCGTGCCTGATTGACTCCAGCAGCGCCACCAGCATCGTTGGCACGCCGAGAAATGCGGTGACTTTTTCGTTCTCTATCAGACGCAGAATTGCGGCGGGGTCGAACTGCTTGACCAGCAGCATCCGGCATGCGAACTGCAGGCAGCCCAGCGAAACCATCCCGCAGCCGCTGGTGTGGAACATCGGCATGAAGTTCGACCAACTCGAGTCGATGGTCGTGCCGGCCCGCTGGGCGTAAAACCTGGCATTGTTGGTCAGGCTGCGATGGGCGAGTACAGCCCCTTTGGGAAAACCGGTGGTGCCCGAGGTGTACTGAATCTGGGCGGCGTCTTCCGGGCGTACGAATGGCAGCGCAGGCGACTGTTCCCCGGGCCGGTACATCGCTTCCGGGTCTTCCATGTCGACAATCTCGCGAACGGCATCTAGCCCAGCGACCGCGCGCTCTGCGATCTCAGCCATCGGATTCCCCCGATAGGACGCGACCCGGAACAAAGCGACCGAGCCCGATTGCTCGAGCACATAGGCGAGTTCCTTCGCCTGATAGGACGGGTTCGCTGTCACCAGTACCAGACCCGCCAGAGCACAGGCATATTCCATCATCAGCCATTCCGGAATATTTGGCGCCCAAACAGTGATGCGCTCACCCGGTTTAAAACGACTCGACAGCACCAATGCCAGTTTCTCGCTGTCGGTTAACAGTTCGGCGTAGGTCCATCGGCGGTTCGTCTGGCCATCGGGTTCCACTTCAACCAGCGCCGGGGCCTGGGAATGCTGTCGCGCTACCTTCCGCAGCAGGGCACCGACCGTTGTTTCAACGACCGTGTCGTCCTCCTGGGCGGGAATCAGAGATTCAGCTAGATCCAACTGGTACATGGACTGGATTCCGAAGCGTTAGCCCGTGGCGGCACTTCCGATATTCCATTACTTAATTCACGATACTAAGGTCTGGTGCATACTATACGCCTTCTCTCCCAGTACGGCTGACCACAGCGGCGACTGCAAACACACTATGGCACACTTAAGACTCAGTTCGTGTAATCAACCCCGAATCCGGTGATGGATATGGAGGATCGCGATCAGAAACTTGACCAGGCCGTGGCCAACGCGGTCCGCTCGAGAGACGAACGGGAACAGGGCTACCGCGCC
>CAJXBY010000093.1 GCA_913051905.1 uncultured Gammaproteobacteria bacterium | reverse complement strand
CGGTCATGGCGGTCGACTGGTTGGCTCACGTGCCCTATTCCCGCATGCAGACATTCCTGGAAGGTGTGCATGAGGTACTAAAGAACGACGGCCGGGTGGTGTTCTGCGACCAACTCCCCAAGCCAGGACCGACGAGCGGTGAATACGATACGGAAGGAAACCTAATCGTAATACGCCGACTACCGGACGGCTCGTGTTACCGTGTCGTCAAGCATTACATGCCGGACGAGAAAATCCGGGAAAACTTCGGTCCGTATACTGACCACGTAGAAATCAGACGATTTCCGGACTGCCGGCGTATTGTCGTGTCGTATCAGGTCAAAACGCGTTAGGGGAACCGTACTTGCCGCAGGCTGTAGAGTCGAGAGAATCGATCCTGACGCCCAGCGTGGGCAATAATTTTACCAACCGCCACATCTCTGGTGTAGTGCCGCGTACAAAGATACGACAATCTTTCGGAATATCGGCCCGAAGCGAAACAGAGTCACGGAAGACGACCGGCGATGTTAGCATCTACATCCGTTACTAGAACCCGTCCTTCAGAATCCATGGAACTTTCTCAGGCCCAAAAAATCGTAGACGACTGGATCAGGGAATACGGCGTCAGGTATTTCAACGAACTGACCAATACAGCCCTGCTCATGGAAGAAGTCGGCGAGGTCGCCCGGATCATGGCCCGTCGATACGGCGAACAAAGCGAAAAGGAGTCAGACACTGGCAAAGATCTAGGCGAGGAGCTGGCCGACGTGCTTTTCGTGCTGATCTGCCTGGCCAATCAGACAGGTATCGATCTAGAAAAGGCCTTTACCCGAAACCTTAAGAACAAGACCCAGCGGGATTTTCTGCGCCACAAGCAGAACCAAAAGCTGAACTAAATGACAACCGGCACGGCGTTATTGCGGAATACGAGGTTGGAAGCTCGAGACTCTCCCGACCCGTTCATGATTAACTGCTGCAGTGGATTCGACATCGAATACTTTCGCCTATTGCGTGACGAGCTTCCAACCTATGTGTTCTCGAGCTAAGAAAACAAACCTCAACGTTAAGTTTATATCGACTGGGTATAAGCTGGAGCAGTTTGTAATACGTGTCAGGGTAAATGGCTTGTTGTGTTTCTGAATATCACTGACACGTAATTCAAAGGAGAGCTACAGATGGAGGTTGGCGACAATCGTTATAGGGATCCAAGCCCGCATATCCAGAAGTTACGAGTCCCCAATCTTAATGAGATCGATTTTTTTGCTCTGCGCACGGGGCGCCTTTCCCGTCTGCAAAAAATGATGAAGCACCATGGGATACCGGTCTGTCTTTTCTACAATCCAGGCAATATCCGCTATGCCACGGGAACTGAGGTAATGGGCGTGTGGACGGCAACGACCCTTGCGCGGTTTGCCGTTGTACCAGCCGGAGGTGCACCGGTAATGTTTGAATATATGAACTCAATGCATGTCTCCGAGAAAATCATGGAAGATGTTCGCCCGGCTCCATCGTGGCAGTACCAAGCAACTGAAGGGCTAACAGCAGCAAACAAATGGGCAGATCAGATTAAATCGGTGATGGCTGAACTCGGATACGCTGGAGAGCCATTGGCTGTGGATAAGTTGGATGGATTTGGGTTCATGGCATTGCAGAATGCCGGCATCACGGTTACCGATCCAAGTCCGGCAACGGTCGATGCGCGTGAAGTCAAAACGCCTGAGGAAGTTCAACTGATGATCTTAAATGGTGCAGCCGGTGATGCGATGCTGGCTGATTTTGCGACTGCAATTCGGCCCGGGATCCGAGAGTATGAATTGCTGGGCATTTTGAACAAAGCCCTGTTCGATCATCACGGGGAGTTCATGTTTACCCGCTTGATCGCATCCGGCACCAATACAAATCCGTGGATGTCGGAGGCACATGACAAGGTGGTTCAACCGGGAGACCTGGTGGGCATTGATACAGATTCAAACGGATACGAAGGTTATGTCGTCGATATTTCTCGAACCTTTTTGTGTGGTGATGTGGCGACGGACGGCCAAAAGGAGGCCTATCGGATTGCGTATGATTGTGTCAACGGTATGCGCGAGTTGATGAAACCCGGGATGACATTTGAAGAATTCGGACACGCGGCACCAGAGCTACCAGCAGAATACAAAAATGGTCGATATGGGGCGATGGCCCATCAGGCAGGTTTGGAAGATGAAGGTCCAGGGATACCTTATCCGGATGATGATCGCGATGGAGAAGCCAGTTCTTATCTGGATCGGTCAATTCAAGAAAACATGGTTTTCTGCCTAGAATGCTATGCTGGTAAAGATGGCGCACCTTATGGAGTAAAACTTGAAGACCAGGTCCTGGTGACCAAAGAGGGCGCAATACCGCTGAGCACCTATCCATTTGAAGCCAAGCTGTTGGCTTGAAAAGAAAAGTGATGGGCAATGTACTCGAGCCAGAAGGCGTTTCTATTACTTTTCTGCTCGTCCACTCCAGTTCCGCCAGAAAAAATTTGAACGCACGCCCAGGCCCAAAAACGGCTGTGGCGGCAGCCGGTTCGGTGTGCCCAGACTTTCCAGATCGGCGATCAGCGGATTATCCCGTCCACAGGCAAGGTCTGCTGCCAGCAGTCCGCTGATGGTTCCCTTGGAAACCCCAATCCCGTTCTGGCAGATAGCACTGTGAACGTTATCTGAGACCTTACCGAATCCATGGCCTTGGTTCTGGGCGACACATACGAACCCCGTCCAGGTATGTTCCATTGTGACTTGAGGCAACATCGGAAACCTTGCGTTGAAGCGATCCTGGTGGACCACGCGAAGACGTTTCCGGTAGGCATCGCTGCGACGGCAGCCAGGACTATACTCAACTTGCTGGCGAATCAAGATACGATGGTCTTGCGTGTATCGCATGGTCACACCCGGCATACCCACCGGTGTGAGACCCCAATCCTCCTGGCCACCCAGGGCATGCTGTTCCGGAATCGTAAGCGACCGCGAAAGACTGGCTGATAGAGCGATCGGGATTAAGGATCTTTTGTAGAACCCAAAGTCTTCCGTGTAGATTCCCGTTCCCAGTATAAGTTGTCGCGCCTGAACAACCCCCGTGGCTGTCGTCAGGATAATCTTCTCACCATATTCGGCTTTAATCACGGGTGAGGTTTCGTAAATTGTGACGTTTTCAGGCATGGTGTCACCAAGCCCACGCACCAGAGCCGCTGGATTCATAAGGACTGCACCCGGTGCATAAAGCGCACCATGGTAGTAGCTGGTGCCGGTCTCATCGGCCAGTTGCTGACGGTCGAGCAGACGATAAGGCTCGCCAATCTGGTCAAGGACCTTCGCAAATGGTTCTATCTCAGTGCTAAAACCGTGTGCAGATACTGCGCCATGGTACTGTCCCCTGGCACTCCATTGGCACTCGATACGGTGGGTAGTGACTTGTTGCTGAAGATAGTCCATCCCGCCTCGGGCAAGTCGAGTATGTCTTGGCATCACTGCCAGATCGTCTAGAAGTTGGCGACCGTGGGGTAGGTCGATTGCAAATCCGGCATTGCGACCCGAGGCTGCACCTGCAATTGTCTGGGCTTCTAGCACAATGACCTGGTCTTGCGGCCGATTCTCCGCAAGGCGCCGTGCTGCAGCCAAACCTGCAAACCCGGCGCCGATGACCACCCAGTCAGTACTTACGGTGTCTGTTAACGGCGGGTTTGGAATCCGCGCCGGCAGGATATTGTTCCAGCCGTTCGTAGAATCATCCTGAGGGAGTAGGTTTATGTCAGCCATGCCCCATCCAGACTAGGTTGCTTAAAGCCTATCGGCCGATTGATCAGACCTTGATCTGTTGCCACCCCGAATAGGGTGTTATCGCAGTACCGCATCAGCATCAATAAGTTCACGCTTGCGTCGTTCAACGTAGTCTTCAAGCTCTTCCACAATAGCCGGATCCAGGGACGGCTGCTCATAGTCTCTGATGGCTTGTTTCCAGATGGCGTTGGCCCGCTGGGTCGAGTCCAGACCCCCAGCCTCTTTCCAGTTCTCGAAGTTGGTCCAGTCCGAGACCACCGGCGAATAGAAGGCACTGTCGTACCGTTCCATGGTGTGAGCCGTACCAAAATAGTGTCCGCCGGGTTGCACCTCTCGCATCGCCTCGATGGCGATAGTTTCCTCGTTGACCGCCAGAGGCTCTACAAACTCCGCCATCATCTGCATCATCTCGACATCAATTATCAGTTTCTCAAATGACGCCACCAAGCCCCCTTCTAACCAACCACCCCCATGTGCGATTCGGTTGGCATGGCCCATGATGGCCCCCCACAAGGACATCTCACTTTCGTAGGCCGACTGGGCATCCACGCTGGTCGATGCATTGGTATTACTGGAGCGGAAAGGAATTTGGTATCGACGGCAAAGTTGGCCTGTGATCAGGCTCGCTTTGGTTTGTTCCGGGGTACCGAATGCAGGGGATCCTGTGCGCATATCCACATTGGAAGTAAATCCTCCGTAGACGGCAGGTGCTCCCGGCCGAACCAGCTGGGTCAGCACGATACCGGCCAATGCTTCAGCGTTCTGCTGGGTGATAGCACCAATGACCGTGACCGGTGCCATGGCGCCCGCCAAGGTAAACGGCGTCACGATAACGGCTTGTCCAGCCCGGGCCAGCTCGATCAGTCCACCGGCCATCGGGCCATCGAGCAAGCGCGGTGAATTAGTGTTAATACCCCCGCCAATCACGACCTGCTCAGGGAGCTCTTCATACGTTATACCGTGAACAATACACGCCATATTCAGGCCATCCCGAGCACGATTACTGCCCAGCAGGGATGTACTCATACATTTATCGGTATAAAGAATCTCTGCGAGCAGGACGTCCAGGTGGCGACTATTCTCAGGCAGATCGAGAGGCTCAAAACCGCCCCCGGCATAGTGAATGATGTCGTAGGTCTGAAACAGTTTCTTGTAATCGCAAAGCTCCGCATAGGTTCCGGGGCGCCGGCCCCGGTCCAGATCTGACACAAAAGCTGGTCCGCCAACACCGGAAAAAGTGATGTAGTTGCCCCCCAGCGTCACTGACTTACTGGAATTGCGGGCATTGTGAGTGTACTCGGCCGGTACAGTCTTAATCACCTCCTCGACCATCTCCGGATCGAGATAGACCATCTCTTCACTGTCCTCGACTCTTGCACCGCCTTCGGCATAAATTTTCCGGGCTTCCAGATCAGTAACTTTCATGCCGAGCTCGGCCAGCACCCGTAATGAGGCCTGATGGATCGACTCGATCTCATCCACGCTCAAGGGTTCTATGGGGGCCAGACGGTTGCGAATTTGTTTCCAGGGTAGAGAAGTTTTTTCGGGTACACCAGCAGTCCGGCGCTTTCGCCGTCGACTGGAGCGTAACTCAACGTGGGTATGATTCATTGCAGAAGTGTTTATTAACAGAACAACAACTCGTGGGTGTCAGGATAAAGGGGGAACAAGTTCGGTTAGAAATCTGTTCAGCCAGTCTGCTTGAATCGCATCATACCGGTCGCCCAATAGGTCTTGCTGTAGTTTTGTTTGCGCCCCAGGCTGACCGTAGGCGGCAGAGTCAGACACTTGCCAGCGCTTGAAATTCTCCCGTGTGCACTCGGGATGAAACTGGAAGCCGTAGGTGGTCTTGCCGAATGAAAACGCCTGCAAAAAATGGTCAGTCGTCGCCAGCAGTGTTGCACCTTTAGGTAGAGTGAATCCATGGTAATGCGATTCAGTTCCGTATATTTCTTCGGGAAAGAACTCGCTGGCGTCTTCAGTCAGTGTCAGCGGGTAATAGCCGAATTCGTGAATTCCGTCGCGATGAGGCCCGATCGTCGAACCTAGTGCATGGGCAATAATCTGGCCACCCAGGCAGAACCCGACCGTTGGGATATTGCGGGCAATACATTGTCTAGCCCAGAGTACTTCACTTCTCAGCCAGGGATAACGGTCCGTGTGCCAGTCTTTTTCGTCCTCAGGTTTGCTACCACCATAGATTACGGTGATCGCTATAGAGCCATCCGGTTGATCCAGTGGATCGCCCTTATCGACGTGCCGCCAGTCGAGTTCATAACCAAGCTGCGCAAGCCGGGCTGATGCCCGGTCCTGGTTCGCGGGCCCATCCGATCCATGCGGAATCAATACTGCCCGGGTCATGAAATAACCTCCAGTTCTCCTATACCCTTATTTTTGTCATCAGTTACCCAACGTGAGGCAACTGGATTCCTGATTTCATGTGCACCAGAAGAGTACAACAAGTCTCAGAGCAAACCAAAGCCTGCAATACTCTTCTGCCACTAACGTTCGTTGCCCGATAAACCGTGGCGGTTAATAGGTTGAGTAGCCTTCTACATAAAAACAGGAATGCCTCACTTAAGATGGCAGACAACCTGAACATGTCGTTACCTATCGGCACAACCTCATTTGTTGGCTTCAAAAGGGTCATGGGCAAGCACGGTCGGCTCTCCCATGATCGTTCTGGATTATCTTCTTACGTGCCGATAAATTTTTGGTGGCTACAATACTGCCCCTTTACAGCAGTTTGGGGACTGCCTCCGGACCAGGCCGCTGGCCTGACCAGGATGAGCCGGTTACCAGTGCGGATCAGGTGCCCGCACGAACATCATCGACGAAACCCGGCGAGATCAGTCCGGCGGACTTGTTGGGGTTGGGAATCATCCGGTGAATACCGTCGACTGCAGAACACAATTCGCCGGTAATCTTTACGTTTACCGTTTCAAGACAGGCGGCAAGTTGGTCCATTTTTGTCGATCCAATGATCGTAGAAGTGACATATTCCCGGGACAGCGTCCACCCCAAAGCCAATTCTACTGGCGTTAAGCCATGGTTTTCTGCAAGGGCAATGTAACGCTGCGCTGCTTTGCGACTGGTTTCTGAGTGATATCGGGGTTGAAAATCTGGCCAGAGCACGTGCCGGCCACTCTGCTCTTTGCCAGTGAAGTATTTCCCACTCAAAAGGCCCCCGTTGAGCGCACCGTAGACGAGAAATGAAATATTCAGATGCCTCGGTGCAATCGCCTCTGCCAGCTCTGGTTCCATGGATCGGTCCAGCAGACTGAAATCGTTCTGGACAGTCGCCGGTGGCGGGACGCCCAGGGCGATAGAAACTTCATGAAACTTGCACAAGCCGTAGGTCGTTTCATTACTCAAGCCCCAGGCCCGCAGTTTTCCTTCCTCGATGAGTCGTGCCAGTGCACCGACCTGGTCTTCGAACGACACCACATCATCTTGCTCACGGGTGCGCTTGTATTCCCATGCGCCGAACATAGTGCCGATGTAGCGCTCCGGCCAATGCAATTCCATCAGATCGATGTAATCAGTCTGCAATCTCTTGAGACTCCCGTGGACCGCACCGCGAATCGAATCGGGCGTCATGCGCGTCGGCGCGGCCGGTTGGGGAGGCACGCGGCGGGGTGGAATCCAGGTCTTCGGGCTCGTTCCCGTAACCTTGCCGAAGATCAGTACGCTTTCACGCGGCCGGCCCTTCAGCCAGGTCCCGACATAACGCTCTGAAAGCCCCTGCGTTTCCGGCCTCGTCGGCACCGCATACATCTCGGCCGTATCGAGGCAGTTGACCCCATGATCCCAGGCGTACGAGAGTTGCTCGTGAGCCTCCCGCTCACTGTTCTGCTCGCCATAGGTCATGGTGCCTAGACAGATCTCCGATGCCATGAGGTCACTTTCGCCGAGTCTTCGATTTCTCATGTCTACTCCTATCGCTCGCGCCAAAACAAGCCTTTAACTGGGAATCATAAACTGCAGGACTATAGACTTGCCGGTCGATCATTCAAAGAAGGAACCGATCCTAGACACCCGATCGTGGCTTCCCGATACCTCGCCCCTGAATGATGTCCGAAACCTGTTGACGGAACTCGATGGCAGAGCGCGCGAGAACCGCAAGCGTCACCAGGGCACCGCCCAGCAGTGTCCACCGTGAAGGGACCTCATTAAGAAACAACCAGACCCAGACTGGCCCCAGTGCAAATTCCAATAGCATCAACAGGGTCAGTTCTGCTGCAGCAAGATGGCGCGACGCCACGATAAAACAGACGCTGGTGAATCCAGACAGCACACCGCCCCAGAAGAGACACAGCATCAGGTCACCCCGCGAGATATCCAGCAGGTCGCCGCGGGTGATCCCGGCGATCACCATAATCAGAAGCGAAGATACCAGCAGCGTCGGCAGCATGTTGACCTGACGTTTTCTGCGGACAATCACGGTATAGACAGCGAAACCACCGGCAGCCAGCAGCGCCATCAGGTTGCCGTAGATGGAACCTGATCCAAAGCCCTCACCCAGCATCACCGTAATCCCGGCAAACGCCAGAATCATTGCTGCAATAGTTGCCCGACCTGGACGTTCTCCGAGCACGAGCCAGGCAAGCCCAGCCGCAAAGAACGGAATGGCCCCCAGTATGAAGAGAGTGTTGGCGACGGTCGTGTGCGTGATCGACTGCAGAAACGAGATTGCCGTGAGCGCCAACACCACACCGCCTAGCAGCCCGGACCAGCCGATCCCGATTACATGAGTCATGGCCATTCGACGATAGCGCACCACCAGGATGAGCATCACTGCGACGGATAGTGAAAGCGCCCGATAGAAATTCATCACCATCGGGTCGGCCTCTAGAAGGCGAACAATCAGTCCAGTAAAGCTGACGACCACTGAACATGAGATCATCAGACCGACAGCGTAGCCTTGCCTCACCGTTGGTTGAACCGCCGTTGGCCCGGAAGAGACGCTTGCGGATGTGTTCTCGCTCATAGGTCAAGCGCCCTCATATTGCTTTCAACACACCGTTTAGGGTTGACGATGGGATCAACTGTTCTTATGAATAACGAATGTTTCGTTCACGATGACAGACCAGGGGGCGTCTTGAAGCGTATTGTCTATCCCGATGCCGGCAAAGGCATAGAAGAAGTGCTCGCCGGGCCAAGGCGGAAAAGTCTCGAAAGACTGGGTAATCTGGAGATATTCTACGACACGCCGCCAGATCACCAGGAATATCTGGCCCGCATCCATGGTGCCCACGCACTGCTGGTGGGCTGGTCGTTGCCCACCGAAGTGATGAATCAAACCCCCACCCTGGAAGTACTGTCATTTACCGGGATCGGCGCAGGCAATTTTATCGATCTGCCGGCAGCCGCAGCCCAGGGGATCACCGTGTGCAACTGCCCGGGATATGCGGATAACACGGTTGCTGAACACACCATCGCGCTGCTTCTGGCGGCGGCCCGCCACCTGCCGCGGCTCGATGCCAGGCTGCGGGACGGCCACTGGGACCAGTCAATGCTGGGTACCGAGCTTCGGGGCAAACAGCTGGGGCTAATCGGCTTCGGGGGCATCGCCCAGCGGGTGTGCCAGCTGGCCCGGGCTTTCGACATGTCGATCTGCGTCTGGACCCGAAACCCTGACGACGCGCGTGCCAAGGCACACCGCGTCACGTTCATCCCTCTAGATGAGCTGTTGTCGACCTCTGATTTCGTGTCACTGCACGTCGCGCTCACCGACGACACACAGCACATGATCGATCGAACCCGACTGAAGCAGATGAAACCGGGTGCGATTCTTATCAACACGGGACGGGGGGAACTGGTCGATGAAGCAGCTCTTTTCGAAGCCCTATCATCGCAGCATCTCAAAGCTGCTGGGCTTGACGTTTATTGCAGCGAACCCCTGCCCGATTCACACCCGTTGGTGACTCTCAAGAACGTGGTATTGAGTCCGCACGTCGCCTATCACACCCCCGAAGCCAA
>CAJXBY010000092.1 GCA_913051905.1 uncultured Gammaproteobacteria bacterium | reverse complement strand
TGAGGCGCAGACCGCTGGCAAGATCCCCCGTCCCCAGAACAAGACAGGCCAGTTGCCTGGTTGCGTGAGCAATGTCTTCAATGTTCTGGATACCGCGCGGTGTTTCGACCATGGCCCACAGGCTGAGGTCAGCCGGTGCGCCTTGTGCGGTGAAGGACACAGCAGCCTGGAACAGCTCGTCAGCGGATTCGACCTTGGGCAGCAGGAGGGCATCGGGGTTGGTCCGGGACAGCGCTGCCAGGTCGTCACCACCCCAGGGAGACTCGAGCCGGTTGACGCGAACAACGACTTCCCTTCTACCGAAAGGATGCTGCTCAAGAGTCGACCGGACCTGCTCGCGGGCTTTGTCCTTGTTCGCCGGTGCCACCGAGTCCTCCAGATCCAGAATGATCACGTCGGCGGCAAGGCCGGCCGCTTTTTTCTGGGCACGGGGGTTATCACCGGGCATGAACAAAACCGATCGGCGCGGGCGCGATATCATTGCAGACTGTAGGTCGAGGTCGACTTTAAAACACAGGTGGGAATCAGGACCGAAGTTAGATGCGAATGTTACCACTGGTCGCCGTGATGCCATGAAGAATGCCCGTTATCCGGAACGGATCATCTGTCTCACCGAAGAAACCACGGAAACGCTTTACCTTTTGGGTGAGGAGGACCGGATTGTCGGAATCTCTGGATTTACGGTCCGGCCAGGCCGGGCGCGCAAAGAAAAACCCAAAGTCTCGGCGTTTACCAGTGCCAGGATCGAACGGATACTGGACCTGCAGCCCGACCTGGTTCTGGGCTTCTCCGATCTGCAGGCCGAGATCGCCGCTGATCTAATCGGTCGGGGGGTTACGGTGATGGTTTTCAACCATCGCTCGGTCGACGGTATTCTCAAGATGATCCGGACCCTGGGTGGGATGGTCGGCGCCGGTCCTCGGGCGGATCAGCTGGCTGCAGGCTATGAGAAGAGAATCCTCGAGTGTCGTCGGCAGACAGTTCGCCGAGCGGTCCGCCCGAAGGTTTATTTCGAAGAGTGGGACGAGCCACAAATCTCAGCCATCCGCTGGGTCTCTGAACTGATCGGGATCGCCGGCGGCGACGATATCTTTCCAGAACTGGCAGCCTGTCCAGACGGCAAGAGCCGGATTGTCGCTGATTCCAGTGAAGTCATCCGCCGGGCACCGGATATCATCATCGGTTCTTGGTGCGGTAAGAAGTTTCGCCAGGAAAAAGTCGCGGCCCGGCCTGGCTGGGATGTGGTGCCGGCTGTTTCCTCAGGCGCGTTGCACGAGATCAAGTCAGCCGAGATTCTGCAGCCCGGTCCGGCAGCCTTGAGCGACGGACTGGAACGCCTGCTGCAGATCGTCGAGCAGTGGCAGGAAGGACTTCCAGAGTGAATCACGGGCCTCACGGTGGGGCCGGGGGCCTTTGTTTTACGATAGAATTTTTTGTTCGGCCACTGCTACACATGACGGGATAACCGGGCGGCTAAGGACCACAAGCCGGCATTTAACGGAGAGAGGAAACTATGAAGAAAGTGCTCTACATGCTGGGCGAGTTTACTGATCAAGACGTCGACTGGCTGATCAGCGCGGGACGCCGCCAACACGTTACCGAGGGCACGACGCTGATTCAGCAGGGTGAGCCTATCGAAGAGGTATTCTTCGTCTTGCGTGGGCTTTTCGGTGTTTCTATTGACGGTTCAGTCGAGATCGCGCAGATCGGCAGCGGCGAGATCGTCGGTGAGCTGTCTTTTCTGGATTCCAGACCGCCCAATGCAACGGTTGTGGCCTTGAACAGCTCTATCGTGATGGCCGTACCCAAACAGCGTGTTGACGGACGACTGCGCACCGACACGGCGTTCTCCAGCCGTTTCTACCGGGCTTTGGGCCTGTTGCTCGCGGACCGTTTGAGAGAATCTGTCGGTCAGTTGGCCTACGGCGGCCAGCAGGGTCTCAGTGAAGAAGACGATCCGCGCGAACTGTCACCCGAGCTGCTGGATCGTCTGAATCTGTCGGCCCAGCGTTTCGAGCAAATCCGGATGCGCCTGCTCGACTGAGGTCTTCTGCCGGCCTTAAACGCAGACTCCGTATGGGGATCTTCCGAAAAACGTCGCTTGAGAGGCTGCGCTCGCCAGAGCAGCTGGATGAGCCGCTTCGTGTCATCGGCCGGAAGGAGTCTGTTGCGCTGTATGGGCTGGGTGTTCTGGCCGTGCTTGGGCTGCTGTGGGGGTTTTTCGGCAGCATGCCGGACAGCGGCCAAGGCGAAGGCGTCCTGATCGCTCCGGGCACCGTTCGACCACTGGAGTCGTCCAGCGGTGGGCGCCTCACAAGATGGCTGGTCAAGGTGGGCGACCGGGTGGAAGCCGGCGCTGCCGTCGCTGAACTGGAACAACCGGAAACACTCAGAAAACTCTCTGATCTGCAGGCCGAACACCAGGAGCAGGTCGAGCGCAACCGTGTTCTCGGGCAGCTGCGTGACAAACATCTGGAATTGGCACAAGCGGTGATCAGCGGTGAGGCGCGCATGATCCGGGCCTCGATCGAATACCTGGGCGCGTATGTTTCGGAGGCGGAGGTGTTCCTGAATGAGATGACCCTCCAGAACCGGGCGTTGATGGAGGCCCAGCGGCAGGGTTTGCTGAACGCCAAGGCAGTCCGTGTGGCACTGAACCGCGCCCTGGCGGAGCGCTATGACAGTTTTCTGAGACTCAAGGGAAAAGGCCTCGTCTCGGAGAACAACGTTGAAGATGCGCGGCGGCGTGTGGACGAGGGCGAGATCAAGCGCCGCAACATTGAGGTGCGCTTGCAGGAACTCGAAGTCCAGGGTGCGGAGACCGCCAAGAGTCAACTCAACGCGAGGAATGCCCTGTCGACACGGCAGCACGAACTGGCGGGACTCGAACTCAAGCTCGGGGAGCTCAAGAACCGCAGCGCCCGGCTGCGGCGCGAAGTGCTGGAGGCCGCACTGGGTGATGAGAGCGCGCTCAGCGAAATCAAACGAAAGATCGCCACATACACGATCCAGCTGCAGCGGGATCGTGAGATCCGTGTTCAACAGGGCGGGAAGGTGCTCGAGCTGAATGTCGCCGCTGGCAGTCAGGTGGAAGTCGGCGAGCGGATCGCACACATTGATCATGCATCCGGCACGGATCAGCTGCTTGTGCTGGGTTATTTCAGTGACACCTATGGCCGGCGCCTGTCACCTGGTCTGCGCGTCAGGGTGTCTCCGGTAGCGTTCCCTAAAGAGCGCTATGGGAGTATTGTCGGTAAGGTGGTCTCGGTGGCCGAATTTCCTGTCTCACAAGCTGCTGCTGCGAACAGCATCGGCAACCGGCAGCTTGCGCAGGAACTGTTGGCCGGCGGCCGGGTGATCGAAGCGCGGATCGCACTGCAAAGGAGTGAGACCAGTCCAACTGGCTATCAGTGGACCTCAGAGAAAGGCCCCGACGCGGTGATTCTGCCAGGTACGACCGCCACACTGCTGGTGACGTACCGTCGCCAGAAACCCCTGGTACGCCTCTCAACACTGTACCGCCTTGGCGTCGACCGCCACACGACGGGTGGCGAGTGACCGTGAAACGCATTAAAACACCGCTGTTGCTGCAGCTGGAGATCACCGAGTGTGGAGCCGCAAGTCTCGGTATCATGCTGGAACACTTCGGCAAGGTGGTACCGCTCACCGAGTTACGGACAGCCTGCGGTGTCTCCAGAGACGGCGTCAAGGCCTCGAACATAGTCAAGGCGGCGCGGGGTTACGGCCTCACGGCTAAAGGGCTGAAAGTCGGCCTCGACGATGTTGCAGACCTCAAGTTCCCGTTTGTGGTGTTCTGGGATTTCAATCATTTTCTGGTGGTCGAGGGCGTGGACCACCGCAAAGATATCGTCTTTCTGAACGACCCAGCCCACGGTCACCGCAAAGTGACACTCGGGGAATTCGACCAGGGATATACCGGTGTAGTACTGACCTTTGAACCCGACGAATCTTTTATCCGGGGCGGCCGGCGCCCGAGCCTGTTCAGAGCGGTTCGGGAGCGGCTGCAGCACTCGGGTACCGCCATACACCATCTTCTGTTTGCCGGACTGTTGCTGACCATCCCAGGCCTGGTCCTGCCGGCTTTCACCCAGATCTTCCTGGACAGGATTCTCGGTGAGCAGAGGGTCAACTGGCTGCTGCCCCTGGTGCTGGCGCTGGGCGGTACGGTTCTGTTCAAGATGCTCGCAGAAGGAACCAAATTTGTTTTTCTCAGGCGACTGCGCATGCACCTGGCCATTTCCATGGCCAGCCAGTTTTTCTGGCATCTGCTCAGGCTCCCCGCAGGATTCTACTCACAGCGCTACACCGGAGAGATTGCTTCACGTCAGGGCCTTAATGACGGTCTGGCAGAGACCCTGTCGGGCCGGATCGCGGATACGGTGCTCAGTGTCGTGATGATGATTTTCTACCTCGTGCTGATGCTCTACTACAACTGGTTGCTGACCCTGATCGGCGTGGCCTTTGCGGCCGTCAGCTTTCTGGCCCTGCGGCTACTGCGTTCGAAACGGGTCGATGCCAATCTACGACTGGTCCAGGACTTCGGGAAGGTGAGCGGTGATTCGATAGCGGCACTGCAGTCTATGGAAACCATTAAAGCGGCCGGACAGGAAACCAGTTTCTTCCACCGCTGGTCGGGCCGCTACACCAAAGCGATCAACAGCATGCAGGATTTGGAGCTGTCGACCCAGACGCTGGGCATGCTGCCCGTGCTGTTGAATTCGCTGAATACCATGATCATCTACCTGATCGGCGGTCTGGCTGTGATGGATGGTGACATGTCGATCGGTACTCTGATTGCATTTACCGCCCTGATGGCCAGCTTTCAGGCACCGGTCGGCAGTCTGGTCAGCTTGGGCGCCGAGATCCAGGAACTTGAGGGCGATCTTCGTCGGCTGGATGACGTGCTGGAAGCACCGCTGGACATCGAAGCACCCAGTGGCCAGGCGAAAAATACATCTGACACCCTGGGCGACTGGCCGCTCACGCTTAAAGGCGAGGTCGGCGTCAGCGAAGTGACATTCGGCTACAGTCCACTCGAACCACCGCTGTTCGAGGACATCTCGATCAACATCGCGCCGGGGAAAAGACTGGCGCTGGTCGGCGGCAGCGGCTCCGGCAAAACGACCCTGGCCCAGATCATCTGCGGGCTCTACCAGCCGTGGACAGGTTCGGTCACGATCGACGGTCATGAACGGTCAATTATTCCCCGGGACATCATGGTGGCGTCTCTGGCCGTTGTCAGCCAGGAGGTGTTTCTGTTCGAAGGAACCGTGCGTGACAACCTGACCCTGTGGGATTCAACCGTGCCAGAAGAATCGCTGATCCAGGCCTGTACCGATGCAGAGATCCTGGATACGGTCCTGGCACTGCCGGGCGGTTTCGATGGTCAACTGATCGAGTCGGGTGCCAATCTTTCGGGTGGCCAGCGCCAGCGGCTGGAGATCGCCCGTGCCCTGGTGCGCAGTCCGAGCATTCTGGTGCTCGATGAAGCGACCAGTGCCCTCGATGCGGAAACAGAACACCTGATCGCCGACCGGCTGCTGGCCCGCGGTTGTACCTGCATCATGGTTGCCCATCGGCTGAGCACGATCCGCGACTGCGATGAGATCATTGTGCTTGAAGCCGGACGCATCGCTGAACGGGGCACACACACCGATCTGTGGCAACAGGGTGGTTACTACGCGGCTTTGCTGCAGGCGAGTGAAGGGGCCGGGGAGTTCGATTCAGATGGCTGAACCGCACACTACGATGCCGCCAGGGGCGGACGGCCAGCACTACGTGCTGCGGCGAAATCAGCCCCTGGTGGCAGACCGCGCCGGGGCCGTATGGCAGGTCACGCGCGGTGTGCTTGAGGTCTTTGGGACCCGCTTCGAGAACGAAAATCCGGCCGGTCACAGGCGGCATTTATTCCGGGTTCCAGCCGGACGCGCACTGTTCGGGCTATGGCCGCTCTCTGAGAATGGCGATTTCGGCATCCTGGCTGTTGCCGCCGAAGAAACCGAAGTCACACGGATCGACACTGGTTCGAGGACCCGCGGGCACGGCGAAGACCTGCAGATCTCGATCATCGCTTGGGCCGAACAGATCGGGCAGTACCTGGCCGGGGATACCGTGTATCCGGCCCCGGTGATACAAGCCGAACAGGGTGTATTCGAAGTGCCGGGGTCAGAAGGTGTCGCCCCGCCTTCAGACCAGGGATGTTGCTTCCGCGTACTGGACGGTCGGGCCAGTCTGGGTGCCAGTGAGCACCTTAAAATCGATCCGTCGACCGGGTGGGTGGTCTGGCCTGATCCCATGCCGGTGATCACCGCCGAAACCCCGGCGCAGATTGAAGTGCGAACCGTCCAAGAGCTTGCCGGTGAAGGTGAGTCCCTGGCCCAGGCTGTTGCCGGGCTGCAGAACAGCCTGATTCGTCACCTGGCCTGGCAGGACGCTGATGACAGGGCTCGCGAGATGGCCAGGAGGGAGCAGGCCCGCTCCCTTGAACGGGAGCAGACGGCGACGGCATTGTCGGAATTGGCCGGTGTTCTCAATCCGCGAGAGACGTTCACCTCTGGTGAATCGGATCTCGTCAGTGCTCTGGAGGTGCTGGGGAAAGCCGTCGGCTTCGAAATTTCTCTGCCATCCGGATCCGAGAACATCGACCGTGCGGTGCATCCGATTGAGCCGATCGCTCGCGCATCGCGCCTGCGCTGGCGGGAGGTCACGCTGACACCAGGCTGGTGGAAACGGGACGCCGGGCCCCTGTTGGGCTTTCTGGGAGAAGAACAGAGACAGCCTGTCGCTCTGCTGCCGGCCGGAAGCCGTTACGACGTGGTCCTTCCCGGGGGCAAGCGACAGCGGCTGGACGATGCGCTTCGTGAACAACTGTGCCCCGATGCCTGTATGGTCTACCGTCCCCTCCCACAGCAGGTCAAAGGCATCTTCCGGTTGCTGCTGTTTACCGCCCGCGGACAACTGCGTGATGTTGCATTGATCATTCTGTCCGGAACCGCGGCCACCCTGCTCGGGATGCTGGTACCCTGGACCGTTGGTGTATTGTTCGATACGGCCATACCCGAAGCGGATCGCAGAATGCTGTATGAGATCGCCGTCCTGCTGCTGGTTGCGGCGCTGGCCGGTACGGTATTCAGCTTTGTCCAGGTGATGGCATCGATTCGGCTGGGCATGCGCCGGGAAATCATGTCACAGGCAGCGACCTGGGACCGGGTTCTACAGCTCAGCCCGGCATTCTTTAGGACCTATTCGAGCGGCGACCTGCAGACCCGCGTCGACGCAGTCAGTGATATCAACCGGGAACTGGGTGTAGCGACATTGCGCCCGCTGGTCTCGGGCATTCTGGCGTTGCTGAACTTCGGTCTGTTGTGGCATTACAGCCCTGACCTTGCCGTCATCGCCTTCTGGATCGGGATTGTCGTGATGGCAGTGACCATCATTTCCAGTTACATCATTCAGCGCTTGTCGTTCCGTCTGATGGAAATGGCCGGGGCCTTCCACGGTATGGTCATCGAGTTGATTGGTAACGTTCCTAAACTTCGACTGACAGGGAGCGAATACCGGGCGTTCAGCCATTGGGCATCGCGTTACACACCACAGCTCAAACTCGAACTGACTATCGACAAGCTGTCGGATGCAGTCGCCTTGTTTCACATCGCTTTGTCTCCTGTTGCTACGGGGCTTTTGTTCTGGGTTGCGACGGATCTGCTAATCGGCCTGCGACCGGCGAGCGCCGACACTATGACGATGGGCACATTCATCGCCTTTAACACGGCCTTTGTTCTTTATCTTTCCGGTTGGTCCGCGATCAGCAACACCATCGTCAGCATCATCGACACAATGGTCAAAGCCAAGCGCATCAAGCCGATTCTTGAAGGGGAGTTGGAGGTTGGTGTCGATGCAGTGGACCCGGGGCGGTTGAGCGGTCGTATCACGCTGGACAATGTGGTTTTTCGGTACTACGAAAACGGCCCCGTAGTTCTCGATGGAGTAAGTCTGGATATACAGCCGGGGGAACTGGTCGCAATTGTTGGTTCATCGGGCTCCGGCAAATCCACTTTGCTGCGGTTGTTACTAGGTTTCGACCGGCCGGAGGAGGGTCGGGTGCTCTTCGACGGCAAGGATCTGGTCGGGCTGGATGTCATTGCTGTACGTCGGCAGATCGGAACGGTCCTGCAAAATGGCCGGTTGAACGCCGGCAGCATCTTCGAAAATATCGCCAACCATGTCCAGGTTTCACACTCCGAGGCCTGGGAGGCGGCAGCCGATGCTGGTCTTTCGGAGGATATTGATCAGATGCCAATGGGGATACATACCGTGGTTGCCGAAGGCGGGGCCAACTTGTCCGGCGGTCAGCGTCAGCGTCTGTTGATCGCCCGGGCACTGGTCGCGAGGCCCAAAATGGTGTTTTTTGACGAGGCCACCAGTGCGCTGGACAACCGGACCCAGGCGGTGGTCACGGAGGCGCTCGATCGGCGCCGTGTTACACGATTGGTTATCGCACATCGTCTCAGCACTATCCGAAACGCAGACCGTCTCTACGTGCTGGATCGAGGCAGAATTGCTCAACAGGGCACTTTCGACGAACTCAGTGCCACACCCGGGATCTTTCGGGACCTGATCAGCCGACAGCTGGTTTGAACGGGTTGTCCACCAGCCGATCCGGACTCAGCCAATTCTCATGACGAACCAATCGCGCCATTCCAATCCCCGCTCGCCGGAGGATATCGCCCGGTTTCTGCCGGTCGTGCGTTCAACGGGCACACTGGTGGTGGTTTTGCTGGCAGTGGTACTGGTCTGCGCGCTGGCCTATCTTGTGATGGGTCGACTGCCGGTGACCGTAACCGGTAACGCGGTTGTGGTTAGCCGCTACTCTGTCCAGGCCCTGGAGTCCAACACCCACGGGCGGATTGAGAGCTGGCAGGTCCAGCCGGGTGGTGAGGTCCGGCGCGACCAGATTCTGGCTCATGTTGAACAGCCTCTGCTGGAGAAGGAGATCGAGTCTGTGCGGGAAGAGCTTGATGAACTGACGGCCGCGCAGGCCGAAGCGAAACTCCTGTACGACAAGACCGTGGCGTTAGAGCGCGAGAGCCTACTGGCGAGGCGTCAGGCCATTGAAAAACGGATCGAGGTGGTCGAAAAAGAGTCCCGAGACCTGCAGATGGCAACTCGTTCATCGATAGACGAGGAGCGAAAATTTTTCAGCGAGCAGAGGAAGGAACTCCTGCGCCTCAAAGAACTGGAGACCCGCCAGGATCGTGAGCTGCAAGCACGGCTCGAGCGGGCCCGGCAGTTGAGAGCAAAGGAACTCCTGACCGAAGAGGATCTGTTTGCTGTTCGGGAGTCGATGAGCGATCAGCAGGTTGTGCTGGCTCAGGTTGATGTCAAACGCCTGGAACTCAACCGGTCGCGGATCGCTGCGGCCGACAAGTATCTGCAGACCGCTAAGGAAGCCGAGGAACGCGAACAGGCCATAGAATCCCTCCGTCATGGCCTGTTAGGCATCCTGACCGAATCAGCACGGCTGGATCAGGAAGTGGCAGAAATGGATCACCAGAACCGGCTCAAGCACTCCCGTCTCAGTCGGCACCTCGATGGGTTGAACGAGCGTCTGCGCGAGAACAGCGAGCTGCGAAGCCCAGTTTCGGGCCGGGTTCTCGAGCTGACCGTCCCCGAAGGTGCCGTCGTCAATCCCGGTGATGAGATCGCGGTACTCGATACACGCGAGGTTTCCGATGTACTGGAGGTGGTGGTGTATTACCCGATAAGTGCCGGCAAGAAGATTGAGCCGGGCATGTCTGTGGAACTGCTGATGCCGGTCCCCGCGGCCGGTCCCGGTCCGGCGACGGCCCTGGCCGCTCCGGGTTCAAGAACGCTGCTGGCGAGAGTCAAATCGGTCTCCAAGCTGCCGGTCACCCCTGAAGCAGCCGCGCTGACTATAGGTAACGATT
>CAJXBY010000091.1 GCA_913051905.1 uncultured Gammaproteobacteria bacterium | reverse complement strand
ATGAAGCCCAGCAATACCCAGTAGATCAGCCGCTGTCGCATCACCGCCAGATAGGCCATCAAAGTGCCCAGTGCCCACAACGAGATCAGCAGTGAACTGTGATTGAGCCTGATCCCGAGAAAGCTGTAGTAAGGCACAAACTCAAGCAGGCACACGGCCGCCAGTGCCTGGGCTGGTCTGAAGAACTGCCGGGCCAGCAGCCAGACCGCCGTGAAGGCAATGCAGAGATTGATCTGCGACAGCAGAAGGTAGTTCCAGTTGTTGATTCCGAAAGTCTGCAGAAATCCGGCGACGACCCAGGGCAGCACGGGCGGATGCAGGGCATACGATCCCCGCCATTCCTGTCCCCAGGCAAAATGCATCATGCTGTCGGCGTCGAGCTCGTGCCGGGTCAGGCCGGGGAGCAGTGTCCACATCACGAGATGAACCGCGAGGAACAGGCAGAAAAGAAACCCAGCCTGCCGGTCGCTAATACCGTGAGTCAACACATTCACCGTACCGGTTCGGGTTCCTGGAAGGCATTAATGCCGGCAGTCAATCCAGTCCAGGGCGAATACACAGACGGTCACGCAGAACGGTGAGAAAGCATCTATCCTTTGGGGCCAATTTGAGGTCTGCGTTATTTGTAAGGGTCCGCAGCATCCCGCAGGCCGTCGCCGAAGAAATTGAAGGCCAGGATGATAATAATTACCGGAACGACCGGCAGCATCAGCCACGGATAAAGAGCCACTACATTGATGTTCTGGGCTTCGTTCAACAGAACGCCCCAACTGGTGATAGGCGGGCGCAGGCCCAGTCCCAGGAAGCTCAACGCGGTTTCCCCCAGAATCATCCCCGGTATGGATAATGAGGCCGACGCGATCAGGTGACTCATGAAGCCTGGCAGCAGATGGCGACCGATGACCCGCCCGGGCTTGGCACCCATCAGCTGCGCTGCGGTGCAATAGTCTTCTTCCCGCAAGGCCATCAGCTTCGAGCGGACCGCACGGGCGAGCCCGGTCCAATCGAGCAGCGCCAGTATCATGGTGATGCCGAAAAAGATCAGCAGCGGACTCCAGGTGACGGGCAGGACGGCCGAAAGAGCCATCCACAGCGGTATCTCTGGAAACGAACGCAGAATCTCGATCACCCGCTGCACGATGTTGTCGACCCAACCGCCGTAATAGCCCGCCAGCCCGCCGATCACGATGCCGAGCACGAAGCTGAAGGCGATGCCGATCAATCCGATGGTCAGTGAAATCCGTGAGCCATAGATGATCCGGGACAGCACGTCGCGGCCCAGTCGGTCCGTGCCGAAGAGGAAAAGCGTACCGTCTTTGTTGCTGACTTTGGGTTCGGCGCCCGTCTTCGTGAAAGTAAGGGTCTGATTCGCCGGGCAGAACAAATGAACGTTCGATTCGAAGGTGCTCCAGAACCGGTAGCTGTCACCGCGACACAAGAAGCGGATCGGGTGAACCTTGTCCTTGTTGACTGTAAACGCCCGTTTCAGGGTTTTCATGTCGAGCTTGTAGTCGTAGCCGTACACAAACGGGCCAACAAACTCCCCCTGGTGAAACAGATGAATGGCCTGGGGTGGTGCATGGATGAACCGGGCATTACGGGTATGCAAGTCGTATGGGGCGACAAACTCTGCGAGTATTGCCACGAGGTAGAACACCAACAGAACCAGACCCGAAACCACAGCCAGGCGGTGGCGTCTGAGTTTCCACCACATCAACTGCCACTGGGACGCAAGGTAAAGTCGTTCCTGCTCCGGCGTCAGGTCCTCGACGGCCATTGGGTCGAATGGTTTGTCCGATACGAAGTGGTCCAGTTGGCGGCTGCTCATTTTGTTGCGCCTCCCTGAAGACGGATTCGCGGGTCAAGGACCGCGAGCAGCAGATCAGAGACCAGCACACCCAGTACGGTCAAGATCGCCAGAAACATCAGGAATGAACCGGCAAGATACATGTCCTGGCTCTGCAGCGAAGCGATCAGCAACGGGCCGGTGGTCGGCAGCGACAGTACAACTGCAGTGACCTCGGCTCCGGAGATGATGCTGGGCAGCAGGTTGCCGATATCTGAAACAAAAAAGTTAAGGGCCATCCGCAGAGGATATTTACGGAGCAGCTTTCCGGGCGGCAGTCCTTTGGCCCGACCAGTCACCACGTACTGCTTTTCCAGTTCATCCAGCAGATTCGCTCGAAGCCGGCGGATCATCGCAGCGGTCCCGGCCGTTCCGATCACGATTACCGGAATCCACAGGTGTTCGAGCACCGACTTTAATTTCCCGACGGTCCATGGCTGATCGATGTACTGTGGGTCCATCAGGCCGCCAATCGATGTCCCGAAGTAAACATTGGCGAGATACAGCATGACCAGTGCCAAAAGAAAATTCGGCGTAGCAAGCCCTATGAAACCAATGAAAGTAAGCCCGTAATCTCCCCAGCTGTACTGGTGGGTCGCCGAATAGATGCCGATAGGAAAGGCAATCAGCCAGGTGAAAATGATCGTGACAAGCGAGATCAGAATCGTCAGAAACATCCGGTCCCCAATCACCTCTTTTACCGGCATATCATGCTCAAAGGAATACCCTAGGTCGCCTTGCAGAAAACCCGTGGCCCACACCAGGTACTGTTTCCACATCGGTTGGTCGAGACCGTACTGCTGGCGAAGAAACTCGATTTTCTTGCTGTCTATCGATTCGCCCTGTGCCTGCAAGGTCGCGATGTGACTTTCTAGGTAGTCACCGGGCGGCAACTGGATAATAAAAAACACGATGATACTGATCGCGACCAGGGTCGGAATCATGGCGACCAGCCTGTTGATGCTGTATTTCAGCACCCTGACGCCCCTTTAGCGGAACAAACTGCTGTCACGGTTCCAGCCAGAACGTGTCCGGCCAGTACATGCCGAAATAAGAACACGGTGACCAGGCGTACAGCGCTTCCGACGGGACATTGCGCAGCCGGTTGCTGACGACGACCGGTTGGGGCACGCCGGAAACCGTGCCAATGCTGTAGACCTGTTCGGCATGAATTTTGAGAATCTCATGCCAGGCGTCCTCTTTCTCATCCGACGATCCGGCCAAGCGCCATGCCTCTGCCAGTTCCAGGAGCCGTTTTGCCGGTGCCAAATCCGGAGCCTCCCCGGTCAGGCCTGATGTCTCATGGTGCTGTCCCCAGACAGGCCACTGGAGCTGGTCCTGGCGCATGGGAACGAATTCGTTTGGCGGTGTATCAGCAGTGGGAAGGCCGTTATCGTAACCGTGCCAGACCGCCATCATCGCCTCGCCGGAATAAACCCGCTCACGGAAAACTTCCCGCTGCGAGGGTTTGGTGTGAATCTTGATGCCGATCTGCAGCCAGGTGTCATGTATCAGCTCGAGGAGATCGCTTTGTTCGGTGCTTTCCCCGGCGGTTTGTATGACGATCTCCAGTGCCCGGCCATCGGACATCAGCCGCAGACCATCGGCATCCCGCTCGGTCAGCCCGATCTCATCGAGCAGGGCGTTGGCGGCGGCCAGGTCATAGTCAGACCAGGCCTGCTGATAGTCCTCTTTAAACAACGGGCTTTCCGGCAGCACGGTATTGGCACTCGCGGACACCAGACCAAAATAGATGACCTGGTTGATTTCTTCGCGATCGACCGCAAGGGACAGCGCCCGTCTGAAACGGATATCCCGAACCAGAGCCCGCCATACCGGGTCGACACTGTTGAGATTGGGGTACAGTGCCATTTGGGAACCCACGCCACGTTTCCATAGATGCACATTGAAACCATTGCGCTCGCCGCCTTCCATCAGAAAGGGATAGTTGTCCAGGCGTAGATAACGGGCCTGCAGATCCGTCTCACCGGCACCAGCTTTGGCCGGTATCAGCCCCGCACTGCTGATATTGACCAGCACCCGGTCGATGTAGGGCAGCTGGAGTCCGCTCGTGTCGACACGATGAAAATAAGGGTTCCGTTCGAACACAAAACGTTCTGATGGCGGATGTGTGGTATTGATCCACGGTTGCAAGCTAGGCAGGTCCGGGTTGTCGAATTTGTACTGGTGTCCGTAACGGGTATGCAGTCCTGCCCAGTTGCGAACTCCGGCGAATTCGACCTCCTCCTTGAGTTTGGCTTCGTCCTGATACCGTGCATGAAACTGTTTGAGGTAGTGCGACGGGGCGTAGATGTAGAGCGGTCGTGGGCCGGCCAGGGCCGGAAGAAAATAGGGATTCGGCTCGTCCCAGCTGTAACGTACGGTCAACGTATCGATGATCTCCACACGTGCCGGTTTGCCGTTAACGACCAGCTTGTCGGGTGGGCCGAAGGGCGAAAGCATTTCGTTCATCGCCATGTCTTCCCAGAAATAGCGAAAGTCATCACTGGTGAACGGTTGGCCGTCAGACCAGTGATGACCGGGACGCAGGTGCAGCGTGAAGACCTTGTTGTTCGCGACCTCGACGTTTTGCAGGATGTCGGGCTGCAGGATCATGTTCGGGTCATAGCCCACGAGCCGGGCATAACCGTAGACCGTCATCATACGGGTGTCTTTGCCCCGTGCCATGAGGATATCGATTTCTCCACCGTGACGGCCGGGCTCCCGACCGAGTGACGCTAGATCCACTGAAAGCGGCTGCTGCGGAAGTCGGTCGGCAACCGGCGGCAGCGTGCCGGCGGACACCCGTTCTGCCAAAAATGGAACCTCTTGCACGGCTTGGGCCAGCGGTGAGTAGAAAATCCATCCTGCAGCGAGAGCTGCCACGATGCGGCGGATGAGGGTCATGTTGAAATCTCCGAGAGTTCGGCGCCGGAAACAGTGCGGACAAAATGTCCTTCACTCAACTCAAGCATCTGGCTCCCGCGACTGGGAATGTCAGTGAAGGGTGAGTGCCAATTACCGGGGTCCGAAAAGTTGTCCGACACAATGTTCTCAAAATCAAGCTGCCGGTTAAGGTCGGGGTAGGGTACGGCCCGTAACAACGCCCGAGTGTAGGGATGGGTAGGGTGATTGAAGAGCTGCTGGCGGGGGGCGACCTCCACCAGCCGTCCCCTGCACATCACGGCGATTCGATCCGATACGTAGTCGACCACTGCCAGGTTATGGGAGATAAACAGATACGTCAGCCCAAGTTCTTTCTGGAGGTCTTTCAGTAGGTTCAGGACCTGGGCCTGTATAGAGACATCCAGGGCGGAAACGGGTTCGTCACAAATCAGAAGTTCCGGCTGCAGTGCCAGCGCCCGTGCGATCCCGATTCGCTGGCGCTGGCCTCCAGAGAAGCTGTGGGGGTAGCGGCTGAGAAAACGAGGATCCAGACCCACCAGTCGCATCAGTTCTTTTACAAGTTCAGTCTGTGATTCGCGGTTGCCGATCTCGTGAATGACCAGGGGTTCACGCACGATATCGAATACGGTCATCCGCGGGCTGAGCGAACTGAAGGGGTCCTGGAAAATGAACTGCATCCGGTTGCGGAAAGATAACAGCTCGCTGCCTTCCAGGTTCAGCACGTCGATGGGCCCGGTGCTGGAGTTGTAACGGATCGACCCCGAATCCGCTTCCACGGCGCGCATCAGGATCTTGCTTAAGGTGGTCTTTCCGCAGCCGCTCTCACCGACCAGGCCCAGGCACTCGCCCCGCATGATTTCAAAGCTGACGTCATCGACCGCGCGTAAGGTGGTTGCCTCTCCGCTGCTGAACCAGCTCTCTTTGCGGATCGTGAACGACCGGGAGACGCTTCGCACTTCGAGATGGACGGCATGGCCGGAAGCCGAGTCCCGCTGGGGAAAAAAATGCTGTCCCAGTTGGTGCTCGACCGGCCGAACGGGTGTCAGGCGTTCTCCTGGTTTCATGTCGAAGTGTGGTACGGCCTTAAAAAGAGCCTGCAGGTAGGGATGCCCGGGCCGGGCGTAGATGTCGTCAATGGCGCCCCGTTCGACCACTTCGCCGTTGTACATGACCACGACTTCCTGGGCGACGTTTGCAACTACCCCGAGATCATGTGTGATCAGCAGCAGGGCCATGCCGAGCTCCGACTGGAGGACCCTGACCAGATGCAGTATCTGGGCCTGGACCGTCACATCCAGTGCTGTGGTGGGTTCGTCGGCAATCAGCAGGCTGGGTCGGCAGACCAGTGCGATCGCAATCATCACTCTCTGGCGGAGTCCCCCGGAAAGTTCAAATGGATAGGTCTTCAGTGCTCGGGCGGGATCCGGAAACCCGACCATGCCCAGCATCTCCTGCGTGAGCCTCAGTCCTTCGGTACGGCTTACATCCCGATGCAGGAAGAGCGCTTCACTCACTTGATCACCGACGGTGTGGAGCATCGACAGCGACACCATCGGTTCCTGGAAGATGATTGATATACGCCCACCCCGTATTGCCCGCATCTGGCTGCTGTCCGGGTTCAGCGCCGCAATATCTACGCTCTGGCCAGTATCGGGATCATCGAGCAGAATCCGGCCGCTCCCGATGCTGGCATTCTTGGGCAGGATGCCCATAACGGCCTGGGCCGTGACCGACTTCCCTGAACCCGATTCGCCGACCAAAGCGACCGTTGCGCCAGGCATCACATCAAGGCTGACGTCCCGGACGGCCTGCACCCGGCCACCGTGCGTATCGAAGGCAATGCTGAGGTCCTGAATCTGTAGCAATGGGTTCATGGGTCAGCCAGACGAGGTCGTTACTGATTGGTTCTTGTGTTCGGTCGCACAGGTGCGTCCAGCAAGGCGCATTGCGCGTTCAGGAAAATCTGTGGTGAATCCATCGACTCCTAAGGTCATGACTTTTTTTATGTCCTGTTCTTCATTGACCGTCCAGCAGTGTACGCCAATACCAACCGCACGTGCCTGTCTCATCGACTGGTGGTCCAGGTCACGAAACGCCGGGCCCCAGAACCGTCCACCGGCAGTACGGACGGCGGCGGCAATATTATCGCCGAAGCCCTGCGGGTCGAATCCGTCCAGCCAGGGAGACGGCTTCTGTGACCCTATATTGCCTCCATGCTCCTGACTTGAAGAGAGATAGCCGGTGACAAGATCCGGTTCCAGTCGCTGAATGGCCCGTAACACCCGCCAGTCGAATGACTGTACCCAGCAGCGTTCCAAGAGATCATAAGCCTGAAGTTCACCGACCAGCAATGCGGCGTACTCGGAAGGGCCAGGGTTCGCATCGGGTCGGTAGGGGTCTGACTTGGTTTCGATGTTGAGTAATGGTGCCTCCGGGCCAAATGCGTTCAGCAACTCCGCCAGCTGTTTCAGTGTAGGCGGGCTTTGGCCATCAACGGCCACCTGTTTTGGAAACGAATGCGCTGTCTGTGAACCCGGCCTGGCCCTGCCTACGTCAAAGCGCTGGAGTTGAGCCACAGTAAGGTCCCGGACCAAAGGATACGGTGGCTTCAGCCAGTCTCCTGATGGGGTTCGGGTGAGTTCGGGATTGAGGCGAGCATCGTGGTGGATCACGATACATTCGTCGGCGGAAACCAAGACGTCAAGTTCCATGCCGTCAACCCCGGTTTGTGCGGCCAGGCGGAAACCGGCGAGTGTGTTCTCGGGTGCGTGACCCCGTGCACCTCGGTGACCATGAATGGATAATGCGTTCAACGAAGTGGCCTGGTCTTTTAAGTGGAGCCGCTGATCGCGGGCGGTTCCTCGTCGTGTGGCCACTTTAGCAAGGCAGAGGGGGAAGTGCGATACTGTCAGCAGGAATTTGTCTGTGGTGAGAACATGCGGGACCGAAAAGTCAATGAAAAAGCCGGGCACGACTGGCTGGAGAGCCAGGGGTTCCAAATCAGGGCGGTACTTGATCCGGAGCGTTTCCCATCAGACCTTCGCGAAGCGTTTGCCGGCCTCGGAATCGAATATACCCCGGGTGTCCGGCTCGTTGTTCTCGCGATGGGGGGCGCACTGTTGTGGGACCGGATTGAGGGACGTATCCATACCTGTTCGGATCCGTTTGATTCTTTTTCGATTGAAGCGGCTCATCGCGTATCCAAAGAGTACTGGGGCTGTGATCAGATAGAGCTGCTGTACCCAGGTCCATTACCTATCCCGTTGCAGCGACTGGGCCAGCTGGCGGGTTGCAGTTATCCCTCTCCCCTGGGGCTTGACCTTCACCCGGTTTACGGTCCCTGGTTTGCCTATAGAGTGGCCTTCCTGATCGGGACCGAATTGCAGTTGACGGAACCAGGGATGGTCGGGTCACCCTGTGAGGGCTGTGCCGACAGGCCCTGCGTCGCGGCTTGTCCAGCCTCGGCAGTCGCGCCGGACCACAGCTTGGATCTGGAACGCTGTATCGCACACCGGCTCGTGCCTCGATCCGGGTGTACAGACCGCTGTCAATCCCGACTGATGTGTCCCGTCGGCAGAACCTGGCAGTACAGTGAAGCACAGCTTCGCTATCACGGAGACCGTTCCCGTGAAAGTCTGATGCAGTGGGCCCAGGTTAGCCGCGGGCCGCACCGGTCCGATCGCTGAGCGAACTTTTCGTTTGGGCGCAGGCCCACTGTCTACTACAATCGACTGTAGTGCACGATTCAAGGGTTCCCTGGAGGGGTGGTGATGTTCAGACTGAGCGATCGGATTGCGGGTTTCGATGACGAGTTGTGGGACGCTATCAAAAAGGAAACGCAGCGGCAGGAAGAGCATATCGAACTGATTGCTTCAGAGAATTACACCAGTGCTCGGGTGCTGGAGGCGCAGGGGTCGGTTCTTACCAACAAGTACGCTGAAGGGTATCCTGGAAAACGTTACTACGGGGGCTGCAGCCACGTCGATGTTGCAGAACAACTCGCCATTGATCGAGCAAAACTGCTGTTCGGCGCAGCATACGTTAATGTTCAGCCTCATTCCGGTTCCAGCGCCAACGCGTCTGTCTATATGGCGCTCATGGAACCGGGTGACACGGTGCTTGGGATGAGTCTCGCGCACGGTGGGCATCTGACCCACGGAGCCGCAGTCAATTTTTCTGGAAAACTGTACAACGCGGTGCAGTATGGGCTCAACGACAGTAATGGTGAGATTGATTATGACCAGGTCGCTGATCTGGCCAAGGAACATCGGCCCAAAGTGATCATGGCCGGTTTTTCGGCCTACAGCAGGGTCGTCGACTGGACACGGTTTCGGGAGATTGCCGACTCGGTGGATGCTTACCTGGTGGTAGACATGGCCCATGTGGCCGGTCTCGTGGCTGTGGGGCTTTACCCAAGCCCGGTTTCGATCGCCGATGTGACGACCACCACGACCCATAAGACCCTGCGCGGTGCGAGGGGCGGGATGATTCTTGCCAGGGCTAACGAGGCGGTTGAAAAAAAGCTGAGTTCACTGGTGTTTCCAGGCACCCAGGGAGGGCCGTTGATGCATGCGATTGCTGGTAAGGCCGTGGCCTTCAAAGAAGCACTTGAGCCCGGATTTAAGGTCTACCAGGAGAAAGTTATCAGTAATGCACGCGCGATGGCCGACACCTGCTTGGCGCGGGGTTACCGGGTGGTTTCCGGGGGAACCGACAACCACCTGTTCTTGCTGGACCTAATCGATAAAGAGATCACTGGCAAAGACGCCGACGCGGCCCTTGGGAGTGCCCACATCACGGTCAACAAGAACAGTGTGCCGAATGACCCTCGGTCGCCGTTTGTGACCAGTGGTCTTAGAATCGGTACGCCAGCGAGCACCACCCGTGGTTTTGGTGTGGAGGAGATGTCCACCGTTGCCCACTGGATCTGCGACATACTGGATCACATGGATGATCAGGATCAATTAGACAAGGTTCGAGAACAGGTCATAGAACTATGCGGTCGTTTCCCGGTCTACCGGTCCGACTGAGCCCCGTCCTTTTTTTAGAACCCCATCGGGCGTGAAGAACAAGTACTCCCTCTTCAACCTGCTGCGCCATTCAGTGAGCGGGCACACGGGCTGGCGGGAGGCCTGGCGCAGTCCCGAACCTCGTCCGCAATATGATGTCATCATCGTTGGAGGCGGTGGTCACGGGCTTGCGAGTGCGTATTACCTCGCCCGTGAACACTCGATTC
>CAJXBY010000090.1 GCA_913051905.1 uncultured Gammaproteobacteria bacterium | reverse complement strand
GTCGACAAGTACAAGAAAAAATGCGATGAAATCGTCGCAGACGGCTATAAAGGTTTCTCGTTCGCTTCCTGAGAATTACAGGACCAGTGGTTGGACTGACGGATGATGGTGCCCGGGGCCGGAGTCGAACCGGCACAGCCATGCGGCCGAGGGATTTTAAGTCCCTTGCGTCTACCAGTTTCGCCACCCGGGCAGGGATATAACAGTTAAATACACCTTAAAACAGATCAATCTCCCGTTTATCCACCCTCGTTACTTGTCCGTTCATCTTTAAGTCAAAATGGTGTTTTCGTATCTAAACTAGAGTTCCCAAATGGTCGGGCCTTCCTGGAGTTCTGGCGGCGAAGTCATAAGTGGCGCCATCCCGCTCCATAGTTCTTGAATTTTAGATTGTGCGGCTGCTGCGCTCTCTGCAGAATCGTAGATGCCGACAGATATACACTTACCTTCAGCTACTCGTACAGCACAACCGGACTGCAGACCGTCAATTGAATTCATCCCATCTCTGACAGAATCCGCTTGAGCAAGTACTTCACTTTCTCTAGCCGGGTCGTATGTAAAAGTCGTGATTCGGTAGTACATAGTATCTCCCCCTTACGTTGCACTAATTAAAAGCGTTAATAACGTCTAGCTTGCATTATAGAATAGTACAGGCAAAGGCCCGCTGTCGATCACCGTCAAATATGTGGCAGCGATATTTGACAGTCTGGAGGCTGACCGCATCGGGCACAGTACGAGTTATTATTTAGCCGCAGGCAACCTAGTCATCGTCTGTTTAAAGGAGTTCGGCCTCGGCTAGTCCACGGGGGAAAGTCATGCAATTACCACTTATGCCGTTCACAGTGACGAACTGGGAAGACATCGAACCGCAAGTCAGCCCAGGAGAGAAGGGATTTTCTACAACCCGCGAATTCAACGCAGGAGAACTGCGCGTGCGATCGGTCGAATACTCCCCCGGTTACCTCGCCGATCACTGGTGTGAACGTGGACACGTACTCTACGTCTTAGAAGGTGAACTGATTAGTGAACTTAAAGACGGTCGACAATTTCGACTGACTCCCGGGATGAGTTATCAGGTCTCCGATGCCGGTGATTCGCCCCATCGATCGTCTACCCGGGGTGGCGTCAAACTATTCATCGTGGATTGAGGTCAGGGCGAATAGCCTATGCTGCTGACTTTGTATTTTCGGACCGACTCTATCGGGCCAAAGGCAATGGAAGCATTGACAGCTACTGAATTTAGGTCTTAAGGCGCTGGTGATTCCTTGATACTCCTGCCAACCGGTTGATGATCGGTCAGCAGGGGATCGCGAATTACATCGTCTGAGTAAGTTGTTTTGAACCTAACACAGGTCGGGAGACCATCGCTTTGCCTAATCGATTACGCAGCGACCTGATTCACATATGGGTGCGTTACTATTTTCTTCAATTGCACAGAATTCTGGCAATGACCAACCGTTACTTGCTCTTGCCCGAAGTCCGTTTTGTGACATCGCGCTTGCTGTGTTTTCACCCACGACCCAACACGTGCCATCGGCGTATGGCAAACAATCAACGTACCAACAAGGGGTGGTAATCTCTTTTTGGGCCTCTGATAACTGCGCCCATGGGGTGCCATCCACGGGAACAGACGTTGAGCTAGAGCTTGTTGAAGCGGCCGAGGCTGAACTCGATACTGCTCCGTCGCTCACTTTCATCTGGAACACGGCGTAGTAGGTATCGTTCGCTCCAACGGTGCCAACCGCGAGACTGTTGTCATCGGTACACCAATAATCAATATCACAGCTGCCTTGTTGATCATCCAAACCGTTGTTATTCAGCTTGGCACTGTCAGGCACATACTCCAGAAAAGAAGAGGTGCTCGCCCGAAGCACAACATCCTCCCGTTCGGCACTGCCCGCATTAAAGACCATCAGATACTCAACCGTAGCCTCGGGTGCTGCCCTCAGTTCAACACTGCCCGACTTGTAGTAGGTCTGGCCAGCATCCACAGGATAAGTCAAAGTCAAGACCTCACCCCCGGTACTAGATGCCGTCGGTACTCGACCATCAAGATATCGGGCATAAAGCTCAACACTCGCGGAAACCACGGCCTCAACCATCACCAAAGCCTCACCCAGACCATCCCACGACGTTTCACCCGCTTCAGATCGAACCAATAACGTCACCGGAATACTCCCCGCTGTGGCTGTGTCAGCCAAACTCCCCACATCAGCAATCGTCACAGTCACAGAGCGAGATTCGGCAATCAACGTTCCCTGGGGCGTTGAACCCAGGGGCCCTGAAAGCTGAATCTTGGAAGTTTCTGCAGTGTCCGTAATGCCAACCACGGTAAGTGCCTGCCCACCAATCAACACATTTTGCCCCGGCACGATGCCGTTAATGGCATTGTCGGCATTACCATCAAATGGCACAGTGACCTCAGCACCGGCAACACTCAAAACCGCGGTTGCACCCAGTCCAACTGAATTTTGGGACAGGGCCAGTGAGGGCGTGCCCGTTACACCGTCTAGCGTCCCTAACGCGGGTGTCAGGGTATAGGTATCAAAACCATTGGCAGTGGTCGTTATCGTATAGGTCAGAGTGGCCGAATCCCCTTCAAAGGCCGCCGCCCCCGTGCCCGTTACGGTTGGCTCACTCGGAATCAAGTTGACCTTGACACCAGAAAAAGAGGGGCTTTCTTGTTCTAATACCGCTCCCCCAATCGTCACCGATACCTCTACCTCCAGCACCGCATTGGCCGGTGCAACCGCCTGGACAGTACTCGATAAACCCACCAATACGGTCAGTACTGCGATCTGACTTGTGATGAAGAGTCTTTGTAGACTGTTTTGCACCGGTGATGCTCCTCTTGGAAGAGATAGGTGGCTCGCGTCGCTACCGGACAAACCTAGCATTTCTCTCCGGTCATGTCGATCAGACCAATACCGGCCTTTGTGACCCCCATCACAATATAAAAAGGAAAGTGGCCAAGTATCACAAGCGGTGTAGGGTGGCCCCTTCAGTTGCTTTGATTGTCAATCCTTTATCGTTTGCATCCTGTTGGTGGTGGAATCCTGAAGCAATTGTTCCACCTCTTTGGCTTTTTTGTGAGCGTCCGTCTGGGTTTTCCACGCATGCGTATCATCGACCGACGCCTTTTCCGAGTCACTACAGGCAGTTATCAAAACCAGAGACAATAAGAAGGCAAATAGATGTTTCATACTGCGAATTCGACTTACTCTGCTTGAGATGGATTAAGTTGGCTAAGGGTTTTGTTTCTCGAGTTCAGTTAACAGATATCGCTAAAGATTCAAATTGTTTGAACTTCTAACTCACTTGCTTGGGTAAGTTATCAACTTCTATACTGCAATTCTTCTAATTTTTTTCAAGCATACACAGGATAAGGGAGAATAAACATGGCATCGTACGCATTAATCAAGTTTAAGATCAGCAATGACTTCAGTGAGTGGGAGCAGGCATTCTATTCTGCACAGCCCATGGCACGGAGTGCAGGCATCATTGAACTTTTTCACGGCAAAACAGAAGATGACCCGCAAACCTGTTTTGTTCTCTGTCATGTGCCTTCAAAAGAGGCGATGGACAAGTTTTTTGCAGAAGCCGGCGAAAAGGTAGCTGAGTCGGGGCATATTCTCGAGTCCACCGAGGTCACCATGTTGTCCAATTAGTCCCGCTTGCCCCGGGAGGGCGGATTTCCATGCCGGCCTACATGGCGAGAAATCCGCCATCCACGGGCAGCTCTACGCCTGTGATATAGGAAGACTCGTCGCTGGCCAGAAATAGGTTTGCGTATGCCACCTCTTCTACGCGCCCCACGCGGCCCGCCGGAACACCCAAAAGCATTTTTTCCCTCACTGTCGGGTCAGCTGTCATCATCGAGCTGCGCATTGCGGGCATCAGTCCAGGATGTACCGAGTTGACCCGGATGCCGTCCGGAGCAAACTGTACAGCGGCCGCTTTGGTGGCCATTCGGACGGCACCTTTGGCGGCGTTGTATCCCATATGTACGAAACTCTGCCCGGTGACACCAGAGATCGATGAGATGTTCACGATTGAACCACCGCCGGACGCCTGCATCAGGGGTATCACGGTGCGCATACCCAGGAATACACCCCGGGCATTGACGCTCATCTGCTGATCCCAGGTGTCGGTGTTCAGCAGGTCGGGATGACTGCCACTGACTCCCGCGTTGTTGATCAGAATATCAATCTGGCCGTAGGACGCGGAAGTTTCAGAGGCAAGCCGCTCCCAGTCTGATTCGCTGGTGACATCGTGTACAAGAAATTTAGCTTCTGCCCCCGCGCTCAGAATCTTGTCGGTGATCTCGAGCCCTTCGGCCTCTAGGATATCTGTCAACACCACACGTGCGCCTTCGCTGGCGAAGATCTCTGCAGTCGATGCGCCCATTCCCGATGCAGCACCCGTAACGATTGCGGTCTTTCCTTTAAGACGCATGGCTTTCTCCTTGCGTTTAGTGGGTGTCAAGTAGCTCAAGAATAAACACCTCGTGGGCGTACTGCAATCAAACTGATTTGGTTCGGGTAGCAACGATCAGCTTGATTCGGCTTCTTTAGGAGCTGCCTGGGTCGCAACAACCCCCGCCAGTATTAAGGGCCGGCAACAATGCCGCTATAACGGAAAAATTGTTTCTCATCTCAGATCATGACTTACAATGGGAATGTCTTGTTTTGTCTGGACAGAGACCGGTCACAGTCAGCGGTCGTACCAGACATGCTCTGTACTTGACCGATCGTATCGAGCCTGCCATATCGTACAAAACCGGACGGGTTTCCATAGTTGATAAGAAGGCAGCAACGCTGGATCTCGATGTAATACCTAAACCTCAAACCTGGAGGCATCATGGCGAGACTGAACGACAAAGTGGCATTGATCTCCGGCGCTGCGACTGGTATCGGGTTGTGTACCGCGCAGCTGATGATCGACGAAGGCGCACGGGTAGTCATCACTGACCGTAACGTCGAGGGCGGAGAAGCCGCCGCGGAGGGATTGGGGTCACAGGCCCGTTTCATTCAGCAGGACGTCTGTGACGAAGAGTCCTGGAAACAAGTGTTTGATAGTGTCCAGAATCTGTATGGCAAGGTCGACATCCTTGTTAATAACGCCGGTATCCTCACCACGGAACCCGTCCAGGACATCGAGCAGACCTCCCTCGCCCAATGGCAGGCGATCCAGTCGGTGAATGTCGAAGGGGTCTTCCTGGGGTGCCGGGCCGGTGTGCAGGCAATGAAGGACTTCGGAGGTTCAATCGTCAACCTGTCTTCGGTGGCGGGTCTGATTGCAACACCGAGCCTGGTGGCTTACGGGGCCTCCAAAGCGGCAGTACGGCAGCTCACCAAGTCGGTAGCGATTCACTGCGGGCGCATGGGATACCGTATCCGTTGCAATTCCGTACACCCAGACCCTATTCGGACCGATATGGGAAACGAACTGATGGAACTTAAAGGTTATATTGAAGGTCCGGATATAGAAACCAACTGGCAGACTGCCCGCAAGCGGGTTCCGATCGGTGAGACCGGTGAACCCATAGACGTTGCGCAGTGCATCCTGTTCTTGGCCTCTGACGAATCACGCCACGTCACGGGTTCAGAGCTCGTTGTGGATGGCGGTCTGACAGCCACTTGAACGACAGCCTCAGGTAGGTGCCCGTGAATTATTCCATTCGTTCAGCACCTGGAAAAACAGTGCAATGAGCAGGATACCGCCACCCAGAAATGTGGTTCCTGCTGGCACCTCTCCAATGCCAACGTAAGTCCAAAGCGGAGCGAGCACGGGCTCACCCAGCGCATAAAGCGTGAGATTAACAGCGGGTACCGACTGGGCAGCAAGCGCAAATAACACACTGCCAATGCCGACCTGAACGATACCCAGCATGATACAAAGCGCGATGTCGGCCGGTGGTGCGGCAAAACCCTGGCCGTTAAAAAAGAGAATCAGCCCCGCAGACAGTGCGCCGCAGAGTCCGGCATGGAGAACCGCGGGTGACATGTCGGTAGTCCGGCCCACCCTAAGCGCAACCGCATAACAGCCGAAAAAAGCCACTCCCACCAGGGCAATCAGATCTCCGTAAAGACTGCCCTGCCCGATTCCACCGCCCACCATCACAAGAATTCCGATGAGTGCCAGTGAAATACTGATCCATAACTGCCAGGATGTCCTCTCACCCAGGATAATTCGCCCGAGCAGTGCGGCAAAGATTGGTCCGGTCGCCATCAAAAGTACTGCATTGGCAACCGTAGTGTGAATCAGGGCGACGATGTTGCAGAGCATTGCACCGCTTAACAGAACCCCGGCCCACAGCCCTTTCAAACCCGCTGCCTGAATGACCCGAAACACGCGGTATTTGTAACGAAGCAACAATATGACCACCACGAATCCGACCAGGGAAGCACAGCGATAAAAGTTGATCTGCCACTCTGTGGCACCCTCCATTAGGCGGACCGTGATCCCCGAGATACTCCAGAATACGGGGGCTGCCAAAGCGAAAATGTGGTGTCGGTTCAAGTGGAGGATCCGGTCCCGAAGGACTGAGCAACGAATGTCAGAGTATTGTCAGTCGACTTGCGGCGCCTGCCACAACCCGAAGGGTCAGACGCCCTCTTTACGGTCGGGATGCGTGCGGTTGTACAGGACCTTGATTCGGGGATAGTCGTGGACCTTCGCTGGAGGGTTTGGATCCACAGTCGGCGGTGGATCCGCCAATACAGTGTTGGGGCTGAGCGTCGTTTGTGCACCGTTAAAATCTTTGGCCCATTCCTTGTGACGATAAGCACAGACCGCAAGGCATATAGAACAATAGTGCTGTCTGGCGAAATAAGGAAAGCAGCGACCGGTATCGAGCACATACCGGGGCTTGCCGATCGGGTCCATACCGGACTCGGGATCCCGATCGTCGGGAATTGCATCGGCCGGACAGAGCTTCCGACAAGCCTTGCAACGGTCACAGAATGCAGCAATACCAACATCGATCGGTGCATCACAGGCCATGGGTAGGTCGGTGACGACCGTGCCAAGCCGGAACAGTGGGCCGAGTTCCGGGTGAATGATAGACCCGTGCCGGCCGAGTTCCCCAAAGCCCGCCCGAAGGGCGATGGGAACGTGCATCAAATCTGAATCACCGACCGGGTCCTCCACACGGGCCGGGAATCCTCGATCTCGGAGGGCCTTGGCAATTCTGATGCAGATCTCTCCCAGGTCGTGGTAGACGCGACAGCATTCAACACCGCTATCAATCGAAGGCACGGTCTGAAACTGTTTCCACTGCATACGCTGCCCGATCGCGATAGCGTAGGTTTCGGAGACCGTTCTACCCTGATAGATATCCGACGGTTCTATGCGGGTGATGCCAACGGCGGCAGCCCCTGCGGTACGGGCCGCTGCCTTCACGAAATCTGCGGCGTGCTGTTCGGTCTTGAAAGGTATTTTCTTTTCGGCTGCCGGGCCTTCGAAAGCCAGGGACTGCGTGTTGTAGATCTCTGCGATGATCTCACTGGCACCTGGGGTATGATCGACCCGTCCCCCACAGGCCTCATACCACGCTTCCCAGTCAAATGGAGGGGTCGATTCTTTTTCAGTCACTTTGTAATGAAATCGTGGCTTCAGCCCTGAATCCACTGGACAACCGAATAGCCCATCCACAGCAGTGCGATCAGAAGTATAGTGATACGCCAGTCAAGTCCCATATCGACAGCCCTGGTTCAGGCTCTCAGCCTGGCCTGGATCGTGATCTCCACCTTGCTGCCGCCAAAAAGCCGGGGCGACTCGGTCGTGGTTCGGGCCGGGTACTCACCCGAGTCAAAAAAGCGCCTGTAGGCAGCGTCCATTGCGTCAAAATCCTCCAGATCGGACAAGTGCACGTCGGACCGTACAATGTCCGCGACCGAAAGGCCCTGTTCCTCAAGAATTCTGACTACCGTATTCATAACGGCCTCGGTCTCTTTTCCCACGTCTCCCAGAACAGCAATACCGCTTGGGAAATCAGCAGCGACGAGTCCTGCAAGGTACGCATAACGGTCATCCAATACGACCTGGCTGAAGGGCGCGTTTGACTGGGGAACGGCGGCGGGCTGTATTCTCTGGATCATAGCGGCAGATTTGATGATAATGATGACCAAATCTATCCGATTCCCCAGTTGCCGGGAAGGGCCTCTGGCCGCATTGGATGGATAATCACTACCGGGTTAAGGCTCATGGGAAAATATTTCACTGACGACGAGGTCTTACGCTTCCGCGAAGACGGGTACCTGCCGGCATTTCCTGTCGCATCGCGTGACCAGATCGACGGGATGCGCTCCAGACTGGAATCATTTGAAAAAGATCATGGCGGAACGCTACGCGGTTCCAACCGCTTCAAGAATCATCTGCTTTTTAAATGGCTGTCAGACTTTATCCGTACTCCCAGAATTCTCGATGCTGTCGAGGACGTGATCGGCCCAGATATTATGGTCTGGTCGACCGACTGGTGGATCAAGGAACCCCAATCACCACAATTTGTCTCCTGGCACCAGGACAGCCAGTACTGGGGACTGGACACTGACAAGTTGGTGACCGTCTGGGTAGCGCTTTCACCCTCCACAGAGAAAAGCGGCTGTATGCGAGTGTTACCCGGGAGCCATACCGGCCCCGATCTCCAGCACGAAGAGACCTATCACGACGACAACCTGCTGACGCGGGGCCAGCAGATCACTGGAATAGATGAGAGTCGTGCCGTGAATCTCGAAGTCGACACGGGTGAGGCAACTTTGTTTGCCTACCGAATCGCTCATGCATCCCATCCCAATCAAACTGATGACCGGCGCATCGGTCTGGCCATCCGGTATATTCCACCGGACACCCGCCAGGCCTACTCAGATCAGGACAGCGCCGCACTGGTCCGTGGGGATGATCGATTCGGGTGCTTCAAGTCTGAACCAGAGCCTCGTTACGACTTTGACCCGGTTTCGGTTGAGTTCCACCGGGAGTCCGAAGAGATTCGGCGGCAGATTCTTTATCACGGGACCGACTGGAAGACCCATAGAACCTGAAAGACTGCTTGAGGGACTTTCAGGTCCGGAGCGGTTTCCTGGTCAGCCAGCGATCGACGGCGATTGTCGAAACGACTGACGGTCAGGTGTTCAAGTAAGCCAGCCCCAGCCCGCTTCTTGGCCATGGCACCTCGATCAAGCGGCCGCTTTGCGAGAGGGTAATGTAGGCGGTTGACAGGTTCTCCCCGCCAAAGCAGATGTTGGTGGTGTACCGATCCGGAAAAGCAATATGTTCAACGTGACCCGTATCGGGCGAAATGACACTGATTCCGCCGTTGACCAAAGTCGCAACACAGACGCGGCCATCGGCCTCCACAGCCAGACTGTCGAAGCGCTGATAATCTGCAGACCCTGCGACGAAGCGCCCGCCATGGGGTGAAGGCCAGGGGTGCGAGCTGATTTCCCCTGGCGCGGTCAGATCAAAGGCCCACAGCCTTGCCGTGGGTGTCTCAGCCACGTAAAGAGACTGACCGTCGGGTGAGAGCCCTACCCCGTTGGGCATCTCAATCGGGGCCGCAACCGTCTTCACACCACCACCATCAGCGAGTCCATACAGCACGCGTCCACGATCTTGATCTTTTGCGCGGACCTTTCCCAGATCCGAGAAATAGAATCCACCATGGTCATCAAACACAATGTCATTCGGCCCGGATAGCGGTAGCCCGTCCGCTTCGGTGTAAAGAACTTCTACCCGTCCACTTTCGAGATCAACAACTTCGATCCGACCCCCGCTGTAGTCGTCCGGCTGTAAGGTGGGGCGGATACCGGTCTCGTCGACATGCCACTGAAAGCCACCGTTGTTGCAAACGAAGCAACGCCCATCCGGGCCAATCGCAAGGCCGTTGGGTCCACCGCCGGGTAATGACACCGTTTCCTTACTGCGACCCGGCAGCACGCGCGTGATGGCCCCGCGCTTGATTTCGACTACCAGCACGCTGCCATCCGGCAGCGCTACGGGGCCTTCCGGAAATTCCAGTTCCTCGGCAATCACC
>CAJXBY010000089.1 GCA_913051905.1 uncultured Gammaproteobacteria bacterium | reverse complement strand
TCAATAGTTCCCAGGCGAAGCCGATCGCTTCGCGCTTGAAATAGTCACCGAATGAGAAATTGCCCAGCATCTCGAAGAACGTATGGTGCCTGGCCGTGTAACCCACATTTTCGAGATCATTGTGCTTGCCACCGGCACGCACACAGCGCTGTGCGGTGACTGCCCGGTTGTAGGCTCTCTTATCCTGCCCCAGAAAAACGTCCTTGAACTGGACCATTCCGGCATTAGTGAACAGGAGTGTCGGATCATTGTGGGGCACGAGCGGACTGCTGGCGACGGCCTGATGGCCGTTCTCAGCAAAGTAATCCAAGAATTTCTGCCGAATTGCCGTGGTTTTCATACGCCTGTTTCCGGTTCGACGGCTTTGTTTTCGTTTATATCAGTCCCAACCTGGTCCCATGAGCCCATGATCCGCCTGATCGCATCGGTGTCGAATCCCCGCTGCTGCAGGTATTGTGCGCGACGCGCCCACTCTTTGAAATTCTTGATGGAAGAACAGCCGAATTTACGGTCATACAGCATGGTCAACACCTGATCCCATTCCGTGTCTGCACCCGCAACAACCCGTTCCGCGAGGTCACTGGCGACACCTTTGTCCTTGAGTTCAAGCCTGATGCGACGAGGTCCATAACCCGAACGGAGACGGCTGGACAACAAGGATTCAGCAAAGCGCTCATCTGACTGAGCACGTTCGTCCTGTAGGTCCTGGAGTAGTATGTCAATGAGGCTATCAGCGAAGCCGCGGGCGGAGAGCTTGAATCGCAACTCGGCCCGGCTGTGCTCTCGCCGGGCCAGCATTCGAAACGCAGACTCCCTTGCGCGGCTCGCAGGATCCCCTTCCAGGGGCACCATCAGGCTTCAGCGGTTTCCGCCTGCGCGTGTTCCGCAGGCTCAAAAGGCGCTGCATCTGCCGGACCGAGACCGAGGTTACTTCGGACCGTATTTTCGATCGCATCAGCAATGTCAGGGTTCTGCCGGAGAAACTCGCGGACATTGTCCCGACCCTGACCGATGCGCTCCCCTCCATGAGAGTACCAGGCACCTGATTTCTCGACCACACCGTGATCGACACCCATATCAATCAGTTCACCTTCTTTTGAGATACCTTCGTTGTAGAGGATATCGAACTCACACTGCCGGAACGGCGGCGCAACCTTGTTCTTGACGACTTTGACCCGGGTTTGATTACCCAGAACCTCATCGCCTTTTTTGACTGCACCGATTCGCCGGATATCGAGCCGGACTGAAGAATAGAACTTGAGCGCATTGCCGCCGGTGGTGGTCTCGGGGTTGCCGAACATGACACCGATTTTCATACGAATCTGGTTGATAAATACGACCATGGTATTGGAGCGTTTGATATTGGCGGTCAGCTTGCGCAGCGCCTGTGACATCAGCCTGGCCTGAAGCCCGACGTGGTGGTCACCCATCTCGCCTTCGATTTCAGCTTTGGGGGTGAGTGCAGCGACCGAATCCACCACGATGACATCAACTGCGGCGGACCGAACCAGCATGTCAGCAATTTCCAGGGCCTGCTCACCAGTGTCGGGCTGGGAGATCAATAGGTCATTCACATTGACACCCAGACGCTCGGCGTAGGCGGGATCGAGCGCGTGTTCTGCATCGATAAATGCACAGGTACCGCCGAGTTTCTGGGCTTCAGCCGTCACTGAAAGTGTCAGCGTAGTCTTGCCTGAGGATTCCGGACCGTAGATCTCAACAACACGACCCCGGGGCAACCCACCGATGCCAAGTGCAATGTCCAGGCCCAGTGAACCGGTAGAGATCGCCTGAATATCTTTGCCGATCTCAGCGTCTCCGAGCCGCATGACAGATCCTTTGCCGAACTGCCGCTCTATCTGTCCCAGCGCCGCCGCCAGGGCTTTCTCTTTGTTTTCGTCCATGTTTGGAACGCTCCTTGAGTTGAGTTCACCTCGGTTTCACCGCAATCCTCTGCCATCCTGGCTGAGATTGCCGCGCTCCCTAAATAACGGTTTCGGAATACCGTTTCCGACACAGAAACCGTCATGCGGGAATCAAACTGATTATTTCACAATCACCACGACGGGCCTAGCGAAACCCGTCACAAATCGTGTCCGCAAGTTCCGTCACACTGGCTACGTAACGGCACTCTGTGCCGGGCGGTGGTGACGACAGAACATGATTTTCAGCTTTCCTCTTCCCTAAGAAAGCGCAGCAGACCGCCGAGTGCTTCCAGGACACTCTGGCGACGCACGGCATCACGATCCCCATCGAACAGAAACTGCTCGGTACGCACACGGTCCGGCCGCGCCGCCCAACAGATAAACACGGTACCGACAGGTTTCTCCTCACTGCCGCCGCCGGGACCCGCAATCCCGGTGACCGAGAGCGCCACATCGGCCGGACATTGATCAAGGCCGCCGCGAGCCATGGCCCGTGCGACCGGTGCACTAACCGCACCGCGCTCCGCGATCAGCACCTCGGGCACACCCACCTGTGCATGCTTGGCTGCATTGCTGTAGGTGACAAAACCACACTCGAACCATCCCGAACTCCCGGAAACGGATGTGATGCTCTGGGCAATCCAACCGCCGGTGCAGGACTCGACGGTCGCAAGCTTCAGGCGATTCTGGCTCAGAGTCGTTCCGACGCTCTGCACCAGGACAGCCAGATCATCGGAATCACTCATCGGTTGATCTCCGGGTCTTCCGGAGAACAGCCGGTGCTTCTCAGCCGGTTCTCTGCTTTAGGGCATTGTCCGATGGTCATCAATCCCTCCCTACAACTCAATTAAGATAGCCCTATTGTGCCTGCTGCGAAGGCTCACTGCGTGAGCCTGAGATTAGCCGCTTCCCAGCACTGATACTACCGGCTGGTGTCCTGTGATTATGCTATCTTGGACACTCGGATGGTCTTCTCCTGAGGGCAAAATCGTCAATGCTCTCTATCCTTATTCGATTGACCTGCATTATCGTCCTGCTCCTCCTGGCTCTCGGGAAGAGCGGCCATGCCGCTGATTCGGAACGAGAGCAGCGTCTGGTCGATGAAATGGACGCTAACCTCTTCGACGGCACATTGATCTGGTTCGAATCCGGCGATCTGGAATTTGCCGCCGTCGAACTTCAACCCGAGACAGGACCTGCGCGGGGTGCCGTAATCCTGCTGCACGGCCGAGGCTTTCACGCCGACTGGCCTGAGACTATCAACCCCCTGCGGACGGCGCTTTCTGAACAGGGCTGGCATACCCTGTCGCTGCAGATGCCGGTCCTTGCTAAAGACGCCAAGTATTTCGATTACCTGGCCGTGCTGCCGGAAGCGTTTCCCAGAATCGAGGCCGCCATCGATCACTTGACGCAGCGTAAACTGCACCCCGTTGTTCTGGCGGCACACAGCTGCGGCACACACATGGCCTTGGCCTGGTTTGAAGAGACAGGAGACGGCCGGATCGATGCGTTCATCGGAATCGGCATGGGTGCCACGGACTACAAGCAGCCGATGCAACGACCGTTCCCGTTCACCGCAATGACGGTGCCGATCCTGGATGTTTATGGCGACAACGACTATCCTGCGGTTCTGCGGAAGGCCCCTGACCGCCTGGCACTCATTCGAGAATCAGGCCACTCAGGTTCGAGCCAGATCGAGGTGGCGGGGGCGAATCATTTTTTTACCGGCGCGGCTGATGGTCTGGTCGACGGGATCTCTGCCTGGTTTGAGACACTGTCGTTCTGAAGAGCTCAGTCAAACCACTCCCGGTTGTCGCGGAAGGACTCTGCCGACGTGATCTCCTCGAGGATCAGACCCAGGCGCTCCGTGTTAGCCGCTGACGGGATCTTACCCGCTCCGAAAGTTTGCACGACCACCATGCGCCGCTGATCCGACAGGATCTTATCGGTGAAGAGCCCACGCAGCGTGGCTAACGTCTGTGCCTCTATGGCCTGTGACAGTCTCTCCCGGCTGTCAAAAGCATAGGCTTCACGGTCAATCTCGTGCCAATAGCGTGCGGAACGCTCGCCCAGTCGCTGGTCCGGGGTGTTGATCCGCATCAGGATGCTCTGACGGTGCTGCTCGAAAACGTCGCCAGGTATAGTCGCCAGCGTTCTTGAGAAGCCTCTAAGAAAATCCTCAATCGCAGCTTCGATCTCGTCAGGGGTCCGGTCGGGGGACTGCACCAGAAAGACCAACCCCGGAACCCGCCTCAACGGCATAAAACCGGCGAACACCACATAACCCATCTTCTGCTGCGTACGCAAGGCCTGGTAGAACGGTGATTCCAGGAGTTGGCCGAGCAGAAGGTAGGCAGCCCTCTCCTTGAGCTGCCGGCTCTCCCCCTGAAAGTAACCCACAACTGCAGAATCCAAATGGTCTGCATCTGTAGTCAGACGGGCCACCGTGCCATTGTCCAGCTTCAGCACCCGGCTACTGTCGACCCCGATGACTTGCCGGTGTTCGAGTAGTTCGTGCATGACGGTTTCGGCAAGTTCGAAGGCTTCATCCTGCAGATAGTTACCGTGGGCCAACGCCACAGCGACACCCTGCTCCAGAAATGACGGCACAAACGCTACCAGATCCTCTGTCTTCAGGTCTTTGACAGTGGCAGTCAACTCATCCGGCGACCAGGCTGGCGCCAGCAGAAGCCTGTTGAGATCCGACATGACCCGGCCAGCCGGGTCCTGGTGCGCATCGTTTTTCAGTACCCTCAGCAGCTGGGTACGCATCCGGGCGAATCGCTCCGGACTGACCTGCGGGGCCCTGAGCGCTGCAAGGACAGTGGACAGCAGTTGGTGCTGGCGGGCACTGTAACCCGTCACTTTGAGGGAGACACCACGGGCATGGTCGTAGAGTTCGAAACCAAGACCCGCCAGAAAAGCCGGGTAGGTCAGGTCATTGAGCTGGTCCAGTACGGTAGCCACATACAATCGCGTGAGCCCGGCATTACGCGGACTGTTATTGGCAAAAGGCGAACGGATACTGACAAAAAAATTGCCCTTCGGGAGCCCGAATGAGATGTCGTTCTGGAACCAGAGGCTGAATCCCGGTCCGATGTCGACCCGTTTTGGTACTTTGCTGGCGACGCTTGGTGTGCGCAGGTCAAGATCCGTCGGGATGAACGGATTGGGTAACGGCAAGTGAAGCAAGCGGCTCTGCGGTGGGTCAGTCCATGCCGTCAGCAGCGGTACCGGTAGTGGTGCCAGAGAATATTCCACCTGGTAATGGGTTTCGGTTGCATTGGTTTCAAGCTCGGGCCCGACCAGCACCAGATGAAGGTTCTGGGGTACCAACTGGTCCAGATAGCCCCGGATCAGCACCGGATCAAATCGGTCATAACGGTAAGGCCCGTAGAGAAGGTCGGAAACCGGATAATCATGCATCCGGCGGGACATAGCCCGGACCAGACTCAAGGGTTCGAGGCGCTCCCGGAATCGGAAGTCCACCGCCGCAAGATTTTTCTGTTCGTCGTAAATCCACGGCTTGAGTCCTTCTTCCCCGATCTGCTGTATCGTCTGAAAGACCAAACGCCCAACTTTCTCGTACTCCGAGAGCCCCGCTTTAGTCAGACTGACGGAGACCTCAAAGGTGCTCTCGTTGTCATTACCGAACCCTGAGCCGGCCGACAGCGCTTCTGCCCAGCCCTTGGCTTTCAGGACTGACAACAAGGATCCCGGCCCCTCATGTCCCAGCAGATGTCCCAGATAGGCCAGAGGTTTTTCCCGGTAATGGGGGACCCGAGAGGGCAAAGGAAAGGTAAATAGGGCGTAGCGCATCTCCGCGATGGGCAAGACTTTCTGCAGCAGTGGCAGCGTTTGTTTCGCGTAGAGCCCGACAACTTCAGCGTCAGGCGCCTTTTTACCTGCCGGCACTTCAGTGAATCGGGTTTCGACCCAGTTCTTAAGGATCGTCAGATCCTCGCGACCCAGCACGACCAGCGTCATGTTCGCTGCTGTGTAGAAACGGTCGTAAAACGCGAGCAGATCCGGACGGACCGGGTCACCTGGCCGGTCAGCGAGGGTCTCCAGACTTCCAACCGCAAATCCAGATCGCGGGTGTGCGGGATCGAACGCCAACCGCATGGCTGCCAAAATCCGCCGTCCGTCTTTTTTCAACCCGGAGGTGTACTCCGAGTGCACGACCGATCGCTCACGAACAACGAATTCTGGATTGAACAGCGGTACGGTGAAAAACGCCGCAAACCGGTCCAGTGCGCCCTTCAGTTGATCGGCATCAACATCAAAATAGTAGTTGGTGTGTGCGTTCGTGGTGTACGCATTATTGGCACCGCCGTGCCTGGTAATGAAATCCTGGTATTCACCCGCTTCAGGATACGCCTCGGTACCCAGAAACAGCATGTGCTCAAGGAAATGGGCCAGCCCGGCCCGATCTTCCGGATCCCTACCGCTACCGACATGCACGTCCAGGGAAACGGCCGCCTTATCGGCGGTGCTGTCTGAGATCAGGACAACACGCAGTCCATTTGGCAGAACCAGGTCCTGGTACTGCCGCTGGTCCAACGGACTGGTAATAATCCCGGCTGCCGACACCAGCGGCAATAGAAATCCGGTGAAGGCGAGCACACTGAACAGAACCCGTTTGAGTACTGGATGCATCGGCGACACCTTGATTGAAACGGAATTCAGAGACCAGCGTAGACCCAAGAACATCCCTTTGCCTTGATCAGGCCCGGGCGCTCGGTCCATAGGCGAGAAACATCAGATCGTTTTCGGAAAATCGCTCGTAACGTAAGGGGGATACGTCGAGCGGCGGCTCGTCCCCGAGGACCATGGCTGCCGTCACTTCACCGATGGCCGGTGAAAGTTTAAGGCCGTGCCCGGAAAAACCCATCGCGAGATACAGGCCTTCAATACCCGGCGCCCAGCCGACAATGGGATGAAAATCCGGCGTGACATCATAAGCCCCGCTGATGGAGCGTAACTCTTTGAAATCAAGAAGCTGGGGCAAACGCCCGGCAAACGCCCGCTCAATACGATGACGGTGTTCTTCCCGGTCTTTCGGCGAGGCGAGCAGCGTCGGATCGTCTACCACGATAGGGCGAGGTGGATACGCTGCAACGAGCATGCTGGCGCCCATATCCGGCCGCATCACCACATTTGAAACACCGTCCGTGACACAGCTCCGGATACCGTGACCGGCCGAACCCGGCTCGACATACATCATGTCGAGCCGTTGACGCTCGATAGGAATATCGATGCCAAGGTCAACGAACAAGTCCCGGGCCCAGGCTCCCGTGGCCATGACAACACAAGGCGTCTCAATCAAACCCTGCTCTGTCTCCACTCCTAATACTCTGCCCGATGCCGTCTCAATAGAATCGACCTTAAGCGGTGCCATCAAGCGCACCCCCGCCCCCTGGGCCGCGCCCAGCCAGCTCAGCACCATGCGGGTAACATCGATGTAACCGCCGTTGGGTTCGTAAGCACCGCCACACAGGGTGCTCACGTCGACCGCCGGTTCGAGAGTCTGAATCTCGTCCGGTTCGATGAAACGGGTATCGACTCCGCGACTCTGACCGAGTGCGATATTCCGTTTTAGCGGTTCAAGCTGGTTTTCCGACACCAGCAGCATGTATCCCATACGCACATAACCCGGGTCACCGTAACCGACTCTTTCGGACCAGTTCTCCAGCGTATCGAACCCGCGGATCGACATGTCCACCATCAACGCATTGGAATAATGCTGCCGGATCTGACCGAATGTTCGTCCGGACATTCCCCCGACCGGTGGCCGGGCATCAACTACGACGACACGTTTGTCCGATTTCCGGCTGAGTTGGAAAGCAATGCTGGCACCCATAACGCCCGCACCGACAACCACCACATCAGCCCTTGCGATTGGAGCCTCAGCAGACATTGGAGACCTCACTCAAGAATGAAAAGAAATTACCGGATCTCTGTTGGACAGCATTACACCGGCACCCTGAACAGTGGTTCACGGCCTGAATCACCGCTGCCACCGATCGAACGGGCCCAGAGCAAGCGCTCCGCCGTCGACACGAAACGAGGTGCCATTAGCAAACCGGCCAACCGGTGCAACCAGGTAGTGCACCAGACCCGCGACTTCATCAGGCAGCCCCGCCCGACCGGCAATATTAATGTGCTCCTCGGACGTATTCAGTGAATCTACGATTTCTGACGTCAGCGGCGTGTCAACCAATCCGGGATTCACCTGGTTGACACGGATGCCCTCGCCCATCCACTCCTTTGACAGAGCAACCGTTGCGGCACCAAGCGCCGCTTTGGTGGCACCGTAGACCACACTGCCAGGTGACGGTCTTTCCGCATCCACCGACCCCATCATGATCACTGAAGGATTTGCACTTGCAGAAAGGTATTGATGGGCCTTCTGACAGAGTCGTAGCGGTGCCCACAGGTTGAGGTCCATGTAACCGTCGAAGTACTCCCGGTTCATGTCCACCATGGGCAGCGAGTCTCCACGCCCGGCATTGTTGACCAGCACATCCAGACCGCCCAGCATGGCAACCGCTCTTTGGATAAGCGAATCAGTCTGCTCTGAATCACTCAGGTCCGCAACCAGTGGTTTTATGCTTTCTGACGACGAGGGCACTCCCCCAGAGCGCGAAACGGCAACGACCGTCGCGCCTGCCCCGGCCAACCGTGAAGCCACAGCAGCACCAATGCCGGATGATGCTCCGGTTACGATCGCCCGACAGCCCGTTAAATCAAATCCAGAATCCCTCATAGGGCAGTAGCCGCAGTGCTTCTGAGCTTTCTCCGATATCCAATATGTTGTACACGGGTACTTATGATGATTCCCGACGCATGACGTACAGCCCGCTACCGATTATCAGCATAATTCCGATGACAGCAACTCTATCCGGGGATTCTGAATAAAGCATCAGACCCCACACCACCGCACAGGGCATCGCGACATATTCAAATGGAGCGATCACAGGCGCTGAGGCCAGACGGTAACCACGGGTGACGAGATACGTGCCGGCGGCACTCAGTGACCCCATAAAAACCCAAAGAGCGAGATCGAGTTCCACAGGCAACGTCCAACTCCGGAATAAAAACTGCAGACTGGGATGACTGACGTCGCTGAACTGTCCGCTACCGGTCAGCATGCCCATCACTGCACTCGCCACCAGTAATGAAATCTGGGCATAAGCCACCATCGTCCCCGTCGATGCTGTGGACCGCATATGCCGAGTCAGTAACTGCATACAACAATAGGCCAACGCCGCGCCCACCGCGAGGAAACCTTCCCAGCGTAGGGCCTCGCCGCCCGGCCGCAACATGATCAGCACACCTACCATGCCGATCGCCACGCTTGACCATCGCGCGAAACCCACAGACTCCTTGAGTAAGACTCCCGACAGAGCTGTGATGAGGACTGGTGCAACAAAGAATATCGCTACTACCTCGGCAACAGGCATCTTGACCAGAGCCAGGAAAAAACATGTGTTTGCCACGACCAGCATCAATCCACGCAATACCAGTAGAGAGAAACTCGACGAGTAAAGCTGGCGGAGGCCACCGCTTACGTGCAGTATGACCAGTGTCAAAGACGACGCTACAGTTGCCCGCACCAACATCACCTCGTGTAGCGCATAGTCATCCGCAAAAAGCTTGACCATGGCGTCTTGCAGAGAGACCAGCACCATGCCGGCCACCATCGAGACGATGCCTCTCATCTTTAGAGAAAGCACGTGGTTTCCCCCGGAATTGCGTTTGGATCGGGCTTCAAATCACCGTTATCAGAAATACTGCACAAACCCATTCGGTGAGAACGGAAAACTGGAGTGGTATTAAAATCGATTCCTACTGTTTTTGTCTTAATAAAACCGGGAGATTCACTCATGACCACACTCATCGCTTACCACGAAGTTCAGGACGGACAGCACTGGGCCAATGCGTTCAAACCCGGTTCTGGAAGTCGACATGAAACATTTGCTTCGATCGGCGTAACCGCACGCACATTTCGCGATCCGGAAAACCCCCACCACTGTGGGCTGATCATGGAAGTTGAGGATATGGACCGGTTCCAGGCATTCATGGCATCAGACGACGCCCAGAAAGCCATGGCGGAGGATGGACTTAAAGTGGAGACGCTGCGGGTTCTGACAGAGTTTACGCCCTGAGACTCTAGGCTACAGTGATATCGCGCCAGGACCGAATCTTGGGACCTGGCGTGATTGGAAAAACCGAAATAGTGGCGTCCCCAAGGGGATTCGAACCCCTGTTGCCGCCGTGAAAGGGCGGTGTC
>CAJXBY010000088.1 GCA_913051905.1 uncultured Gammaproteobacteria bacterium | reverse complement strand
GGTTGCTTTTTTCTTTGCAGCCTTTTTCTTGGTTGCTTTTTTCCGGGTTGCTTTTTTCTTTGTAGCCTTTTTCTTGGTTGCTCTCTTTTTCGCTACGCGTTTAGTCGTTTTTTTCTTCGATGCTGCTCGTTTTTTCGTGGCCTTCTTCTTCGCCGCCATATTGATTTCCTCTGCTAGGGTTGATGTAGGGTAGGACTGTTACAGCCTGCTGGTTATCAGCAGTTTACCGCTTGCCTTCGGTACGGACTGGCTACTGTGTTTGATTGCCAAAATAAATGTCCGATGACACGAAATCACACTGCCATATAAGGAGTCAAAAAAACACATTCACTCCTAAAGCGCGAACTATAGTCGTGCGAAAGTAAATGTCAAGCAATCAAAGACTTCAAATTAAAGGAAAAGTCGAGCCTGTAAACACTGATCAAGTTGACTACAACTCTTCAATCGTTATCTTTACAACGCGCGATGCGTGTCCTGTCTCACGCAAACGATGAAACACCGAAGTTATTCGAGTGACCAGACTGTGAGCGAGTCATCTTCTTATCGGGTGATTTGGTTGGCTGGGTTGTCCAGTAGAGGTAACACCAATTCAAGTGTTCGGTCGGTTGCACCAGCATTTTCGGAGACCATTCTGATGCCACTGTCCCCCATCGCAGTACGCAGACCGGGATCGTTGATCAGTGTTGTTAACGCAGTTCGCAATCCATCCAGACTGTCGACTTGAAAACCTGCCCGCCGTTCGACAGCCAGTTGGCTGATTTCAGCAAAATTACGCATGAATCGCCCGAAAATCACCGGAACACCCACCGCGCAGGGTTCAAGGATATTGTGTCCGCCGATGCCTTTGATACGAATCAGGCTGCCACCAACGATGGCAATGTCTGCTGCCGCATAAAGCATTGGCAATTCGCCCATGGTATCGGCGATCTGGACCGAAACCGCTGACGAGACCTGCCCTTTGTGGTGACTTCTCCTCAAGGACTCGAAACCCGCGCGGGCAGCCAGCTTGGCCACCGATTCAAAGCGTTCCGGGTGACGGGGTGCCAGGACCAGTAGCAAACTCGGACAGTCTTTCGATAGTTTTTTCAGAAGCTTCAGCAGTAAAGATTCTTCACCTTCATGAGTACTGCCGGCAATGATCACGGTCCGGTCTCGTCCCCAATCCCGCCTTACCGCTTCAGCGACCTCTCGAACACTCGCAGGCAAACCGATTTCGAACTTCATACTGCCGGTCCTGCTGATCCGGTTAGAATCCAAGCCTAAGGCGAGTAGTCGATCCTGATCACCCTTAGACTGCACGGCAAATAGACGGACTTTTCGCAGCGCCGGCCCGATGACCGGAAGTATCTTGGCATACCCGCGACGGGATTTTTCGGACAACCTGACATTGGCCATGAGAATGTTGGTACCCCGCTCATGGCAGTAATGAATCACGTTCGGCCAGATTTCGGTTTCCATCAGGATCAGATTTTTCGGAGCACTTCTTTCAAGGAAGCGCCTCACGGCAAATGGATAGTCGTACGGTGCATAACAGTGGGCGACTCTATTACTGAATGTTGCCATGACCTGATCAGACCCCGTGGGTGTCATGGTCGTTACGAGTATTCTGCAACCTGGCTTCTGTTTTAGGATCTGGTTGATCAGGGGCGTGGCAGCGTTCACTTCACCGACTGAGACCGCGTGAACCCAGACAGTAAATCCGGCAGGATCAAACTGACATCTGCCGAATCGTTCGTTCCAGCGTGACCAGTAAGACCGATTCCGAAATCCTCGAATCGACAGCCGCAGCAACAGGGCGGGCAGCACAATCCATAGCAGAAAGGTATAGAGCAGGCGAGCCACAGATCTTCTGATCGTCCGGGCTAACCGGATTCAGGTATCTTCCCCCAACCAGTTTCTGGGCTGGAGAAAATACCGGTACAGCCGGTCCTCAGGCGTCTCGGGTTCTGGATGCCAGTCGTAACACCACGAAACTGAAGGCGGAAGGGACAACAGGATCGACTCTGTACGGCCGCCGCTTTGAAGGCCGAATAGCGTCCCGCGATCGTAGACCAGATTGAATTCAACGTATCGGCCTCTACGGTAGAGCTGAAATTTTCGTTCCCGTTGACTCCAGTCCAGCCCTCTTCGCCGTTGAACGATCGGCAAGTAGGCAGGCAGAAAGTGATCACCGATACTGCGCATCAGCGCAAACGCATGATCAAAGCCCCCCTCAGTGAGGTCATCGAAGAACAGTCCCCCTATACCTCGCTGTTCCTGGCGGTGTTGGAGAAAAAAATATTCGTCACACCTGCATTTCATCTGCTGATAAACCCCCTCGCCGAACGGTTTACAGGCATCATAGGCGGTTCGATGCCAGTGGACCGCATCTTCGGTAAAACCATAATAGGGGGTGAGATCGAACCCTCCCCCGAACCACCACACTTTGCTTCCCTTTTGGGGGGAGGATTCAAAATAACGCACATTCATGTGCGTTGTGGGAACGTACGGGTTGAGTGGATGAATGACAAGCGAAACTCCCATGGCTTCAAACGGTTTTCCGGAAAGATTAGGCCGCTCGGTTGACGCCGCCGCGGGTAACTGGTTGCCCATGACGTGGGAAAAACTGACTCCGGCTTGCTCGAATAATCCATCACCCCGTAGGATTCGGGTCCGGCCACCCCCGCCTTCTTCCCGTGACCAATCGTCTTCATGGAATTGCCGGCCCTCATCTTCTGCACTGAGGCGCTCACAGATTCGATCCTGCAGATCAATCAGGTACCCTCGCACGGAATCCGGGGCAGATGTCATGTCGTGGGAGGACCGTCCGTTGGTTGAATGCGGCGCTACTGACGGATCAGTCGACCTGTAGCCGCATCCCGGATAACACTCGGCGCCATGCTATTTCCTACTGGGCCGTCGATAATCCAGTCAATCGCATCGCCGAATTCAGACCGAACCCGCGTGGCTGTTCTAAACGGCAGCTGATCCTTTCGATTGGCACTGGTCGACACAACTGCCGAACCTGCTCTTCGGCATAGCTCCAGCGCGATTCGGTGTCCCGGGATTCGAACGGCCAGGGTGTTGTGACGACCCTTAAGCCAGAGGGGCGTGGAGGATAATGCGGGGAGCAGCCAGGTGTACGGCCCGGGCCACGATGCCAGCGGCTGGACGAGCAGGGTCGGGTCCGACAGTTCGACGATACGGGTCAGTCGCCTGATGTGATCGGCAATCACGATCAGGCCCTTGTCCCAGGATCTCCGCTTGAGGCCAAGAATCCGCCGAACCGCCTCTTCGTTAAGGGGATTGCAGCCAAGACCAAAGCAGTGCTCGGTCGGGTAGGCGACGACGCCACCTGCTGCCACCACGGCTGCTGCTTGTCTCATCCCGTCAGTCATCAACTGACTTCTTACCCAACTTGACCTGCAGATCGCGGTCTTTGTTCCTGACCGATTCGGCATTTACAGACCGTTCAGCGGCAAGCCGATCGGCCAGATTCGGGTCCGATGTGGCCATGATCTGGGCCGCCAGGTAAGCCGCATTTTTCGCCCCAGCTTTGCCGATTGCGACGCAGGCCACAGGAATCCCGCCCGGCATTTGTACGGTTGAAAGCAAAGCGTCATGCCCTTTGAGTGGGCCCGCCTCGATCGGAATGCCGATGACGGGCTTTATCGTCAGTCCGGCAACGGTTCCGGCCAGGTGGGCCGCGAGCCCTGCTGCAGCGATGTACACAGAGCAGCCCCGCGCCTCTGCATCACGTACGTGTTCATGGGTGTCGTGTGGTGTACGATGTGCCGAGGTGATCTTGACTTCCCATGGCACTTCGAGCGTGTCAAGCGTATCCAGAGTGGCCTGGACCGTAGCCAGGTCTGAATCTGAACCCATCATGATGGATACAAATGTCTCTTTCACAGTTGTCCTCCTGAAGTTTGGTGTCGTGTTTCCCGTTTCAGTGCCTTATAGCCGATATCGTCTCGCCAATAGGCCCCCTGCCAGTGAATCTTTTTAAGGGAAGCATATGCGGCGTTCTGGGCACGGCCAATGCTTTCGCCAAGTGCCGTGACACAGAGTACCCGGCCTCCGTTGGTGACGGTCTGCCCGTCGAGCTCATCTGTACCCGCATGAAAGATCTTTATGTCGTCTGATTCGGCTTCGTCCAGCCCGGTGATGATGTCTCCCTTCGGGTAATGGTCCGGATATCCAGCTGCGGTCATCACCACGCCCAGCGCAGGTCTTGAGTCCCACTGTACGGCGCGTTGGTCCAGGGTGCCGTCCAGGGCTGCCAGGCAAAGCACAGCCAGGTCGGATCTTAAGCGCAACAAAATCGGTTGGGTCTCGGGGTCTCCCAGCCGACAGTTGAACTCGAGAACGTGCGGTACCCCGGTGGCATCGATCATCAGTCCTGCATAGAGAAATCCGCAGTACGGAATTTCCTCTGCGGCCAGGCCATTCACGGTGGGTTCAATCACCTGGCGCATGATGCGCTGGTGCATATCCGGATCGACTACAGGTGCTGGTGAGTAAGCACCCATACCCCCTGTGTTCGGTCCGCAGTCACCGGCGTCGCGGGTCTTGTGATCCTGTGATGTCGCAAGCGGTACCACACTTGAACCTGCCACCAGACAGATGAAGCTCGCCTCTTCGCCGATCAGATAGTCTTCGACCACGAGCCGCTCTCCAGCTCTACCGAAGCGGCCTTCAACTAAAATCTGGGTAACCGCTTGGCGGGCCTCATCAAGGTTCTGAGCAATGACCACGCCTTTGCCGGCAGCCAGTCCGTCGGCTTTAAGTACCAGCGGTAGTTCGGCATGATCGAGCCATCCAAGCGCTTCTCCGGCGTCAGCGAATACCCGGTGGCCCGCAGTGGGTATGCCGTGGCGCTGAAGAAAGGCCTTGGCAAAGGACTTCGAGCCCTCCAGCTGTGCGGCATCTTGTCTCGGTCCAAGACAAGCGAGACCAGCGTCTGAGAATAGATCGACTATGCCCTCTACCAGCGGTCCCTCGGGGCCTACAACAGTCATGTCGATCCTCTCAGACTGGGCGAACTCAAGCAGATCGTCAACAGCTTCGGCCCGGATGGGTATGTTGTGTACCCCGGGTTCCCGTGCGGTGCCGGCGTTGCCCGGTGCAACGTAGACCGCAGAAACCCGGTCCGAGCAGGCCAGCTTCCAAGCCAGCGCATGTTCTCGTCCGCCGCCACCGACAACTAGAACTTTTATCGACTCATCGGTCAATGGCGAAAATGTCTCATACCCGTAAACACCATGGCGATGCCGTGTTCATCAGCGGCCTTGATCACCTCGTCGTCGCGAACCGAACCACCGGGTTCAATTACAGCGCGGATACCTGCAGCGGCGGCAGCGTCTATGCCGTCTCGGAACGGAAAGAAAGCGTCCGAGGCCATGACCGAACCTGTGGTCTCGAGGTTCTCGTCTGCTGCCTTGAGGCCCGCAATCCTAGCTGAATAGACCCGACTCATCTGGCCGGCCCCAATACCGATGGTGCGCTGATCAGCGGCGAAAACAATAGCGTTTGACTTGACGAATTTTGCGACAGTCCAGGCGAACAGTAGGTCGCGTTGCTCATCTTCGGTTGGTTTTCGTTCAGTAACCACCTTGAGCTCTGCCGCGTTAATTTTACCTGTGTCCTGCTCCTGAACCAGTAGCCCGCCGGCCACCCGTTTGAAATTGTATTGTGAGAAGACTTCTCGGCTCTGTGCCCCGATCAACATGACCCGTACGCCTGGTTTCGAGCCCAGAATCCGGGCGCTGTCGACTGTCCAATCCGGGGCGATGATCAGTTCAACGAACTGATTTTCGATAATAGCGCTGGCCGTTGCGGTGTCCAGTGTACGGTTGAACGCTATGATGCCACCAAATGCCGATTGGGGGTCGGTGCAAAAGGCACTTTGGTAAGCATCCGCCGTTGTCTCGGCCACTGCGACGCCGCAGGGGTTGGCGTGCTTGACGATCACGCAAGCAGCATCCTCAAAAGCGCTGACACACTCCAGTGCAGCGTCCGCATCAGCCACATTATTGAACGACAGCGCCTTGCCCTGTACCAGTTCGGCTGTGGCCAACGTGCCCGGCAGAGGCGCTGGATCTTGATAGAACGCTGCTCTCTGATGTGGGTTCTCGCCGTAACGCAACCCGCTTGATTTGTGAAACTGCATATTGAGCACCTCAGAAAAGCCACTGTCTTCGTCTCGAGTGAGGTAATTTGAAATGGTGCCGTCATAATCTGCGGTATGGCTGAACGCCAGAGCAGCCAAGCGTGCTCGGGTCTGTCGGGATACACCGCCATGTGTCTGAAGTTCCGTGATAACCACATCGTAGTCCTGGCTGTTGACCAGGACCGTGACCGCATCATGGTTTTTGGCGGCAGCGCGGAGCAGCGCGGGTCCGCCAATATCAATATTCTCGATAGCCTGATCGCGGGTACAGTTCTCCCGGGAAACCGTTTGCACGAACGGATAAAGATTGACGACCACAAGGTCTATGGGTGGAATGCCGGCCTGACGCATCTGCGCGTCGTCCGTTCCACGGCGACCGAGTATGCCGCCATGTACTCTGGGATGCAGTGTCTTGACCCGCCCCTCCATCATTTCCGGATACCCGGTGTAATCAGAGACCTCTGTGACCCGGATATCTTTTTCCCGGAGCAGTTTTGCTGTACCGCCGGTTGACAGAATCTCGACATCGAATTGCTGGAGTTGACCGGCAAAGTCCGCCACGCCTCGCTTGTCTGAGACGCTGATCAGCGCCCTCCTGATCGGGCTATAGGCACAGTCTGTCATCTAGGTTGAACAGGTGTCACATTCAGTCTGGCAGGGTATGGGACATGGCCGCAACCGTTTAATCAGTCACTCAGGTGGTGGTGCTTCAGTTTCTTTCGCAGAGTATTGCGGTTGATACCAAGAATCCGGGCGGCTTGTGACTGGTTACCGTTGACTTCCCTCATGACCACCTCGAGCAGCGGCCGCTCGACTTCGTTGATGACCATTTGGTAGACAGCGACGGGCTGCTCGCCGTTGAGTGCGCTGAAGTACTGTTCTATCGACTGTCTGACGAAAAAATTGAGCGGTTGGCGAGCGGGTTTATTCACAGCTGGAAAGGGTCACCGCCCAGGGTCCGGACAGATTCCGGGAAAGAAACTCGATCTGCTCATCTGGTTTTTCAATAAGGTTGAAACTCCGTCGCAATGCCCGCCCGTTGTCCATCAGCGCGGTGTACCATGACACATGTTTGCGCGCGATTCGTGCCCCCAGCGCACCACCATACAGCGAGTACAACTCTGCGAGGTGCTGCAGTAGGGTATCACGTTTACTCGCTGGCGGTGGATCTCCGGGATCATCTCCGGTCTTCAGGTAAGTGCTGATTCGCTGGAACAGCCAAGGCTGGCCCTGTGCCGCCCGGCCAACCATCACACCGTCCGCGCCGGTGTAGTCCATCACGGCCTTGGCTTTGGCGGGGCTATCGATGTCCCCATTGGCGATGACCGGAATTTGAGTCCAGGTCTTGATTTGCCGGATGGTGTCGTATTCGACCGCGCCTTTGAATTTGCATTGGCGCGTTCGACCGTGTACCGCCAGTGCCTGGATACCAGAGGCTTCTGCTATCCGGGCGATTTGAATACCGTTTCTATGCTCCGGATTCCACCCGGTGCGAAGCTTTAGTGTTACCGGTACCTCTACGGCACGGACTACAGATTCAAGAATCTGTCCTACCAGTGTTTCATCCCGTAAGAGCGCCGAACCGACCATTCGATTGCAAACTTTCTTTGACGGACAACCCATGTTGATATCAATAATGTCTGCCCCGCGTTCCACGTTGAAACGTGCCGCTTCTGCCATCTCGACGGGGTCGGCACCCAGAAGCTGAACGCTAATCGGTCCTGGCTCATCCTGGTGGTCGATCCGCCGCCGACTCAACGTGGTATTACGCAGCGAGGGTCTGGAACTCACCATTTCTGACACCGCGAGTGCAGCACCGTAGGCTCTTGCTATTCGCCGGTAGGGTCGATCAGACACCCCGGCCATCGGTGCGGCGAGAGCTTTGCCGGCAAGGACAACCGAACCAATCCGGAGTTCTGGCGTCTGGATCTTCATTGTAGCTCTGGAACAGTTATCCGTTGCCGATGATTCGAGCTTCGAAGCCAACCGCATTGTCTTCTGGTTGGGCTAGGACCAGGGTGATGACAGAACGTCCGCCGGCAGAAACCCTCTTGTTAGTCTCTTTCTCAAGAAACGCGGCCGGCAGGTAATGACGCCGTCCGACGACCTGCCCATTCCGATCACTTAAGTTAAGTTCGATTCCCGGGTGCGATCTGTCTTTGTTGCTGCGGTTCAGAAGGTGTATTTTCACGATGACCGCGCCCGGGATATCCGGATGCAGATCGATTTTCGTTTCGGTGACCCGAAATACCGGTCCGGAGAACGGGGCGGGCAGTGTGCAGTCCAGTGTCGCACATAACGCACTGAGGTAGGGCCTCGCCTTCGGAATGCCAGCCAGTTCATCAAATAGTAGAAAACGAACCTGGACAAACAGCAACCCGGCCAGACATATGCAAGCACTCAGCCAAACCCACGGGTTTCCCGGACGCCGCCCGGCCAGACTTGGGCCCACTCGATCGCCTGTATCCCCAATTTGAGCTTCGATGCTGCCTGGATAACCCGATTCCGAATCCAGGCGGCCAAGCCTGGGTTCATGGCGCAGGTTGTGCTCTGCCTGCCTTGCGTTACGGCCGGCGCTCTCCGCGTTCTGCAGGCGAATTTCGACAGGTCCCTGGTGGGCGTCGTGTTCATGAGAAGCGCTCCTTCTGGCTGTGAGTACCGTGGGAGAACCAGGTTCGATAGGACTTGAAACCTCGTCAACCAGATTCCAGGCTGCGTTAAACAGCACACCACAGTCCATGCAGTGTACGAGTCCCGCATCGGCAGATAGCGCATCAACCGTAACAGGTGATATCGACTCGCAATCGACACATCGTGTCAGAAGTCTGGCGTAGCCGGTGTTTCTCATCGTGGCGGTTGGTTCATACCCAATTTTCCGCGATCAGTAACACCCATTCATCACGGCGTAATTTCTTAAAAGTATATCTGGGGCCGAATGCTGACTGCACGCGTTCTGCCTGGTGTTCTAGCAGACCGGAAAGCATCAGAACACTGCGTCTGGACAAATGCTGCTTCAATGTAGAGGCTAGGTCAATGATCGTGTGCGCAAGTATGTTGGCAATCAGCACATCGCTGAGCAACTCTGGGGGCACCTGTTCCGGTGGCATGACCCGCAAGCGGTCATGGACGCCGTTTCGTCTGGCATTGCTTCGACTGGCATCCAGTGCGACAGGGTCAATGTCCACTCCAATGGCTTGATTGGCTCCAAGCCGTAGCGCAGCCAGCGCTTGTATGCCTGAGCCGCAACCCCAGTCCAGGACGGTCAACCCGTCGAGATCCAGATCTGTCAGGTGTTCCAGGCACAGCCGGGTGGTCGGGTGGGTACCGGTCCCAAAAGCAAGACCCGGGTCTATCATCAGGTTGACGGCATCCGGATTTACGGGCTGGCACCAACTCGGACAGATCCAAAGTTCGCCCCGAACGTGGATCGGTTTGAACTGCCTTTGACCGGTAAGTTCCCAGTCACGGTCCGGCAAGGCCTGAATCCAAGGCGCCGACCGCGGTCCTAAAACGGCTGTCAGGTGGTCACGGACGGTTTTGCGGTTGATATCGTCGCGAAAAAGGCCGGTAACACGCTCTTCATCCCATTCTTGGTCTTCTGACCGCAAGCTATCGAAGATTGGATCGTCGGCCGGGCTTTCCCGGGATACGGCGATGGCCCCCAGTCCTTCGAAAAGGTCCACCGTGCGATTGACCGCGGGCCGTGCGACAACAACGCTGATTTGCAGCCAGCTGGACACGGGTCAGGACAGGACAAAAAAGCAGCTTCCGGCCTCACTCAGGTCCGGCGCAGTCGCTCCAGGTAGTGAATATCCACAGGCTGACGACGGAACGCCGAATCGGTCACCAGGCGCCTGTGGAGCGGAATATTGGTCTTGATGCCGTCAATCACCATTTCCTGGAGCGCCCCGTGCATTCGGCTCAAGGCTTGTTCTCTGGACTCGCCATGCGTGATCACTTTGGCAATCATCGAGTCGTAGAAAGGTGGCACGGTGTAGTTGTTGAAGATATGGGAGTCGACGCGAACACCGGGCCCGCCCGGCTGGTGGTACTGGGTGATGGTTCCGGGGGACGGCAGAAAAGTATCGGGGTCTTCGGCGTTGATCCGGCATTCGATCGCGTGACCGATGAACCGGATATCATCCTGGGTGTGCTGCAGGGTTT
>CAJXBY010000087.1 GCA_913051905.1 uncultured Gammaproteobacteria bacterium | reverse complement strand
GAGGTGTGCCAACGTCAGCCCGAGCTTTTGGCCCGGCACTATGCGGCCGCCGGCGTGGCGCACAGTGCTATTGAATTCTGGCTGAATGCAGTGCGTTTGTCGTTTGACCGCTCGGCGACGGTGGAAGCGCTGGCGCATATTGCATCGGCCGAAGCGGAACTTGCCGCTATTTTGGATACTGAAGACCGCGCACAGCTCGAACTTGCTACCGTGCTGCTGAAGGGCCCGGCATTGATGAATGCCCACGGCTCGGGTTCCCAGGTGGTTGCCGAGACTTATCGGCATGCACTGGAACTGGCCGAGCGATCCGGCCGGGCGGAGGACAGGTTTACCGCGACCTGGGGTCTCTGGCTGCATCATCAGGTCAGCGGAAATTTTGGGTCGGCCCGGACCAGCGCCGATGACATCGTCACGATCGGCCGGGATCTATCCGACTCGACTTATTTACTGCAGGCCCATCACTCTGCCTGGACCACTGACGGACACGTCGGGAACCACATAAAAACTCATCAACACACCGAGGAGGGCCTGGCCCTTTATGATCTGGAGAAACACAGCCAGAGCATGGTCATGTACGGTGACCACGACGCGGGTGTTTGCGGCTACGTGCACCGAAACCTCACCAGCTGGTCGCTGGGCTACTTTGACCAGGCCGAAGAATCGGCCAACAATGCTGTTGAACTGGCCCGTAAACTGAAACATCCACCGTCACTGATGATGGCGGAGACCCAGGCCGCGATGTTCAGCCAGTTTCTGGGTGAGGCAGAACGGGTCCGGGAGATGGCAGAACAGACCGCGGCAAGCTGCATAAAATATGGCCTTACCTCTTGGCGTCTGAATGCCGAGATTCTTATTGGCTGGGCCAAGGTCAACATGGGCAACGCAGATGGATTTGGCGAGATGGAAGCCGGGATCGCTGCTCGAGAAGCAGCCGGAAGTCGTCTGAGGCAGCCGTATTTTCAGGCGATCTATGCACAGCAGCTGGCGAATGTCGGGCGCTACGAAGACGCCGTTCCGGTACTTGAAAGTGCACTAGCGGTACTCGATCAGACTGGAGAGCGGCGCTGGGAACCGTTGCTGCAGGCGGTCATGGCTGATGTTTTGAGCGAGGGTGATTCCGCTGTCGCAGAACAACAGTACCAGGTGGCGCTTGGCACCGCTCAGAAACAGGAGGCTTTGGGATTCGAACTGATCGCGGCCTGCGGACTCGCGCGTCTGTGGTCTTCGAGGCAGCGCTCAGAAGAAGCCCGTGACCTGCTGATCGAAACCGTCAGCCGGTTCAGCGAGGGGTTCGAGAAGCCGCCCTTGCGCGAGGCGAAGGCGCTTCTGCAGAGCGTGTCCTGATGGCTGTATCGCCCGTGCGGTGTACACTGGCCAGAAAGGTTTTCGCTTTTCAGTTTTTGAGGGTTCGATCAAACAGACCCTGGAGCAGTTCCCAATGGCGTTCGGCTCCCGCCTTGTGAAATTTGGCTCGCTGCGGAAAAACAAATCCGTGTTCGGTCTCGAGCACCCACTCACAGTAGGCGTTGGTTCCCGCTGCCTCCAAGGCTGCGACCAGCCGGTCGTAGTGGGGCCGATCAACAAAGTGATCATGTTCGGCCGCCATCACCAGGACTTCACCGGAGATGTCTCCCACACGTCGATGGGGTGAGTCGTCGGCATCGAGCGCAAGCTTCACACCGTGGATCGAGGCAGCGGATTTCACGACATCCGGAAACTCTGCGGCAATCCACAGTGCGAAAGGACCACTCATGCAGTAACCGGTTGTCCCGACCCGGCTGGCATCGGCTGCAGAGTCTGCCCGGGCGTGGTCGATCATCGCCGCAGCGTCCTTGGCGACCATCGCGTTACTGAGATTTGACATCAGCTTGAACATGAACTGGGAGCTGGTGGGGTCTTCACGGTGCACCGTAAACGATGGGACATCGCGGTAATAGAGGTTCGACAGCATGACGTAGTAGCCTGTGGCGCTGATACGGCGGGCCATGTCGTGAAGCTCTTCGCGCTTGCCGGGGGCATCCATCAGGAACAGGACCACAGGGAACGGGCCACCCGATTGTGGGTGGGTTATAAATGTAGCCATAAGGCCGTCATCGGTCTGGATGTCAACGTCGCGTTCGATCATTCGTCAGTTCTCCACAATTCCGTGTTGGGTGTCCGGGGCCGCTTCCGACCATATTATTCTGTCCCTGTTTGACCATTGTGCCACCGCCATTGCAGCGGCAACAACTTCCTCCTACACTCTATCACCCGATGAACAACTTTAAAGGAGGTGATCACATGTCTAGTGATATGCGTTTCTTCTCAGTGGGCTTTGGTGTTTCTTCTCAACTTGAGAGCGACCTCCTGAGTTAAGGGTAACACCCTGTCCAGTGACAGTGTTCACTGGGATGACCAGTCACGGCGCCCACTTCGGTGGGCGTTTCCCTTTCCCTATTTTTCTAAATTCCGCGCTATGGCGTATTGTCTCAATGCAGCGCATTACAGACGGTCGATCTGCTGAGGAGCTGGTTGCCTGGCCAATGTGCAGGTCTTGGGTGGATCACAGGGGCAGAATAATTTTTCAAGCTACAGTATGACTTCCGAGAGGCAGATTCTTTTCCGGGACGTTCGTATCTTTGACGGCCACAATAACGGGCTCTCCGGGCCTTCGCATGTGCTCGTCCGCGGTGAGCTGATCGAGAAAATATCACCTGATGCGATCCACGCTGAGGGTGCAGCCATTATTGAAGGCGGTAACCGCACCCTGATGCCGGGTTTGATCGATGCCCATGTGCACCTGGATATCAATAAGGATATCCAGGATATTGTCCTCCACGCGGACCGCAGCGACCTGGCAATCCGCTCGACGGTTGTTGCCCGTGACCTGCTGATGGACGGATGGACGAGCGTGCGTGACGTCGGCGGTTCTCCATTCGGCCTGCGCCGGGCGGTCGATGCCGGGTTGATCCCGGGGCCGAGAATTTATGCATCCGGCCCATTTATTTCACAGACTTCCGGCCACGGCGACTTCGGCTGCGTTTGCCGGCCGAACGTTCATCTACACGGTCACGGTGCTCTGGATCAATTCGAGCAACTGGGACTTGCCCACATTGTCGATGGGAGAGACCAGGTACTGGCTGCCGTTCGCCAGAACCTGCGCAGCGGGGCAAACCTGATCAAGGTGATGGGCGGTGGTGGTGGCGCATCACCCTTCGATCCGATCGATACCACCCAATACACCGAAGATGAGTGGAGCGCCGCGGTTGAAGCCACCGAGGACTGGGGAACCTACGTGACATCACACATTTTCACGCCACGGGCCATCAAGCGGGCAGCAGACGCTGGTGTGAAATGCCTAGAGCACGCATTTTTTATGGATGAGAAAACTATCAGGATGGTGGCCGAACACGGAATTTTTGTAGTGCCGCAGGCGTGGGGAATGTCACCGGAACTTTTCTTCTCTCCTAATCTTGATGCCGCCAAGCACGATGCCATTCGAATATTGCAGGAGAAATACTCTTATCTTCCCGGCCTGCTGCTGGACTATGGTGTCAAGGTCGGCTACGGGTCCGATACGCTGGGCCCGCCCGAGGTGAGCCACAAATGCCGGCGTTACGAGATGCATTTTCGGGCCGAGTGGTTTGGCAGTCGGTTCGAAGCGCTCAAACAGGCCACTTCGGTATCGGGCGAGATTCTGGCGCTATCGGGACCCCGCAACCCCTATGCTAAAGGCCCACTGGGAGTTGTCGAGCCCGGTGCTTATGCCGACCTGCTGCTGGTTGACGGTAATCCGTTGGAAGATCTTTCGCTGCTCGGGGCTTGTCCGCAATGGTGGGAGGCCCCGGAACCCGCGGACATTGCGTCGATGCCACTGATTCTGAAGGGTGGTGTGCTGGTGAAAAACACGCTACCGTCCCGGACAGACGACGTGCTTTTCACCTGACAGCGACAGATATTGAAAGTAGTATCATTAGGGACTGATTTTCTGGAAACTGGACAGATCCTGAACGGCACGGCCCGAATCGGGAGTTTTAGGCGGATGTTAAAAGCGTCGTCCACACATTTGACCGTATAGCAGGAGCGCCAGAATGCTGACTTTGACAGTTAACGATACGACGCATCAGGTCGATGTCGAACCCGAGACACCGCTGCTGTGGTTACTCCGCGACACGCTTGGCCTGACCGGCACCAAGTATGGATGCGGGATTGAGCAGTGTGGGGCCTGCGTGGTCCTGATCCGGGGGGCACCGTTTCGCTCTTGCGGCATTACTGTTGGCGAGGTCGCCGGCAAGCAAATCCAGACTATTGAGGGCCTGTCTACAGACAATTCTCATCCGGTACAGCGGGCCTGGATCGCGGAGCAGGTGCCGCAATGCGGTTACTGCCAGTCGGGGCAGATTCTGTCGGCGGTGTCGTTACTCAATAAGAACACGGACCCGACCGACCAGGAAATCGACCGGGCGATGACCAATCTTTGCCGTTGCGGGACCTATCCACGGATCAGAAAAGCCGTGAAGCGGGCCGCAAAGCTTACGGAGACCGGGCAATGAACAACACGGCAATGACCCGGCGTACTTTCCTTAAGGTTACAACGGTGGCCGGTTCAGGGTTGGCCGTCGGATGCGTTTTTGGTTCTGCTCCAAATCTGAGCAGCCCCCAGGCGGAGGAGAGTCAGCTGGGAGTATGGGTCAGGATTGCTACGGACAATCGGATCACGCTGGTCGTTCCGGCCTCTGAGATGGGCCAGGGCGCGCATACGGGTCAGGCGATGCTGTTGGCAGAACAGCTGGAAGCCGACTGGGATACCATCGAGGTTGTTACCGCCCCAGTCGGGTCCGAGTACGGCAACAAGAAGTTCCTGAACCACCAGGTCACGGGCGGCAGTAGCAGCGTCACCGCGTGGTGGGACGAACTGTCCGAAGTCGGTGCCGCCACCCGCGAAATGCTGGTCAAGGCGGCCGCGCAGCGATGGCAGGTGCCGGCATCGGAGTGTAGTGCCCGTGCAGGCCGTGTGCATCACGAAGCCACTGCGCGCTCTCTCGACTATGGTCAGCTGGCCGGTGCAGCTTCCAGGCTCAGACCGCCTTGGCGGCCGAAGCTGAAACCGGAAAAAGCTTACCGCTTGATAGGCAAGCCGGTCCCCCGGCTGGACATACCGTCAAAGGTCAATGGCAGTGCCGTATTCGGCATTGATGTCCGTCGACACGGAATGCGCTTTGCTGCAGTAAGCCAGTCTCCGGTGTTCGGCGGCGAAGTGGCGTCCTACGATGAAGCCAGCGCCCTGGGTGTCAAAGGGGTCGAATCCGTAGTCGCCGTTCCCAACGGTATTGCCGTGGTGGCGGATAGTACCTGGCATGCACAAAAGGGACTCGAAGCTCTCGCGCCCACTTTTACCGGCGGCATCACCAAAGGACTGGACAGTACCAGAGTGAACACAATGCTGCGGGAGACACTCGACGAGATCGGCAAGGCAGAAGTCGAAGGCCCCGGAACCATCGATGTGGAGTACCAGGTGCCTTTTCTGATGCACGCAACGCTCGAGCCCATGAACTGCACGGCCCATGTGACCGAGACCGCCTGCGACGTCTGGGTGCCCACCCAGGATCAGGACAAAAGCGAATCGGCAGCAGTTGAAGCCTCGGGGCTGCCCTCGGATCAGGTCAATATTCACACGACGCTGAGCGGCGGCGGCTTTGGTCGGCGCCTGGAAGCTGACTTCGTGACTCAGGCAGTGACCCTATCAAAGGCCGTGAGCAAGCCGGTACAGGTGATCTGGAGCCGTGAAGAGGACACCCGGCATGGTTTTTACCGTCCAGCCAGTATGAGCCGTTTCCAGATCAGTCTAGGCGCTGATGGCAAGCCGGAACGCTGGGCTAACCAGCTGGCCTGTCCATCGGTCGCTGCAACAATTTTTCCAATTGTAGCGTGGTTCGACTTCGACCCGACCACCTACGAAGGGGCCAAGCCGATCCCCTACGCTGTTGCCGATTTCGACATGGAGTACAGTGGCGTTGAATTCGGAGTGCCGATCGGATCGCTTCGATCAGTGGGCGCATTACACAACGGTTTCTATGTGGAGAGCGTCATCGACGAAGCAGCCCACCTGGCCGGCGCGGATCCGTTCGAGTACCGCCTAGCCTTACTGGAAGAACATCCGCGCTACAGAAAGGTCCTGGAGCGGGTCGCCCGAGAATCTAACTGGGGCAGTGCACTGCCGGAAAGGTCGGGTCGGGGCATCGCGATCACCGAGTGTTTCGACAGTGTCATCGCCCAGGTCGTCGAGGTTTCAGTCACTGACCGTGGTCGGCTGAAAATCCATCGCGTGGACTGTGTGGCTGACTGCGGCCGTGTCGTCAATCCCGATATTGTCAGGTCCCAGATGGAGGGTGGAATAGTTTTCGGTCTGTCGATCGCGATGCGCGAAGAGATCACGATCGAGAACGGCCACGTGGTGCAGAGTAATTTTGACGATTACCGGATCATGAAAATGAAAGAGTCGCCTCTGGTCAACGTGCATATCATGCAGAGTGATGCTGACAGCGGAGGTGCGGGTGAGCCGGGTGTGCCGCCTGCGGCACCGGCACTGACCAATGCCATCTACGCGGCCACGGGTAAGCGTATTCGGCGTATGCCTATAGGGAAACAGCAACTGATCTGACTATAGGGATTAAAATATTTTTAGCGATGAACGATCCCCCTAGCGTCAGCACCCGCGGTTTGGACTGAGGGGTTCCTCTGAATACTTTACAATTCATGCGAGGACCGGTCACAGCTCCTGTTGCCTCAGACTTCACCACGGTCCGCGGAGTTACTTATGGAACTCGAACAGGAACCCAAGGATTTTGACGACGCTGCCGAGCAGATCATCGAGTTGGGTAATCGCCTGCTCGAGGCCGATTCGGACTCTGATCGCTGGGAAGTGGCATCAGGCCTGCTGGCCGGAGCTGTGCATTTCTGGTTGTACACGCGGCAACCGTGCGGTGAGCCCTACTGCGAAAACTGCGCAGATATCGATACCGCTGAGAAAAGAGTTCAAGAGCTGATCAGGGAATCCCGCCAGTTCGCCGAAGAAAGTGACTACTTCCACACTCCGCTGGACGCCAATGCCGGTTCTGCATGAGGTTACGCCGGCGGCTTCGAGGACTGATCGAGGGTTCTGATTGCGTCTTCGGTATGGCGGCGTAATTCCGGAAAAAATTCCTGGAAGTCCTTACGGTAGCTGCTGTAACAGCGCCTGAGTTCCCGGCTGCCGTATTCCATTTTTGACTCGAACCGGGCCCGCACCGCCATCTGGGCCAGCACCGTTCCGATTCCGGATATCGATGCGTAGCTGGGTAGCACCTGGTTGCCCGCCATGTAATTTAAAAATCGCCGTGACCGTTCGGGGAACTCGTTCAGCCGGGTCTTGAGAATCACGCAGATATGGGTGGAATATTTGGCGAGCGGCATGGGGTGGTAGCGGTGCCAGTCCTGGGCGAGGAAGTGGTCGAAGAAGACATCGGCCACCACGCTCGAATAGCGACCGAACTGGTGCCACATGCGTTTTTTGGACCGCCTGACAACTGGATGAGTGTCGGTGAACCGGTCGATACACCGGTGCAGCCGCACCCCGTCCTGCACGCCCGCAGACAGGGCGTCAAAACCGTCCCCCCTGACTGAGTCGCCGATGAAGTTCCCGACCAGCAGGTCTTCCGAATCACCGGAAAGGTAGAGGTGAGCAAGATAGTTCACGTGGCGTCCGGATGGGTCGCCGACACTGCACCAGGCTGACCGGAAAAATAACGGTGCATGACCTCGGGCTGCTCAAAAATCAGGTTTGGACCGGCCCTTTCAAGCGTTTCCAGGGACTGCCATCCCCAGGTCACCGCGACAGCGTGCACACCGGCCTGCTTGGCAGCCCGGATGTCACCGACTGTGTCGCCAATCATCCAGGTAGATTCGGTACTTCCGCCATGGGAGGCCATTGCCTGGCGGATGTGTTCGGCCTTGCCGCCGGGTTGTTCATTACCGTAAAGATGGGCCATCAGATCGACCAAGCCGGCCGATTCAAGCCGCTGCCGGACAACAGTCGAGTGGTTTGCGGATACGATACAGAGCGTATAGCTCGTGGCGAGATCGCGGAGCAGTTCCGGAATACCGTCGAACAGCGGTACCCGGGACGGGTTCTTGTTCAGTTCCCTAAAAAGATAGCGCCCATATTCGCGTACATGTTCGCCGGTGATTCCCGCGGCCTCAATGAGGCCTGCAAGTGTTGCGGACCGCATACAGGCGATGGCGGCAGAAGCCAGACCTTGGCCCAGGCCACGTTCCCGACAGAACGCAGCGGTGTGCTCCCTAATAGCGGTCAGGGAATCCGCTACCACACCGTCATAATCCAGCAGGAGCAGGTCGTTGTGCTTCGAAATGTGAGCAGTGGTCAACACGTCTCTCCACGAACGTGACGCCGACTGTTCGGTCCAGTTGGCGGGTGACCGGGGATTGTCGCACCACTTGGGGGTTCGAGGTGAAACTTTATGTGGGTGTGGATCCGGTCCGGTGGCTTGATTTCCTCTACCCGCTCTGTGTGGCGGGGTTTAATCGCACACTGGCCACAGTCTCCCGATGACCGGTTTGAATGGTGGGGTCGGTTGACTACAATTCCCGGTCGTCACCGGCAACTCCTAGATTACGTTGCCGGGCCCGTCCCGGTGTAGCTTGCCCGTCGGTGCCCGGAGAGTCTCTACCCATGCATCCATCTGAACTGATCGATCTGGACCGTTATCCGATCACCGACCCTGAGTCGACTGACGGCCGGGCCTTCAGAGAACACAGTCGACTGACGTTCGAGGACACCGGTTTGCTGGCGCTGGACGGATTTCTGCGCCAGACGGCAATCGCCGAAATGGCAGCCGAAGCCCGTGCACTTGAGTATCACGCTCATTTCGTCGAAAGCACACACAATGTGTATCTCGCCACCGAACTGGAAACATTTTCCGGCCAGGGTTCCGCGGGGAGGGCCGAGCAGACCTTTGTCGGTTCTGTCGCTTACGATCATCTGCCGCGTGGAAGCCATCTGCGAAGACTCTATGAGTGGGATCCACTGATGCAATTCATTCAGTCGGTCATCGGTGCGGCGGAACTGCATCGATTCGTCGATCCTCTCGGTGCGTGCAGCATCAACGTGTACACAAACGGTGGCCAACACGGTTGGCACTTCGATGAATCTGAACTCAGCATCACATTGATGCTGCAGGCGCCAGAGTCAGGCGGTGAATTCGAATATGTGCCCGGAATCCGGCATCGCCACGATGAGGAAGCCGTGCTGAGCAGGGTGCTTGACGGCGACTCTCGAGAAACCCAGCAGCTCCCGTTCACCACCGGAACCTTGCTGATCTTCAACGGTCAGCATACGCTGCACCGGGTGACCCCAGTCACGGGCTCACGCGCAAGACTGGTGCCCGTACTGTGTTTCAGTAAGCAGCCGGGGATGAGAAACAGTGACGAGGTCAGAAAGTACTTCTGGGGTCGGACCGCCTGAGATCCGAACTGCTGTGATGCCTGGCTTCCGTGGGCCGCGCCTCCCGCCGACAAGACTGCATACCGTGGCTGAAAGCGGCTGCCTTTTTCAGAGCGTATTTTCTTCGACCCGCAGCAGCACGTCCGCTGCGATACAGCCCGAAGAGGTGATCATCAGCGGATTGATTTCCAGTTCGTCCAGGCCGGCGCCGAGTCCTGCAGCAAATGAGATCACTGCGCACAGTGTATCCAGCACTCGTTCGGGGTCTGCTGCCTGCCGTTTCCTGTAGCCACCGATCAGCGCTGCAATCCGCAACGAGTGCAGGGCTTCAGCGACCTCTTCCCGCCTGGCAGGAAGGAGCAAGGTAGCGCTGTCTGAAACCAGTTCCGCCAGGATGCCGCCGCTGGCAAGCGTCAGCGTGTGACCAAACTGTGGATCATTGCGCACCCCAACCAGCAGTTCAGCGATTGGGTGGGTGACCATCTGCTCAACAAGCAGACATCTTGCCGGTACTGAAACGGCAGTTTCCCTGGCAGCGCGCTGAAGGGTTGCTGCTGCCTCGGCTACGGCGGCTGCTGATTCCAGTTGCAGTAGCACCGCGCCTGCCTCAGTTTTGTGCGGAAGGTCGGTACTGACGAGTTTCAGCACAACCGGATAACCCAACCGGCCTGCCGCATTGGCGGCCTCGGCGGCATCGATCAGTTCACCTGCAGGCACTTCGATACCGGCGTTTGCCAGGTGTTGCTTGCCCTGCCATTCATCCAGCGTGACCGTGCCTTTAGGGCATCCGGTAATCTGAATTGCAGTGGGCCCGCTCTGTGCCAGATGCCTCGCGCGCTGCCTGCCGAAGGTGGCGGCGGCAGAGAGCGCCTGTACGGATTCTCCAATACCCTGCAAGGGTGCTGTTTGGTTGGAGATTAGAAATGCCTGGATCGAAGAATCGAGGTTTTCGGGTAGGCTGCTGCACACTGCACCCGGAATTCCGGCTTGTTGTGTCGCTTGGATGAAGGCCCGCGCGTCCGCCTGGTACAGGTGCCGGTCTGCGTCCAGATGCGGCGGTGGATAATCCTGGACCAGCAGCGCGGCATCATAGCCGTCTTCGATCAGGGTGCTGAAGATCGGTTTGAGT
>CAJXBY010000086.1 GCA_913051905.1 uncultured Gammaproteobacteria bacterium | reverse complement strand
AGTCGCTGCGCGTCGCGTTTCATTCCCCCTGTACGCTGCAACACGGACAGCAGATTACTGGAATTGTTGAACGTGTTATGGAACGAGCAGGGTTTTCGCTGGTTGAAGTCAGCGAACGCCACATGTGCTGTGGCGCAGCAGGGACGTATTCGATCCTGCAACCGGAAATATCCAGCACTTTGCTGGACAACCGTCTAGCGGCATTAAACCAAGCAAAACCTGACGTCATCGCGACCGGCAATATCGGCTGCCAGGTTCATCTCCAGACTCGGTCCGGTGTGCCGGTGGTGCACTGGGTTGAGCTATTGGATAACCCGGCGATAGCTGCCAAACCGCATCCCTGAAACGTCGCCAGAATGGCATTGGCACTGATTATAGCGAGCCGGTGGATCGGTAAGTGCTTGAAAGGAAAGAATATAAGATATTTGTTCGAAGAACTCGTTGGCAGGGTTGACTATTTAAGAGTATTAGTGAATAATAATAAAACTAGTTAATTACTTGGCACTAGAGATCGAACACCTGGACACTAAGCCGGGTAGGAAAAAGGGAAACAGAATTACGCTGTAAACGAAAGACTCCTCCATCCTCCTTTGGTGGTTTAAGCACAGCAAGTTGAAGCGCTGTGCTTTTTTTTCGGTTTTGCCGCCTGCACCGTAGTCACTTTGCATGAGGGGAAACAGTTGTCAGTACCGGCCCCATCTTGTAACATCCGCGCCTCAATTTTTTCCGCTCCATTATTCACCCAATGCGCACTTACTCGGCAAAACCGGAATCCGTACAGCGTGACTGGTATCTGGTCGATGCCACGGACAAGGTACTGGGCCGGTTGGCCACAGAGATTGCGACGCGTCTGCGCGGCAAGCACAAACCCGAATACACACCGCATGTTGATACCGGCGATCACATCATCGTGGTCAACGCGGCAAAGATCCGGGTGACGGGCAATAAGGCGGAGAAAAAGAAATACTACCGCCACACCGGTTATCCGGGCGGGATTCGTGAAACCCGTCTGGCCGATGAGTTGGAACGTCGCCCCGAACAGGTCATTAAGAAAGCAGTCAAAGGAATGCTTCCCAAGAACGCCTTGGGGCGGGCAATGTTTCTGAAACTGCGTGTCTATGCCGGACCGGAGCACGTGCACCAGGCTCAGCAGCCCCAGACACTTAACATCTAGTCACCGACCCGGCAGAACGAGGAACAGACGATGGCAGCAGGCGAACAGGTTTTCTATGGTACCGGTCGGAGGAAGTCCTCGACCGCAAGGGTATTTCTGACCCGCGGTACAGGAGAGATCACGATAAACCGCCGCCCACTGGATCGTTATTTCGGGCGTGAGACCGCGCGCATGGTGATTCGCCAGCCATTGAACGTGGCAGAAATGGTCGACAAGGTCGACATCAGAGCCAACGTCAAAGGCGGCGGCAATACCGGGCAGGCGGGTGCCATACGCCATGGGATCACGCGGGCGTTGCTGCAATACGACGAAAGTCTTCGACCCGCTCTTCGCAAAGCAGGATTTGTCACCCGTGATTCCCGTGAAGTCGAGCGCAAGAAAGTTGGTCTGCATAAAGCCAGGAAGCGGCCTCAATATTCAAAACGCTGAGTCGACTTCTCTTCTCTTCAGCCTTCGGTTAGACCGACTGGCATACTATTGATTATCCTACCGAAGTAAGACAGTCTCTCGTTAAAGGGCAGTCTGCTGCCGCTTGACCACGGGGGAACTATGGCCTTTTGTATACGCTTCGCCTTATCGAGGCCGTCTACCGCTCCCACACGTTTGGTTTTGTGAGTCCCTGAATGTTTCTGCGGATGCCTTCGCGGAATAGGCCCTATCACTTAGGGCCCTATCCACTGGAGGACCTACCGGTGGATTCCACTGTTGCGGATCGCGAACAACAGCGTCCCCGTGTAGATTCTCCGGGTTTTGACGCGGCGCCCCAGGGGCCGTTGGCGGAGGCGTTGAGGGATTACCTTGACATCTTTGTGCGTAACGCAGTGTCGGAACCGGCCCCGGTCAGAGCACCCGTACCCGATGATCCGTACCGACGGATGGTCGATGTCAAGGGTTATAGTTATTTCATGAATGCCTCGCAGGTGGGCATCTGCCGTATGCCGTCCAACGCGTGGTGCAAAGGGTCCGATCCCCTGTCACACAGCTTCGCAGTCGTCCTGCTACTCGAACACGGCCGCATTCCTGAACCCGATAATCCGGCCAGGAGCTGGATCGAAAAGGCAGTGGAGGAGGCTGCGGATTGCCGGGTAGGCGGTATTGCGGTCTGTCTGGCCGGTCACATCTCTCAGCTCGGCTGGTCGGGCAGGGCTCATGTCAGGGGTGCCGGTTCAGTGGATGCCGGACGGTTGTCGGTGCTTGCTGGCCTCAATGTCCGGTGTGAAGCAACGTTGTGCAACCCGTTTATCACCAGAGGATTCTCGCTGGCAGTAGTCACCACTGATTACGCTCTGCAGACAGACCAGCCACTGGCGGAGAAAGCGCTCAGGTCGAAAGGGCTGAGTTACTGGCTTGGGCGTAACGGTGCGACGTCCGGACGGGAGCGGAACCGCCTAAACAGACGGGCGACCCATCTGGGGCCATACCCGATGGAAAGTGTCAAACGGGTTGAGCGTCCGACAACACTGATTATCGATGATGAGGTCCCAAGGGTTTCAAAAAGAGCCGCATTTTTCGATCGGGCACTGCGCGGTGATCTGGGTCCCAAGGCACAGAAGGAACGGCATCGATTTGCCTTCAAGCAACCCCACACGGCCGGAATGATGGCATCGATGCGGTCGATGGTGCCGGTGCAGGAGGGTGAGTCTGATTCTTTGGCCAACCAGGAGGCGCTGTCCGATGCGGGTTCAAACGCACGGGCTGTCAAATCATTGTCCTATCTTCTGGGATCTGATGTCACCGGAATCTGTGAAATTCCTCCTTATGCCTGGTATTCGCACGGAGCAGACGGAGAACCGATCGAAATCAAACACCGCTATGCGATCGTCATGCTGATCGATCAGGAATTTGACACCATGGAAGGGGCCTCGGGTGATGACTGGATCTCGGGTACACAGTCAATGAGAGCCTACCTGCGGGGTGCAGAAATCGCTGGAGTCATGGCGGAAATGCTGCGCAAGCTGGGGTTTCCGGCCCGGTCGCAGACCAACGTAGACAGCGACGTATTGCACATTCCGCTGATGCTGCTTGCTGGACTCGGTGAGTTGTCACGCATCGGGGAGCTGGTCCTGAATCCTTTTGTCGGGCCCAGGTTGAAAACGGTCGTCGTGACCACCGATATGGCACTAGAGGTCGACAAGCCGATTGACTTCGGCCTGCAGTATTTCTGTAGCCGCTGCTTGAAATGCGCCCGTGAGTGTCCCTGTGATGCAATTTCATGGGGGGGTAAGGTCATGTTCAACGGCTATGAGATGTGGAAACCCGACGTTGAGCGCTGTACACGTTACCGCCTCACCAATGCCCGGGGCTCCGCTTGTGGGCGTTGTATGAAGACCTGTCCGTTGAATAAAGTCGTGACGGCCGACGGTTCAATTGTCGAACGGATTGCTAGCTGGTGTGGAATCAATGCACCTGCACTCAAACCGATGCTGGTGCCGCTGGCGGTCAGAATTGACGATTGGCTGGGCAACGGGACGCGAAATCCGGCAAAAAAATGGTGGTTTGACCTTGAGGTGATTAACGGTTCTTGTGTCACACCGGTCAAGGGTGTGAACAAACGTGAACTCGACACGGCGAACCATGTCGATCCTGCCAGGCAGAAAATTGCCTACTATTTGGCGAGCATGATGCCGGTGCCTAACAATCTGAACACCCAGCAGGCAGACCGGAAGGCCGCGCTTGCTGCCGCTTCAAAACTCGAAACAGTCTCCGAAGCGGTTACCCGAAAAGCACAAGGTCAGGTTATACGGCCAAATTACCGACCGACACCGCCAGATCCAACTGGCCCGAGCGGGACCAAAGCAGGGCCTGTGGTTTACCGGGGTGCCGACCGTCACTGACTGCCAGCCAACAGATAAGCGATGTAAATGCGGCAAGATCATCCACGATGCGTGGTGGCCGGGCTTCAGAACAGCTCTTGTTGGTCTGCTATAGGGGATCGGGTGGTATCATCGCAATTCGGTTTTTTGTCCAGTTTCCGATGCGATCCGGGCTGTAAGATCTGATGCCCGGCACAGCCGTTTCTTCAGGAGTTTCCGCCATGCCATCACTGTCTTTGTCTTCCGGGCGTGACCTTTTTCTAACGCCCGGCCCATCGATCATGCCAGACCGCGTCTTGAACGCGATGCACCAGCCGGCACCGAACATTTACGAAGGCGAGATGATCGGGATGACGGACAGTATTCTCGCAGACCTGGCCGAGCTTGCGGGCACCAAGGGAAAAGCCGCACTTTATATCTGTAACGGGCATGGTGTGTGGGAGGCGGCGATCAGTAATCTGTTAGCGCCCGGTGATAAGGCCTTGTTCTTGAACAGCGGTTCCTTCGGGGGGAGCTGGGCAGGAATCGGCCAGCGAATGGGGGTTGATGTCGAGGAAATCGATTTCGGAAGAACCGGTCCAGTCGACACTGAGGCAGTCCAGATTAGGCTTGATGCGGATAAAGATCATCGAATCAAAGCTGTCATGACGGTACATACCGATACAGCAAGCTCAGTGTGCAATGACATCGCCGGGCTTCGCAGGGTTCTCGATCAAACCGGGCATCCGGCACTGCTGGTGGTGGATACAATTGCATCGTTTGGTTGTGACCGGTATGAGATGGATGCCTGGGGTGTCGATGTCACGGTGACGGCCTGCCAGAAAGGCCTGATGACGCCGCCGGGACTGGGCTACCTGCTGTTCAACGACAAGGCCCGGGAGTGCTCTGAGCAGGTTCCATTTCCGTCACCGTATTGGGACTGGCGGCCGCGGGTCGAGCCCGACGTGTTTTACCAGCGTTTCTGTGGTACGGCGCCGACTCACCTTCTGTTTGCACAACGGGCTGCTCTAGACATGATCGCGGAAGAGGGGCGCGAGGTGGTCTGGTTGCGGCATGCCGAACTGGCCCGGGCCGTGTGGGCCGCGGTGGAGGCCTGGGGACGTGGTGGTCCCCTTCGGTGCAACATCGACGATCCCGCGTACCGTTCCCACGCGGTAACTACTGTTCGGGCGAAAGGCTGTGACATGGCCCGCATGCGTCGCTGGTGCGAGGACCAAGCCGGTCTGACTTTGGGACTGGGTCTGGGCTTCGATTTGCCGGAATATATGGATGGTAAATCGGTGTTTCGAATTGGTCATATGGGGCACCTGAATCCGCCCATGCTGCTGGGCGCACTGGCGACAATGGATACGGCTTTCAAAGCTCTGGGCGTAGCTCACGGCAGTGGCGCGGTTGAAAGCGCAGCCGAGTCACTCAGCAGGGCCGGCAGTCCGGCTGTTCGGTGATTAAGCGCTGACGGAATTCGGGTAACGAAAAAAAGGAAGCCTCTCATGGGCCTGGACTACAACGTATTCGAAGCACTGAGTTTTGACTGTTATGGAACACTGATCGACTGGGAAACCGGAATCTGGGATGCTTTCCAGCCCCTGCTGAAGGCCAATAACAATACCGTTCTGGACCGGCAGACGGTACTGCGTAGTTTTGCGGAGTTGGAGAATGCCCAGCAAGCGATCGCACCCGACATGTTGTATTCCGATGTCCTGGGCCATGTCCATGACCAGTTCGCCGGTGCCAATGATCTTGTCACTGATGCGGTGCTTAACCGCGAATTTGGACATTCGGTAGGGCGCTGGCCCGCCTTTCCGGACAGCAGTGAGGCCCTCCGGCGACTCAAGGATCGCTACCGCCTGGTCATTCTGTCAAATGTTCACGAGGCCGGGTTTGCCGCATCGAACCGTCACTTGGAGGTAGAGTTCGATGCCATCTATACCGCGGAGCGGATTGGGTCATACAAACCTGATTCAGCCAATTTTGACTATCTTTTCAGTGCTCTGGATAAGGACTTCGGAATCGACTCATCCTGCATCCTGCATGTGGCTCAGAGCCTTTATCATGACCACCAGCCGGCAAAAGTAGCGGGTCTGTATAGCGTATGGATTGACCGTCAGAACCTCTCATCAGGGGGCGGCTGGGGTGCGACCGCGGCGCTCGAGGATTGGCCGGAGGTCGAGGCCGTATTTCCTGATCTGGCCTCGTTTGCCAACGCTGCGTTAGCTGCCCAGTAGTAACTTCAGGTCACACGTCAGGGCGAGGTCTATCCTTTGAGGTGGATGACAGGCCGTCAGAGTCTACTTGAAGGCCAGTCAGTTCCCGGTGAGTTCTTCCAGCGTCTTGCGTACGGAGTCAGCATGACCTTTCGCCTTGACCCTCTTCCAGTGTCGGGCGACTCTGCCCTGCGGATCGATCAGCACGGTGGACCTGATTACACCTAAGGTGATCTTCCCGTACATATTTTTTTCACCCCAGGCGCCGTACCTCTCCATGGTCTTGTGGTTGGCGTCGGATAGAAGTCCAACCTTGAGTTTGTATTTGCGAATGAATTTCTGGTGGCTCTCCATAGAGTCCGGACTGCACCCATAGACAATGGCACCAAGTTTCTGAAAGCCCTTCAGGTCTGAACTGAAATCGCAGGCTTCGATCGTACAGCCCGGGGTGTCATCTTTCGGGTAGAAGTACAGTACGACCCATTGCCCTGCGAGGTCACTCAATTTGATCTTATTGCCTTCGTGATCATTCAGCGAAAATGACGGCGCTTTTTTTCCCTGTTCAATTGCCATGAATTCTGTCCTCGTGACACCGGATATCTGGTCAACCGGTGTTCTAGAAATGTGAAAGGATGGGGTGCCTTTTAACTCCGTGAAGCAAGCCGAATAATACCGTATTGATCGCGCTGTCTGGAACATCTTTCTTAATGAGCATTGTCAGGCTAAACATTCACGGTGTGACCTGGCATGACCCTACTCGGGAGCGGCAGAGTTACACACTTTTGCGAGATTTTCGAGGGGGACGACATTGCCATTCTTGAACTACGGGGCGGGACGCATCTGCTGCTTCAATTGACTCCAGATCAGATTGTGCCGGGTACCGCTGCGCTATTCGATCTGATTGACGGTGATATCAAAGCGTCTCGGGGGTGGTATGAATCACTCGAATTATCTCTATCAGCTATTGAGGAAGACTCGTTTCATCAGTCTTTCACGATTCGTGACCCGTTCGGGAATCGGTTTGCGGTGTCGGGTTAGTTAATCACCAGTTCCAGAGATGACCGGCTCAGGCGTTCGCATCCGTTGGCAGTGACCAGCACGCTGTGTCCAAGCGTCATTGCCCGGCCAGTGTCAGAGTTAGCCAGGATCATATGAAGGAAAAAGACGTTGCCAGTCTGCATGATCAGGGGGTTATCCTGATAGAACATGGGTGGGTCCACCCACAACGGGTTGTAGACGGCTCCCATCCCATACCCGCAGGCGTGCATGCGGTGGTCGCTAAAACCGGCAGAATCCATGACCTCTGCGTGTGCTTTGTAGACCATACCCATGCTGCGTCCGGGTTGGACCGCGGCCTCACAGGCGATCAAAGCCTCTGTACAGACACGGTGCATGCGCAGGTGGTCGGTATGGGTCTCGCCTATGAGTAATGTACGGATCATGGCCGCGTGATAGCGCCGGTAAGCGCCGGACCACTCCAGCGTCAGTTGGTCTTCAGTTCCAAGGTGCCGCCTGCCGCTGTGGTATCGGACCAGCAGTGCGCTTGGACCCGAGCCGATGATGAATTCGTTGCCGGCGTAATCGCCATCGCCGCGAAATACAGCGCCCTGCATTGCAGCCAGGATTTCGCCTTCAAAAATACCAGGTTGAGCGAGTCGGACAGCCTCATCCCAGGCATCGTCTGAAAGTGCAGCGGCTTTGCGAATGTACTCGATTTCCTTTGGGCTTTTGACTGCACGAAATCTATCGACCAGGGTGGAGGCATCGGTCAGCGTACAGAAATTCGCCAGAACAGGCTCAAGGAGTCGCCAGCTTTGAGCTTTAAGCCCGTAAGAATCAAACTCGATCCCCAGGGTCCCACGCTGGAACCCCAAGTCCTCGAGCATGCCGAGCAACTCCAAAGCCGGATTCACACCTTCGACATCGTGCCAGAGCCGGATGTCCTTGATGTCCGAGGTATACCGAGCTTGGCGCAAGTCTGGCAATCGGGTTAACAGCGCAGTATTGCCATCACTGTCGATGACAAGACACTGAAACAAACTGAAACCAAATGAGTCGTAGCCGGTCAGGTAGTACATGGACTCCTGCTTGAACATCAGCAGGCCGTCGAGTCCGAGTTCATCCAGCCGTGTCACTACGGCTTTACGGCGGGCCTGCATTTCTTTGGTGCTGAAGTGTGTCGGCATCAGATGCTCCTGATCAGGACTCTTTCAAATAGACTGAGCGGGACTTCTTTCGGAACCCGGGTATGCCCAGGTTCAGATTACGCTCCTGATTGTCTTGAAGCCATCCATTTCGCCATGGCGGCTCTTGTCGCAGTAGAATAAGGCCTCCGGAACAAGACTGCTTGAATCTGGCTCAGATCACCTCCATATTCGGCAGTGGAAAAGAACATGTTAGCCGGATTAATCATCATCATTGCGGGTGTGTTCATCGCGCTCTACCCGCCGTTTCTGTCATTGATTGTATCGGTGCTGTTGATCGTGATCGGGGTTTTGATTGTCGCCAGTGCCTGGCACAGACGCCGGCTTGCACGGCACAGCGGTGAATCACTCATTCGGATGATCCTGCGTTACTGACTGCCCAGTCCCAAAAGAACACCGTTTCAGTCTGAGCAGGGACCGGAACAGGTCGTATGGATTTGGCTCGCCCAACGAAAGGTGGTTGCTCAGAAGAATTCCCCCTCCAACCATAAGTTCGGCAGTCTGCTGGCACTGGAGCGCTCTGGATTGAGCCAAATCCTAATTTGCAACCAATCGCCTCGGCCGACAGAACCCAAAATTCTGGGGTTTTTAGGATGTTATTGACTTTGAGGGCCAAATCAGGATTGCTGTGGTGGATAGTCTGGCTCAATAACCGGATAATACGCTTTCAAAAGTGCTCCGAATGTGTATGAGAAAAATACTTAAACACCGGTTACTGAAGGATGACGGGTCTGACCGCTGAGAGGTTGTTTATGGCTGAAAAACAGCAACCAAGTGCATTGACAGGGTCTGCGGGATTATGGAGTGCGGTTGTCCTACTGGCTGTTGCCGGTATCGTCGGTGTTCTTTACGTTCAGAATGATGCTGATCTTCATCGAGCCGATAATCTGGAGCTGCAGAAGAATCTGGAGGGGCAGATCGCTGAGGCTCGTACGGGCCGGACCGCCATCACGGAAAGGGTGGTATCCCTCGAGTCGCGCTCTTCCGAGCTTTCGACGTGGGACGAGGCATTACAGGGCGAGAGTCAACAGTTAAGGACAGACCTCGCGGCTCAGGCTGCCAGGACCAGTGCTGCCGAGGCGCTAATGTCAGAGCGCTTGACGTCGCTAGAGGCGCTCGCAGGTGATGTTGAGCAGTGGCGAAGCGACTTTAACCAGTTAGGGCAGACATTGACGAGTCTTCGTACGGAGCGTGATCAAATTGCTGATCAGACGGCTGCCGCGCGGGACGCGATGACCAATAGTCTGGCAACTCTCAAGGGCCTGTCTACCGATCTTGAGCAGTGGCGCAGTCGCTTTTCTCAGCTCGAACAAACTCTGGTGAAACTACAAACTCAGGACGAACAACTAAAAACGGGGATGACCGCGCAGACTGCTGGCATAAAAGCTGAGCAGACAGCGATCTCCGACAGGTTGGGTGCTATCGAATCTGCCTCCCGCGAGTTTGTATTGTGGCAGCAGGACTTCGGGCAGCTCGCCCAGAGCCTGACATCGTTGGAGAACATGACCTCGGTCCTGTCTGCACAGGTTCAGGGATTTACGACACAGAGCGAGCAGCTTGGGGCTGATCTTAAACGGCAGGAGGCTCAGTCGACAAAAGCTCTCGAAGGAGTCGACACGTTGTCGGAGAAACTTGCCGGTTCAACAAAAGATCTGACTGAGTTGGGGCAGGTCCTGGCAAGTGCGAAGGCAGAGCGTGAGGAAATGCTTGCAAACACCAACGAAGCCAGAGTATTGATTGAAACCCTTTCGGGAGATCTCGAGCGATGGCGGCAGGACGCTGTCCGGCTGCAGAATGAAGTCGCAGCTGGCCAGATTGAACGTTCGCAGCTAAGGACTGATCTGGAGGCGCAGGCAACAAATACAAAGGCCGTAGCAGAAACGACGGCGGTACGCGTGACTTCATTGGAGGGCAGCACCTCGGCTCTCGCGGAACAGATCGGTGAATTGAGAGCCACAGACGAGAATCTGACGTCTGATCTGGCCGCACAGGCGGCAGCTGCACAGTCGACAGCCGAAGCAATGGCGGCACGCATGGCCTCGCTGGAGGCCCGAAACTTGGCGCTTATGGCTGAGATAGGTGAGCTCAGGACCGCCGATGACAAGCTGGCAGCAGACCTAGCAGGTGAAGCGGTGGCGTCCCGTGCGGCACGAACGGCTATTTCGGATAAGGTGACGGGGCTTGGATCCCAGACGCAGGCACTTGCAGCCGCAGACCAGAAGCTGGCAGCAGACCTAGCAGGTGAAGCGGTGGCGTCCCGTGCGGCACGAACGG
>CAJXBY010000085.1 GCA_913051905.1 uncultured Gammaproteobacteria bacterium | reverse complement strand
ACCTGCGTCAACGTAGGCTGCGTACCCAAGAAAGTCATGTGGAACACCGCCCATGTAGCCGAAGTACTCCACCATGCAGGGGATTACGGGTTCAGCGTGACAGGCACCGGCTTTGACTGGCCGGCTCTGAAGCGTGCGCGGGACGGTTATGTACAGCGGCTCAACGACATTTACCGCCGCAACCTGGAGCAATCTGCTGTCAAGCTGTTTCAGGGGTGGGCGGTTTTGAGCAAAGAACGAACGGTCACAGTAGACGGCCAAGCGCTTCAAGCTGATCAGGTGCTCATCGCCACCGGCGGAAGGCCCAGCGTACCTGAGATACCTGGCGCTGCTCTAGGGATCACCAGCGACGGATTTTTCGAGCTCGACCGCCAGCCCAAATCAGCGCTGGTAATCGGCGCAGGCTACATCGCGACCGAACTCGCAGGGGTCCTTCATAGCCTGGGCACCCGAGTGACGATGCTGCTGCGAAAAGACCGGCTGCTGCGGGATTTCGATGCCACCCTGGGTGAGACGCTGATCGCCCAGATGCGCGAATCGGGGATCCGAATTCAGAGCCGTACACAATTGCAGCGAATATTCGAGAAGGACAGCGGCCGACTTGCTGCTGACTATGGCAATGACCAAATGCCCGATGAATTTGATTCGGTCCTCTGGGCGATAGGCCGTGAGCCGGCGACAGCGGATCTCGGAATAGCAGAATGGGGTCTGGAACTGGATAGTTCGGGATTCATTCCCACCGATCACCTCCAGTGCACCAACCTGGAGGGGGTGTATGCCGTGGGCGACGTCACCGGCCGACAGGCACTGACCCCGGTCGCCATCGCAGCGGGCCGCCGTCTGGCCGACCGCCTGTTCGGCGGACAGCCGGATGCCTGCCTGGACTACGCGGATATTCCCAGCGTCATATTCTCCCACCCACCGATCGGAACCGTGGGCCTTTCTGAGCAACAGGCCGTCGAGCAGTACGGACAGCAGAACATTAAGGTGTACCAGAGCCGGTTTACCAATATGTATTACGCTGTTACCCAGGAAAAATCACCCACGGTCGTCAAGCTGATCGTTACGGGCAAAGGAGAAAAAGTGGTGGGATGTCACATGATCGGGGATGCCGCAGACGAAATCATCCAGGGTTTTGCCGTAGCCCTCAAAATGGGTGCCACCAAGGCTGACTTCGACAACACCGTTGCCATACACCCCACTGCCGCGGAAGAGCTGGTAACGCTCAGATGACGGGTCCGGCGCTTGTTCGACCCCAGCAACACGCCTGGAATGCTGCCGCGCGGCCAGCAGTTCTTGAGCTGACGCAGGGTCGGATTCAAAACGGGGGCTGCCTTATAGGATTGACGCTAACTGCCCGGTATTCTTTAAACTCAACCCTGGACTGAACAAAACGAAAGGTAATCACGGATGGCTTGGTGGGGAAAACTGATCGGTGGAACACTGGGATTCATGCTGGGTGGGCCGCTGGGTGCACTCCTGGGTGCTTCGTTTGGCCACCAGTTCGACTCCGGCCGGGGCGGCCAAAGCGGCATGCGGGCACTGCCCGGAGACCAGGAACGCGTACAACTCGCCTTCTTTACCGCAACTTTCTCAGTGATGGGCCATATCGCCAAGGCCGACGGCCAGGTGTCGCAGCATGAGATTCAGATGGCGAAAAATCTCATGAGCCAGATGCGTCTCAACCCGGAGCAGCGCAAAGCGGCCATAGATCTGTTCGAACAGGGCAAGGAGGCGGATTTTCCCCTCGATGATGTGCTGCATCAGTTTCGCCGGGAATGTCAGCGGCGCACCACCTTATTGCGCATGTTTCTTGAGATCCAGGTGCAGGGCGCCATGGCCGATGGGCGGCTCGACGCAACCGAAAACAGAATCCTCCTACACAGCGCTGAGGTGCTCGGATTCAGCGCGGAAGAAGTCGAGAACCTGATCGGCCTGATTTCAGGTGCCGCCAGCCGCCCGGGACAGCAGCCCGGGCGGACGATCCAACAATCCTATGCGGTGCTGGGGGTGTCCGAGGAAACGCCGGACAGCGAAATCAAGAAATCATACCGGCGCCTGATGAACCAGCATCACCCTGACAAGCTGGTGGCCAAGGGCATGCCCGAGGAGATGATCAAGCTGGCGACTGAAAAGACCCAGGAAATTCGAGCTGCCTGGGAACATGTTCGTGAACATCGAGCCGCCAGGGCCTGAGCCTGTCCGGCTCAAATGATTGGTTCACCCGAACGGCTCAAGGAGACCTGATGAATCTTTCATCTATGCTGCATGAACGGGCGGAAAGTGGTCACCCGGTCCGCGTCGCGCTGATTGGCTGCGGCAAGTTCGCTACCATGTACCTGACACAGGCGCTCAAGACCCGCGGTATTCAGATCGTCGGGATAGCCGATCTTGATCCGGCCCGGGCCATGCGACAGCTCGCCACGGCCGGCTGGAGCGCAGAGCAGTACCAGGCGCGGGACGGCGCCGAGGCCCTGGCCAGTGGCACAACCTGGCTGACCGATGATGCTGCCGACCTGATTGCCATCGACGAACTCGACGTCGTGGTCGAAGCTACTGGCGGTCCGGCAGCCGGAATCCGCCACTGCCGGCAGGCCATAGACGCGGGTCATCACGTCGTGATGGTCAGCGTCGAAGCAGATGTGGTTGCCGGTCCGTTGCTTGCCCGGGAGGCCCGGGCTGCCGGTTTGGTCTACAGTCTCGCCTGGGGAGATCAGCCGGCCCTGATCTGTGAACATGTGGACTGGGCCAGAACCTGTGGTTTTAACGTCATCTGTGCGGGCAAGGGCACCCGTTATCATCCTGAATACCATGCACTCACGCCAGACACGGTGTGGGACGTCCTGCGTGAATACCTCGACATCGATGACCCGGACAGCATAAACCTGCAGATGTTCAATTCCTTTCTCGACGGCAGCAAGTCCGGCATCGAAATGAGCGCTGTCTGTAACGCCACGGGATTGGTTCCGCAAACCGAAGGACTGAACTTTCCGCCATGCTCTCGTTTCGAACTCGCCGATGTGTGCAAGCCAATCGAAGACGGCGGTTCCCTGGCTGCCCACGGCACCACGGAAGTCGTCTCCTCTCTTGCCCGCGACGGTACCCCGGTACCCCATCATCTGGCCATGGGCACTTATGTGGTTATCGAGGCTGCTGAAGATTACGCCAAACAGTGTTTCCGCGAATACCACATGCTGCAGGATCAATCCGGACGCTATGCATCCCTTTACAGACCGACGCATATGATTGGCATGGAGCTTGGCATCTCGGTCGCCTCAACAGTGCTACGCGGCGAACCCACCGGCTGTCCCATAGGATTCCATGCCGACGTGGCCGCAACAGCCAAACGCGAACTGAAAAAAGGCGAGAAACTCGATGGTGAAGGCGGTCACTGCGTCTGGGGCCGGCAGATGCCGGCGGCAGATTCCCTCGCTCTAGGTGCCCTGCCGCTGGGTCTCGCATCGGACGTGACCCTGCAGCACGATGTCGCCGCCGGGGCTGTCCTGACCTATGACGATGTTGAAATTGATCCGTCGAACAACGCACTCTCAGCCCGCAAGGAGATGGAATCGGCCTTCAAAGCAGGTCAGGACAACTGATCGCGCGAAGCGGTGCCCAGTGACTCGCCGGAAGCAGAATCCGTTTTCCTCCCTGGCAGCGGCGTTACAATCACCAGAGGGGCGCTCAACCTGACTCTGGTTCTGGAAGCAAAAAGTGTGAGGTAGGATATGTCGACATACAGCATTGCAATTCTCGCCGGCGATGGTATCGGACCGGAGATTATGGACCAGGCGGTCAAAATCCTGCGTCTGGTCGAAAGTCGCAACGATGTGACTTTCGATATGAAACCCTCGCCCTTCGGCGCTTCGGCATACTTTGAAACCGGCAAATCTTTTCCCGAGGAAACGATGGCCATCTGCGACGAGGCAGACGCCATACTGAAGGGCACGATCGGTCTCAACCATGAAGAGTCTAAGAAGATACCGGTGGATGAGCAGCCCGAACGGGGTGCATTGCTGCCCATGCGCAGGCGTTACGACACCTATGCCAACTTCCGTCCGGTTTACCTGCCCCGTAGCCTGGCCCATTTCTCCCCGCTCAAGCCCGAAGTGATCGGTGAAGGCATCGATCTTGTCATCATTCGTGAACTCGTTGGGGGCCTATATTTCGGAAAGAAGGAAAGTGGTGTCAACGAAGCCGGCCGCCGTTATGTCCACGAAATGCTCGAATACGATGAAGATCAGATTCGCCGGGTGCTGGAAGTCGCTTTTGAACTTGCCGGCAAACGCAAGAAGATCATACACAACGTGCACAAGAGCAACGTTTTGAAATCAAGCATCCTGTGGAACGAGGTGGTCGAGGAAGTGCGGCGGGGTCACCCCGATATCGAGGTCGAGCATGTACTGGTCGATGCGGCCGCGACTTACTTATGCCTGGATCCGGCCCGCTTTGATGTGATGGTGATGGAGAACATGTTCGGAGACATTCTCAGTGACCAGGGCGGGGGTATCCTGGGTTCCCTGGGCTTGATGCCTTCAGCATGCGTGGGGCCGGAGAAGTCCTACTACGAACCCTCGCACGGATCAGCTCCGGATATTGCCGGTCAGGGTATCGCCAACCCCTATTCGATGATCGGTTCCGTAGCGATGATGCTTGAGATGAGCTTTGGCATGGATAACGAGGCGCGCAATCTTTGGCAGGCCATGCAGGCCGTATTCGTAGCCGGTTTCACTACCCCGGATCTCGCCCGGCGCGGTGACTCTGAGAAGAAAATCACCACCGCCGAATTCGGTGACCGGGTAGCGGGGGAACTGGAAAAAATTCCCGTCGACTGATCCTCGTCAGACCGGCACGGTTTCGGGTTTTGCCACCGGCCCTGACTCGGCCACCTTCTCTGACTGTTGCTGCATGACCATATTCAGCATTCGCAGGCTGGCGTTGATACCGGCAAAAACCTGGTTGGCATGCACACCGCGGGTCTTGAGCTGGCCCTGACCGACCTGCCAGGTAATGAAACATTCCGTCAGGGCGTTAGAGCTGCCGCCCTTGGGGATGTGGACCTCAAAATCCGCGAGTTCAGGATAACTGAAACCTCTGGGCTCCAGTACCGACCGCATGGCCGTCGTAAAGGCATCGAATCCACCGTTGCCTGAGCCGCTGGCTTTGTGGATTTCACTCCCGACACGGACCCGAACGCTGGCCGTCGATTCGATCTCCAGGCCGCTGGTAACAGAACAGTTCAGAAGTTCCACGTGCTGGAGCTCTCGGCTTTCCAGGATGTCCGCGATGATGAAAGGCAGATCCTCCGGTGTAATGGTTTCCTTGGTGTCAGCGATCTCGACGATCCGGTCCAAAACCTTCTGCTGGTTTTCTTCGGACAGCTCCAGCCCCAGCGCCTCCAGATTATTGACCAGCGAGGCGCGGCCGCTCATCTTGCCAAGCGCATAGCTGTGTCTGCGACCGAAACGCCCGGGACTGAGCTCAGTCTGATACAGCCCGCCTTTCATGTCGCCGTCTGCATGTATGCCACTCGTCTGTGTAAAGACGTCCGTTCCGATTACCGGAGAGTTTGCCGCCACCTTCTTGCCTGAAAAGTTCTCGACCATCTGGCTCAGGCCATGAATCTTGGATTCGTCCAGACTAAGGTGAAGTCCGAGCTTATCCCGCAGAACGACCGCAACCTCCGCAAGTGACACGTTGCCGGCCCGTTCTCCCAGGCAATTGACCGTAGCATGTATGCCCGAGGCACCCGCCAGGACCGCCATCATCGCGTTGGCCGTCGCAAGTCCGTAGTCGTTGTGCGGGTGAAAATCAAATGCCACGGCCGGGAACCGTGTACACATGTCACCTACCCAGTCGAAGACCTCCTGAGGACTCATTACACCCAGCGTGTCCGGCAACATCACGTGGGCGACGTTCAGCCCGGCAAGGGCCGCTGAAATGCCGTAGACATAATCGCGGCTGTCGCGATAACCGTTGGACCAGTCTTCCAGGTAGACATTCACCAGCAGATCGTTGTCCTTGGCATAGGCAATCGTCTGCTCGATATCCGTCAGGTGTTCGGATAGCGTTTTGCCCAACTGTTCACGGCAGTGCTTCTCGCTCCCCTTGGTCAGGAGGTTCATCACCCGGCCGCCGGATTCCACTATCCAGTCCACACTGCGCTGGTGGTCTGTGAAACCGAGCACCTCGACTCGGTCGTGAAAGCCCTGTTCTTCTGCCCACTTGAGGATCCGGGTCACGGCTTCTTTTTCGCCGTGCGACACCCTAGCCGATGCGACTTCAATCCTGTCCACTTTCAGAGCTTGCAGAAGGGCCCTGGCAATACTGACTTTCTCTTCAGGCGAAAAAGACACCCCCTGGGTCTGCTCCCCATCCCGGAGAGTGGTATCCATCAAGCTTATGTGGCGCGGTTCAGTCATAGGTCGAATGTTCGGCCGAGTGAAAAGGGCGCGTATTCTAACGCCGAATCCTGACAATCACGGCAACTCTTTTTGCGCCCCGAGACCCGCCCTGAATGAAGCCCTCGGCTGCTGCTGGCGGCGTTGCCTGTGGATGAATTCGGTCTGCGCCTTTAAGATAGGTGCTGCCGAGAAAACCAATGCCCTTTCCCAGCATCGTCTGAATATCTGTTGGCTGGTCTGGTTCCCAGGGCGCACGCGGTTACACACAATGCATTTTGATCATCGTCTCTGGGGTTTCACCTGGAACGTGCGGGGGCGGATTTACTTTGCCGTACTGATCGGCCTGCTTGCCACTGGGCTCGGTGTGGCCCGGCTGGCCATGCTGGGATGGCTCATCGCTCTGGTGTTCGCCGGGCGCAGCGCCGGTGAGCTGTTGCTGTTCTTCATCGCCACCGGTGTCGTCATGATCCTGCGCGGGGCATTCGAACACTGGCGCACAATGGTTGCCCACAAAACCGCAGCTGTCGTTCAGAAAGAACTCAGACTTCGGCTCTATCACCAGGTCGTAGCCCTTGGGCCAGGTTATACCGGTCGGCAGCGTTCAGGCGAACTGGTTCTCTCGCTGGTCGATGGTGTTGAACAACTCGAGACGTATTTTGGAAAGTACCTGCCCCAGCTGCTGGTCTCTGCGATCACGCCGGTACTCATTTTCGTCTTTGTCGCATTTCTCGATCTGCCGGTCGCAATTACATTACTTGTTGCGGCGCTGGTTGCCCTGGCGGCACCGTCGCTCTGGCACCGTTTCGACATCCAGAAATCCCAGGAACGCCAGGATGCCTACGCGGTTTTCGCTTCCGAGTTCCTGGACTCGATTCAGGGACTGGCAACACTCAAGGCCTTCGGCCAGAGTCGACCCCGTGCCGACCTGCTGGCTGAAAAAGCCGAAATATTGTTTCGCAGCACCATGTGGGTGTTAGCGACGAATTCTCTGGCAAGGGGCATTACCGACACATCCATTGCAGTCGGTGCGGCCACAGCTCTGGGCCTAGGCGCCTACCGCGTGGCCTCCGGACAGATGGAGTTGGCGATACTGATCGTGATCCTGATGCTGGGCGTGGAGATCTTTCGCCCGATGCGGGACCTTCGAACCGTACTGCACGAGGGAATGGTTGGGCTTTCGGCAGCACAGGGAGTGTATCGCATTCTCGATGCCGAACCTCCTGTAGAGGAGCGAAGTACCGCCGCGGCACCCGCCGCTCTTGAGCCCATGATTGATTTCAATAGCGTGCGCTTCAGCTACCCCGGTCACCCGAACGTCGTGCATGACAGTCTGGAGCTGAACATCCAGCCCGGTGAGCGGGTCGGCATCGTCGGGCCGAGCGGATGCGGTAAGTCATCGATCGTCCGGCTCCTGCTGCGGTTCTACGATCCGGATGCAGGCACAGTCAGACTCGGTGGGCACGATCTTCGGGAACTGCCGCTCGCAGAGATTCGAAAACAGATCTCAGTAGTCAACCAAGACACATTTCTGTTTCACGGCACCATCGCGGACAACATCAGGCTCGGTCGGCCCAACGCCACCCATGAAGAACTCATTGAGGCTGCCCAGAACGCCAACATTCACGGGTTTGTATCGACGCTACCGCTTCAGTATGACAGCCTGATCGGGGAGAAAGGCATCAAACTCTCCGGCGGTCAGCGCCAACGTGTTGCCATTGCCAGAGCCCTCCTGCGGAATTCACCCATTCTGATCCTCGATGAGGCCCTGTCCGCGGTCGATGCCGAGAACGAAGCCGTTATTCAGCAGGCACTTGAAATGCTGATGAAGGGCCGTACCACGCTGGTCCTCGCTCACCGGCTTTCAAGCGTGATCAACTGCGATCGTATCCTCGTGTTGGAAAGCGGAAGAATCATAGAGACCGGAGACCATTCGACACTGATGCGTAAGCAGGGCATCTATGCGAGCCTGATGTCCGAACAGGCACGTGAAGCCGATCGTGAACAGCATCGGCCGACAGTTTCCGAAAGAGCCAACGGGAGCAGCCAAGTAGCGCCCGAAGACAGCGAATCGGTCCAATCTGATTCGCCGACCGAAGGGATCGTAAAGGCGGAAGGGCTGAACTGGCGGCAGGTCGTAGGGATCCTGATGAGCCACATCATGCCCTGGAAAGGAAAACTTACACTGACGTTTGTCTTCGGAGTGCTGCGGGTCGTGGCATTCATCGGTGTGGGGGTTTTCAGCGCTTTGACCGTACTCGCACTCAAGAACGACAGAGCATTCGACACTTACCTTATAGGTCTGGCGGTCGTCGCGCCGCTCTCCGGTATCCTGCACTGGCTCGAGTCCTGGATAGCCCATGACATGGCGTTTCGACTGCTTGCCCAGATGCGGGTCAACGTGTTCCGCAAGCTGGACAAACTTGCGCCAGCCTATCTGGTGCGCAGACGGACCGGCGACCTGATGGGCATTGCGACCCAGGATGTCGAACTGGTCGAATATTTCTTTGCCCACACCGTTGCCCCGGCATTCGTTTCGGTCGTCGTTCCGGTGGTCGTCATGATCATACTGGCCTCGGCCGACCTGTGGTTTGCCGCAGCGCTGGCACCGTTTCTACTCGCGGTTGGGTTCAGTCCGTTTCTGATGCGCGGCAAGGTCGACAACCTGGGCTCCCGGTCACGGGAGGCGGCGGGGGAACTGGCCGCACATGCAATTGACAGTGTCCAGGGTGTGGCCGAGATCGTTTCATACCAGCAAGAGAAAGGACGCGGTGACGAATTTGACCGGCTTGCAGACCGGCATATTGCGCTACGCCTGCCGTTTTTCGGGCAACTGACACTACAGCATACGCTGTTGGAAGTGTTTACCGGTCTGGGCGGTCTGGCCGTTGTCGCTGCAGGCGCGATTCTGACCAGCAGCGGCTCGATGGATCCGGGTGTACTGCCCCTTTTGACCATACTGGCGATGGCCGCGTTTTTACCAGTCTCCGAAATTGCCCAGGTCGGTCGACAGCTCGCCGATACCCTTGGTGCAACACGGCGTGTCTACGCACTGGAGAACGAGCCAGTCCCCGTTGTGGACGGCCCGGGTCTTGCCAGGCACGAACAGGCCCCTGCTATCGTGTTCTCAAACGTCGGTTTTAATTACCCCGGCAGATCCAAACAGGTTTTGAAAGACATCACGTTTACCATTCCAGCGGGCCAGACTGTTGCCCTGGTCGGCCCATCCGGTGCCGGCAAAACCACACTGGCACAATTGATGATGAGGTTCTGGGATCCCCAGGAAGGCGTGACATCGCTGGGCGGAGTAGATCTGAAGGAATTCCGGCTGGATGAACTGCGTGCGCGAATTGCGCTGGTTGCGCAGGATACTTACCTGTTCAACAACACGCTGAAAGAGAACATCCTGATTGCGAAGCCTAAGGCTACGGCGAACGAACTGGCCCAGGCTATCGAGTTGGCAGCCCTCTCCGAACTGGCGGACTCGCTTCCCCAGGGGTTAGAAACGCCGGTTGGCGAGCGGGGGACCAGCCTTTCTGGAGGACAGCGCCAGCGGGTCGCCATCGCCAGGGCGTTCCTGAAGGATGCTCCGGTGCTGATTCTGGATGAGGCCACTTCGCATCTGGACGCCATCAGTGAGCAGAGCGTGCGCGCTGCCCTGGATCAGTTGAAGACCGACCGGACAACGGTAATCATTGCCCATAGACTCTCGACGATACGGGACGCAGATATGATTGTGGTACTGGACGAAGGCCGGGTGATCGAAACAGGCGACCATGAAGAACTGCTCCGTAGCGGCGACCTGTACGCCAGGCTGGTGTCCCGACAGCTTGGCGGTGCGCGGGGAAGGAGCGATCTCCCGCTGTGACGGACAATTCCCGCTGTTTTCCGCACCGCGCTCTTCAGGCCAAGGCGGTAAGATGTCCCTAACACCCGGAACATGCTCTCCAAACCCATTCGCCTCGCCTTAAACTCGAGCACGGGGGCATCGGTGCCGCCGGTCCGTTTCGCCAGGTTCAGTATGAGCCAAACCACCCAGCCCCCACCGCGTCGACTCGCTGCGGTCCTCTATGCGGATGTTGTGGGTTTCAGCAAGCTCACGCATGACGACGAGACCGCCACATACCGGGCACTGCGCCGCTACCAGTCGACCCAGCATCACATCGTTAATCATTACGGGGGCCGGATCGTGGACACCGCCGGCGACAGCACGCTGGCCATTTTTCCGGTGGCGGCAGATTCGATTCGGGCTGCCGTCGCGATTCAGGACTACCTCAAGAGCGAGAACACCGGCGTGG
>CAJXBY010000084.1 GCA_913051905.1 uncultured Gammaproteobacteria bacterium | reverse complement strand
CGGTCTCACCCGTTGAGATCCGGTTCGAGATCGGCCAGCTGACCAACCGTGATCGGCTTGATTGGCGGTCGAATCCGGTAGTGCCCGACCTCATCCATCGTTAGTCCATGGTGTTCGGCAATCAGCCGACTCACGGTCACGCCACACTCCCTTCCCATGCAGGGTCCCATGCCGCAGCGGGTAAACGCCTTGCCCTGGTTCGGACCCACGCAGCCCAGCGATGCCACCTGCCGAATCTCACCGGCCGTGACTTCCTCACAACGGCAAACCACTACATCGTCATCCCTCGGCAGTTCAAATTCTCGACAGGGCGGATAGTACAGATCCAGAAAGCGCCGCAGCGAACGATGCCGCCACAACAATGACCGACGAGACTCCCCTTTCGCAGTCACCAGCGACGGGCTCGCGAGGTGGTCTGCGACTTCACGGGCAACGGCCTCACCGTGCACAACACAGGCATCGGCGCCCACGATTCCCGCGGCGTCACCCGCCACAGAAATCGACGGGCGGCTGGTCAGGCCCTCGCCAGAGATGTCCGGCACCCAACAGTGCTGGCGCTCATCCCAGTGGTGCCGACAGCCGGCAGACATGGCCAGCCAGGTATTCGGTATCACGCCATCGTGCACCAGGAGCAGGTCGGCGGGTTCAGTGATTGTCCGGCCGCGTGATTCAAAGCTGACAGACGCCAGCTTGTCATCACCTATTGCCCGCAAGCCACCGGTCATCTGATGGACAGGCACCTTTGCGCGTACTTTGCGCATCCAGCCGAGCCCGCGGCGCATCGCGTTTGGGTCGGTGGCGAGCACCGGCAGCGCTGCGGCCCTGGCCTTCCACGAGGCGACCGGGCGTGTATCCAGCACGATATCCGGCTGCTTTCCCGCATCGATCAACTGACTGGCGTAAAGGTAGAACAGGGGCCCGCTGCCAGCCAGCACGATTCGCCCCTCCGGAACCAGCCCGGAAGATTTGAGCAGCGTCTGACCTGCACCTGCCGTCAGAACACCCGGAAGCGTCCACCCCGGAAACGGTGTCGGGCGCTCCATCGCGCCCGCTGCAAGGATGATGTGCCGTACCCGAACCATGCCGGCCTGCTGACCACGCACCGTGCCGATTGTGAGGGCCGATTCTTCCGGTGTCGAAACCTGCCAGACTGCCGTCCGGGGCCTGTACAGCACATCGCTCTGTCGAAAACTTTCGATCAGATCCAGGCCTTTGCCGTAATGCTGACCCAGCACCTCGAGATCTGCCGGTCGTCCGTCACGGACCTGCTCTAGACCACGAAACACCTGACCGCCGGGTTCCGGGTTCTCGTCCAGCACAACCACCTGGTAACCGGATTCCGCTAGACAGCACGCAGCGCTCATGCCCGCAGGCCCCGCACCGACAATGGCCACGTCGAAATCGGTCATCAGCAGATCCCCTGCCACAGATGGAGGACAGCATCAGTCATTGGGTTCCGCCGAGTGAGCGCACCGTTGCCTGTGTACCTTCATTCCCTCACGCACCGTTGCCAGACAACTCTGGCTGGCGGTTTCACCATCGATCTCGACAAGACACTCGAAACAGTTACCGATCATGCAGAACGGTGCCCGTGCCGCACCACTGACGGCTGTGTGCCTGAAGACCGAGACCCCGGCAGCCAGCAATGCCGCAGCGACTGAATCGCCCTGCTCGGCCAGGATCTCCTTACCCTCGAACAAGAAACTGACCGGCGCACGGACCGGCGATCTTCGCCTAAACATCGAACCGGGCCGGGTGAAAACAGTGATACTCGGAAGGGATCCTGCCTGACAGCACCCAGCGGGGTATCTCGGTGGCATGGACCGCAGCAAGCGTCACACCGCTGTGACAGGAAAACGAGAATGCATCAGGATAAGCGGCCGACTGCTGATAGACGGGAAAACCATCCGACGTCATGATGCGCAGCGCCGCCCAGGTGCGCTGAATACGCAAACGCTTGAGCTGTGGAAAGGCCGACAAACACTGGCGGGTAATGCCCTGAAGGGTAGCGGTCTGCGTATCGTCATTGAAACCTACGTCCCGTGCCGACGGTCCGAGCAGAAAATTGCCCTCATCCGTCTGGCGAACGTAGTTGGTCGGGTAACCCATCGTTGCCGGGGCCCGCTCCGTCACGACGATCTGTCCCTGTACCGGAAAAATAGGTACTTCCATTCCCAGCATTCTGCCCAGATCGACTGAGCCATGCCCGGCGGCAATCACCAGTTTTTCGCATCCGGCGCGGTACCCGCCATCGCTGAAGATCTCAAAACCGCCTGCGGACAACGGCTCGATCTTGTTGACCTTTGCACTCGGGACATAAGCGCCACCGTTCTGCGTGAACCCCTCATGCAATGCGCGCAGCAGTCTCAGTGGATTGGCGTGACCGTCGTAAGGGCAATACGTGGCGCCTGGCACCGTCGGGCCAACCTCGGGCAGATACTGACCCAGCGCTGCCCGATCGACCACTTCGTAAGCATAACCTTGATCACCGGCTTCCTCGCGCAGCTGTTTCAGCAGTTCGAGATTGCTGCTGAACTCCGCCTCATCCAGTGACACACAAAAACCACCGGGCTGGTGATAACCGGGGTCCGTACCGGTTTCTTCGATCAACTGCTCGCTAAACGGTGTCCAGGTGTCCGCCGATTTGCGGCTCCAGCGTGCGTATTGCGGCATGCCCTGGCCCTTGCCCTGAACCCAGACGAGCCCGAAGTTGCCGCGCGCTGTCCGGATCGCCTGGTCACCTTCGTCCAAGAGAGCGACCCCTGCCCCCTGTGCACTGAGGCCGTAGGCAAACGCGGAACCCAGAAGGCCACCGCCAATCACAGCGACGTCATAATGCTTCACGCAACGAGCCCCCTTCTTCGGAGCAGTACCTCGCCCTGATCATAATGGACAGCGTCTGCCCACGAGCAGTTCATACAGAGCGCGGTCTACGAACCAGCAGCCACCGAAATCCAGCCAGAGCCACTAGCGAACCTGCTGCCATGGCGACAAAGGCGAACCCCCAACCCATGCTGGAATGGCGTCCACCCGCAAGGTCCAGCACCAACCCGACAGCCAGCGGCCCCAGGAAACCGCCGGAAAAACCCATCACTGAATGCAGAGCCAAGGTGGCGCCCCGTTGCCCTTCCCGTGCAGCCGCTACCGTACCGCCGGTGAGAGCTGCCGAGTCAGCCATGATCAATCCGGAATAAAGACCAGCTACCACGACCACAATGACAAAAGGTGCCGTACCGATGAAGCCCAGGCTCATGCCGACTATCACCGACAACACCATTACCGTCGATACAGTTTTACAGCGATCGCCGCGCAGGGCGAGCTGGGCACCTATGACACTGACGGGCATCCCAATCAGGCTAAACAGCGCCGCGTATCCTGTGATGGCTTCGGTACCCGCCACGGTACCGGAAACGGCTGCGGCAAAAACCAGGAACGCGACAATCCAGGCACGGTAGGCAAAGAGCTCGTAAGTATGGCCGGTATACCCCCAGGTATAGGCGAGCGCTGCCCGATTGGTAAAGACCGGCCGGAAGTCGAGCGGGTGCCTGTCATTACCACTGTTCGGTGTCGGTCGCCTGGATACCACCGCCAGCAGCACCAGAAGCAGGCAGGCAGCCTGTGCTACGCCGGCCACGAGAAACACCGACGGCCAGGCCAACCTCGCCATGAGCCAGCCGCTCATATAGAACGATACCGCGGTTCCGAGACTGAAAGCACTTAAGTACCAGGGCAGCATGCGCTGGCGGCTGGCTTCCGGTAACCGGTCGTTGAGAATCTGCAGTCCTGGCATATAAGTCCCCGCAAGCGCGATGCCCGAGAGAAACCGAAAGACCATGGCACTCCAAAAGCCTTCTGCCAGCAACGCAAAACCGAACGAGCCCACCACACCCACTCCGATGCTAAAGAGATAAACCCGCTTGGCATCCACAGTGTCGGTGAGGCCGACCAGCAACGGCACCGCTATCACATAACCGGCGAAGTAGATGCCACCGATCCAGCCCGCCTCGGTATTGCTCAGATCCCATAGCACCACAAAATCCGGCAACAGGGCCGCAAAATTGGCGAAGCTGGTCATCGCGAGGATCTGGGCGATGCACAGTGTAGTCAGCAGGACGATCGGCGACATCCTTGGTTTTCCGAACAAAGGTCCTGCGCGGTCCTGATCCCTTGACAATCGGGGACCCGGGCGATTGCAGCACCGAATACAGCTTTTCTCGGCACAGTATAAAACCCTGATGAATACCCTGCACTGACCGGAATGAGAACCGGAACCGCTATCACAGGTCCTGTTCTGGGCCCGGTCCACCTTGCCGTATCGACAAGATAAGTGGCCTGACAGCCACCGGTCCAGACGATAAACTTCCAGCCCTCGCAGAGAAACACCAGTCTCGATTACCAGATTGACAAGACACCCAGCCAGAACGTAACCATGAAAATTGAACGTATCTCGGTCTACCGTGCGGACCTACCGATGAAGGAAGGGTTTTACAGCTGGTCGACCCAGTCCCACAGTGCCTTTGATACCACAGTCGTCATCATCGAGACCAATGACGGGATCAGCGGTATAGGTGAGTGCTGCCCGTTGGGGCCGACCTATCTGCCAGCCTATGCGGCGGGCGTCCGGACCGGAATCGCCACCCTGGCCCCTGAACTCATTGGCCAAGATCCGATCCAGCTCGACTGCATCAACGACCGGATGGATGAGCTGTTGAAGGGTCACCCCTATGTCAAATCAGCCATCGACATGGCGTGCTGGGATATTCTGGGCAAGACCAGCTCCTTACCACTCTATACGTTGCTGGGCGGCAAACAGCAGGACAAGGTCAAGCTGTATAAGGTCGTGACCCGCACCGACCCGGATGCAATGGCTGCCCGAATCGCAGAATACCGGGCCCAGGGCTACCGCAACTATCAGGTCAAAGTGGGCGCAGACCCGCTGACGGACATCAACAGGATCCAGAAGGTCGCAACCTGCATGGAACCGGGTGAAGTACTGAATGCAGATGCCAACACCGGCTGGAAACAGCACGATGCCCTGGTTGTGGCAGACGCCATAAAGGAACTACCGCGTGAACACGACATCCTGCTGTATTTCGAACAGCCCTGCCTGTCCTACGAGGCGTGCCTCGCCGTCCGCCGGCACACCGACCTGCCTTTCGTACTGGATGAGTGCATGGACAGTCTTGCGGCCGTGTTGCGGGCACATCACGACGGGGCCATGGACCTGATCAACCTCAAGATCAGCCGTATGGGCGGATTGACGCGTGCGCGTCAGGTCCGAGACCTGTGTATCTCTCTAGGCCTACCGATGAATATCGAAGACAGCTGGGGCGGCGAGATTGCGACAGCAGCCATCGCCCATCTCGCCCATTCCACACCGAGCGCTTTTCAGCTGCAGTCTTCGGCATTCCACGAATACGCTACAGTTGATATCGCCACGGGTGCACCGGCGGTCGCCGAGGGTTACATGACAGCCGATGAGGCACCGGGACTGGGTGTCACACCGATAATGGAATCACTTACACCGGTCGCTGAATTCAGCTGACCAGAACCCCTCCAAGGGAGACCATCAATGGATTTCGAAGGCATTTACACACCCGTCATCACCCCGTTCAACGACGACTTCTCCATAGACCGGCAGGGCTTTGCGGCCGTGATCGAGCATCTGATTGAAGCCGGTGTGCACGGTATTGTGACGTCCGGAACGACTGGAGAATACTATGCACAGACCATTGACGAACGCATAGAGCTCACCCAACTGGCTAAAGATGTGATTGCCGGCCGGCTACCGCTGATCGTGGGCACCGGTGCCATCCGGACCGAAGACTCGGTGGTCCTCGCAGAATCTGCCCGTGCGACCGGCGCGGATGCGCTGATGGTCAACTCACCGCCCTACGCTGTGCCGACGGAAGCCGAGAATGCCGAACATGCGCTGGCCATAGACCGGGCCGCCGATCTTCCCATCATTCTCTATAACTATCCCGGCCGGACCGGTGTAGGGATGGGGGAAACTTACCTGCAGATCGTAAGCCGGTCAAAAAACTTCTGTGCCATCAAGGAAAGCTCCGGAGACATCAACCGCCTGCACCTGTTGGCCAACGGGTATCCGACCATTGCTCTGTCCTGCGGCATGGATGATCAGGCCTTGGAATTCTTTGCCTGGGGTGCCCGCAGTTGGGTAGCGGCCGGTGCCAACTTTGCGCCGGAAGCCCATCTGGCGCTGTACCAGGCGTGTGCCATCGAAAGCGATTTCAACAAGGGGCGGGCCATCATGGCCGCGATGCTGCCGCTGATGGCGATACTCGAACAGGGCGGTCAGTTCGGCCAGTGCATCAAGTACGGAATGACTCTGCGCGGCCTGCCCGCCGGTCCCCCGAGAAAGCCGCTCAGCCCCTTGAACAACGAAGACCAAGAGGCTCTTGCGGACGTGATTACCACCATGGACAAGACTATCCAATCCATTGTTTCCGGGTCGACCCGCAACGCGGCCTGAGTTTCCCGAGAGGACAATCTCATGCAATCCCATTATCAGGCCGTCGTCATCGGTGGCGGCGTTGTCGGCTGCTCTGTGCTTTATCACCTCGCAAAATTTGGCTGGACCGATATCTGCCTGATCGAGCGATCGGTCCTGACTGCCGGCTCTTCCTGGCACGCGGCGGGCGGCATACACGCGCTGAATGCAGACCCAAACATGTCTGCCCTGCAGGCCTACACCATCAATCTGCTGGCCGAGATCGAAAAAGAATCCGGCCAGTCGATCGGCCTGCACATGACCGGTGGAATCAGTGTGGCGTCTACCCCCGAACGCTGGGAATGGCTGCAGTCGGCCTACCGGACATACCAAACGGTCGGCATCGACGACTGTTATCTCATGACACCCGAAGAGGTCAGAGAGAGCTGTCCGATCATGGATACGGCCGGTGTACTTGGCGGGCTGTGGGCCGACAGAGAGGGCTATGTCGATACCACCGGTACTGTCCAGGCCTACGCAACAGCAGCAAAGCAACGCGGCGCTGAGGTCATTGAACACAATAAAGTCGAGTCCCTGACCCAGCGTCCTGACGGCAGCTGGGACGTCGTAACAGAACGAGGGAGCGTACACGCCGAACACGTGATCAATGCCGGAGGCCTATGGGCCAAACAGGTGGGCCGAATGGTGGGTCTCGATCTGCCTTTGTCGCCACTCGAGCACCATTACCTCCTGACCGAAACGATCCCGGAAGTTGAGGCCATGGACTTCGAGCTGCCGATGACCGTCGATCTTGAGGGCTTCACCTACATGCGCCAAGACCAGAACGGTATCCTCGTCGGGATCTACGAGATCAATCACCAGCACTGGAACATCGACGGAGCACCGTGGAACTACGGTATAGAATTGATTCAGGAAAATACCGACCGTATTGCAGATGAGCTCGAGATGGCGTTCAACCGCTATCCGGTACTGCAGGAAGTGGGTATCCGGAACTGGGTCAACGGCGCTTTCACCTTTTCTCCGGACGGCAACCCACTGGTGGGTCCTGTTAGTGGCGTACCCAACTACTGGCTCGCCTGCGGTGTTATGGCCGGCTTCCTTCAGGGCGGTGGCGTGGGCAAGACGCTCGCCGAGTGGATGATCCACGGTGAAGCCGAAGCCGACTCCTGGCCAATGGACATCGCCCGTTACGGTGATTTCGCCTCGAACCGGGAGTACATCCGGCAGACAACCGGCCAGTTCTATTCCCGGCGCTTCGTCATGACCTACCCCAACGAGCAGCTGCCGGCCGGACGACCGCTACGCAAGGCACCGGCCTATGACGCCATGACAGCAGCAGGGGCAAACTGGGGCTGCAGTTGGGGACTGGAAGTGCCGTTGTTTTTCGCATCGCCCGACTTCAGTGAGACACCGACTCTCAGACGTTCCAACGCGTTTCCAATCGTAGCCGAAGAATGCACCGCCGTACGTGAACGTGTCGGGCTGCTCGATATCAGCGGGTTTTCTCGATTCCAGGTGACGGGACCCAACGCCCGTACCTGGCTGGATCACCTCATGGCATCACGCCTGCCCACGCCCGGCCGGGCCAGACTCGCACCCATGCTGGCCCCGAGTGGACGACTCAAAGGCGACCTCACGCTCTTGAACTGGGGGAACGGCAGCTGGTGGATTATGGGATCCTATTACCTTCGGCAGTGGCACATGCGGTGGTTCCAGGATCACATCGAAGACGGCGTCAAGGTGCACGATATCTCTGACGGGATCGTAGGATTCGGTCTGGCTGGTCCGCGATCACGTGACGTTCTGGCAAGCCTCACTCACCAGGACCTGAGTCACGAGGCTCTGGGCTTTATGGGCTGTGCTGCCGTTGACGTCGGTCTTATCCGCGCCAACGTGGTACGTCTTTCAGTGTGTGGTGAACTGGGCTACGAAATCAACTGCCCGGCTGCCGAGCACATTACCCTGCGCGAAACCCTGCTCGAAGCCGGCCGGTCATGCGACATGCGCGAAATCGGCTTTTATGCCCTGAACTCGCTGCGACTGGAGAAGAGTTTCGGTATCTGGAGCGCGGAGTTCACACAGGACCGTACGCCCGGCATGACCGGGATGGACCGATGGATCGACTTCGAAAAACAGAATTTCATCGGCCGGTCTGCTGCCCTGGAAGAACATGATAAAGGGAACCCGCCACAACGTCTCGTGACACTTGAGATCGATGCCGATGACGCCGATGCTTCGAGTTACGAACCAGTGTGGCAGGGCGACACCCGTGTCGGCTTTACCACCTCAGGCGGTTATGGCCATCATACCGACAAGAGTCTGGCCATGGCCCTGGTAGACCGCGCTGTCCCCGACGATGCTGACCTTTCAGTCCATGTGGTCGGCAGACGTCAGGGAGCCTCTATCCTGTCCAAACCCGCGTGGGACCCGGCTGGTGATCGTATGCGGGCCTGATCCAGCGTCGTCACAGTCGTCTCAATGAGCCCTCCACGGTCCCAGCCAAACAACAGTCGGCGGCGTGGCCGCGGCAGCCCACGTCAAACAGGCCGAGCGGTCCCTGACCCGGATCGTCTGCGCCTGAAGAACCCCTACCCGCCTATCGAAGAATTCAGCGCTGATCAGATCGAGGCCATTCACCAGACCTCGCTGACCATTCTGCGTGAGAAAGGTATCAAGGTATTGAACCACGAAGCCCGAAACCTATACCGCCAGGCCGGCGCGGAGGTGGACGAGAACGATCTCATGGTACGTTTTGATCCCGATCTGGTAATGGATCAGGTCGGGCACGCACCTCAGCGTTTCACTATGAGAGGCCGCGGCGAGCAGCGCTGGTTTGAAGTTGGTGGCACCAACCTGGCTTTTGCCACGGTCGGAGGCCCCCCAAATTATTCAGATATCGAAGGTGGGCGGCAGGCTGGAACTCAGGCTGCATTCGACAACCTGCTACGCCTGGCACAGGTCTACGATGTGATTCACCTCACTGCCCCTTTGGTCGAACCGCAGGATGTGCCGATCAACCATCGACACCTGTTTATGACCCGCTCGGTGGTCGAGATCACTGACAAGCCGACCTTCATCTACTCGCGTGGCAGATCAGCCGTCGCCGACGCACTGGAGATTCTGCGTTTAGGGTACGGGATGGACCGCGATACATTCGAGGCCAACCCGCACTGCTACACAGTGGTCAATGCGAATTCACCACTGCAGCTCGATGAGTTGATGTGTAGTGGCATCATCGACTTTGCGCGGGCTGGCCAGATGATGATCTTGACCCCGTTTACTCTTGCCGGAGCCATGGCACCCGTGACCCTTCCGGGCGCGCTTGCCCAGCAGAACGCCGAGGCCCTGGCAGGGATCACGCTTTCGCAGATCGTGTGTCCAGGGGCGCCGGTAGTCTACGGTGGCTTTACCAGCAACGTAGACATGAAGTCGGGAGCACCGGCTTTTGGCACACCAGAATATGTGAAAGCAGCCTTTGCCTCGGGACAACTAGCCCGGCGCTATTGCCTCCCCTACCGCTCTTCCAATGTCAATGCATCCAATGCACCGGATGCACAATCGGCCTACGAATCACAGATGTCCTGCTGGGGTGCCATCATGGGCGGCTGTGACATTCTCCTACACGGAGCCGGCTGGCTTGAAGGTGGACTGACGGCATCATTGGAGAAATTCATCATCGATGTCGAGATGCTGCAGATGTTTGCCGCGCTGATGAAGCCGGTAGAGTTCAACGAGGATACCCTGGGACTATCTGCCATCAACGAAATAGAACCAGGCGGACACTTTTTTGGTACAGAGCACACGCTGGCTCGCTATGAGACGGCTTTCTACGAACCGCTGGTATCGGACTGGTCAAACTTCGAGACCTGGCAGGAAGCCGGTAGCGTTGATACCACGGTACGTGCCCACCGAATTGCACGCAAAGCGCTGGATGAATTCGAACCGCCAGCCCTGGCCCTGGACTGCAAAGAGGCGATCGACGACTTTATCAACCGCCGCACCCAACAAGACGCTGCTACTTTGAACCCATAGACCATCCTCTTCTAACCATAACCGGTCCAGATTTATAAGGAAGGTTTTACAGCAACCCGGTTCTGAAGAATTGTGAGATCCAGAAATCAGCGCCCGCGCAGACGTGGGTCGAGTGCGTCGCGTAAACCGTCTCCGATGTAATTGACACTCAGCACTGTCAGGGCGATAAAAAGACCGGGCCAGATCACCCGCGAAGGTGTGA
>CAJXBY010000083.1 GCA_913051905.1 uncultured Gammaproteobacteria bacterium | reverse complement strand
GGCCATGTGACGGGCTGGCCCGCCCAGTCCCGAGCCGATCTCCAGGACCGATGTCGCGGGACCGATACCAGTCAGCCGGACAGCTTCATCGACCGCGGCGGTACCGTGATAGTGCATCTGGTCGAATGCCACCAGTTCCTCAACTCGCAGCGCATCTTCAGTGGATTTACCGAGCTCACGCAGCTCGTTGTACACACGCTCGACGTGATGGTAGAGCTTCATGGTCCTGATGTCAGTCTTCACCCTGTTCCTGTGTTTCTTCAAAGGGGTGCGTTCAGTGTCGCAATCGGGCGCCCATGCGCCGTGTCCCGTTACCTGACAACATGAAGCTCGCGGGGGAAACGGGTCAGACACTCAGAGCCGGCAGCTGTGATATGTACGGTCTCACTCATCTCCATGCCCCACCCGTCCAGCCACATACCGAGCATGACATGAAGAACGGCGTTTTCAGGAATCAGGGTGGACTCTCCGGCACGCAGACTGATCGTTCGCTCACCCCAGTCCGGCGGATAACCAACGCCGATGGAATATCCGATTCGGCTGGGCTTCTCTAGGCCGTAGGCATCGAGCACGTCCTGCCAGGCCCGGTGCACCTGGGCAGCGCTCACACCAGCCGTCAGTACGGCCAGTACGGCATCAAGCCCCTCGCGGACCGCCGCCAGTGTACGGGTCAGCTCTTCTGGAGGATCGCCCAGATGGGCAGTCCTCGCCAGACCCGCGTTGTAGCGTCGGCGGGTACCGCCGATCTCAAATGCCACGGTCTGGTTTTCCTCGAACCTCTCGTCGGTCCACAAAGGATGGGCTGTTGCTGCGCCTTCCCCCGCCAGAATCAATGGGCAGATCGCGGTCTGGTCGCCGCCGAACGAATCGGTCCCGCGGACCTGGGCAGCCAGAATCTCAGCGACGAGGTCACACTGGCGGACCCCCGGCCGAACCGAGTCCCAGGCGGTCTGCATGGCGCATCCCGCGAGCACTGCCGCCTGGCGCATCAGCTCGATCTCTGCCGGTGTCTTGACCGCACGGATCCAGTTGACTAGACGGTCGGCATCCACCCACAGCGCATCAGCCAACCCCTCCTGCAGTCCCGCGAGGGCCCGGGGCGAGAAGAAGAAACTGTCGCTCTCGTAGCCCACCCGTCTACCGGCAAGACCCCGCCCTGTCAGCCAGCGCGCCATGAATACCGACGGGTGCGTGTCATCGCGCTGAATCAGATCCTCCGGGTAAGGGACGATACAGTCATCGCCAAGATATGTGGTCAGGCCGAGCGCACCGGCATCCATGGCCCGTCCGATCCAGACCGGCGGGCGATCCGCCTCTATGACCATGACCTGCGGCACATAGAAGGACCATGCATCGAAACCGGTCAGCCAGTTCATGTTGGCAGGGTCGCCGATGACTAGTGCATCCAACTTGCGTTCAGCCATCACCGTCTGAACGCGTTGCTGGCGGTTCTCGTACTCGGACTGCGTGAAAGGGGGTGACATTCGTCTTCTCCTGGTCTGTCAGCCAAGTGCCGCCTGCGGCTCTGACTCGAATCCGGGTGTACAGCGCAACACCGTAACCGCACCCGCGAGTGCGTCCCAGCCGGAGCAGTGCCCGATCCGGTCGATCCCGGCAAGTTTTTGATCCATCGACTCCGATTCACCCATCAACACTGCATCCAGCGCGGCGTGCAGTGACTCCAGCCCCTCACCGCACGCTGCAGCAGCAATGAACGCCCGGCTGACTGGACCGGTACGCTGAGCGAGGTCTGGCTGAATCTGCCGGTACAGCCGGTGAGCGAGATCTTCGCGGCCGATCCGAAACAGGGCAATCAGCGCACCGCCCAGGAAATCGTCGCCGGAAGGGGTCAGGCCCGGACCCAGTCCGAGCAACGTTGACGGCGCAGGGCACGCAAAGGCGCTACTGGGGGATGACGAGAGCCATCCGCAAAGTGCCCGGACAGACGGCGCAGCCTTTATGACCTCGATCGGTGCTTTGTCTGTTGGCTGAAGACTTGTCAGGAAAACACCCAGCCCCTGCCGAGGAATCCTGCCCCGAACAGCGGCAGCGAGCGCCGCCAGGCCCTGCGAACGACTCGCCGGGCAGCTCTGCGGAACCGGCGGCGGACGCCAACGCCGCGCGGATTCAATCGACACCCTGAAGCGATCACCGATACGCAATCCGGTGTTGTCCAGCCGCACGCTGTTTCCAAGCTTGATGTCACGCGGCCAGGCAAGACCTGCAGACCCTTCCAGTACTACGTTGATCGGGCCGTTGCCGAAGCCCGGGCGCACCACACAGATCCAGCTTCCGGCATGATCGACGTAAAAACTTTGCTTGAAGACGGCGGCTATCCGCCCTTCAGCGCCCTCGTGAAACACCCTCGCCGCGATCGATCCTACAGTCGTGGCCCCCAGGATCTGCTTGTGTCGTCCACAACCGGAACCGTGGGAAACCCGCCGACACAACGCGGGGCTTAGATCCGATTGCGCTGCTAATGCCACGGCTGAATCCCGTCCTCTCAACGGGCTTCCAGGCAGGCCAGCGCCAGGGCGGCCGCATCCGCATTGCTGGGCGCGACCAAGACACCTGCGCCGGTCAATATAGATGCCTGTCGGCTCCAGCCCTGTGGGTCGGTCTCGGTGCCGGTGACCGACGCCACCACGAGCGGCCCGCTACCGGTGTGCGCTTTGAGCACGCCGGCCAGATGCCCGGCAGGATCAGGGTGCGCACCGTACCCGATCACCACATCTAGCAGGATCACACCAATTCCACGGTCGGACAGCGCCTCAATAAGCGGCGCATCACGCACCGCCGGATCGATCATCGGGTGTGGACGCCCACGGGTATAGGCATCATCGCCCAGATCGATCAACTCATGGGCAGCCCCGCCTTTTAATACCGCACCGGCACCGGCGACAGGGGCATTGGATGTCACCTGATGGCCCCGGTCGATCAGCACGGTCTGTGCTTCTGCCGAAAGGCTGCCCCCCGAGAAAAGGCCCAGAATACGCCGGCGTTCGCTATCGACCGGTTGTGCCTGCTTTCTGGGGTCGAATGGTGCCGGTGCCCACCGGCCGGCGAGCGCCGTAACGGCTGCATCTTTCAGGGTCGTCGCCAGCGTTGCATTCACCGGCAGGCCGAGGTCTCCAGCACCGAGAAAGCATACGGTAAAGGTCTTCGAACTGCGGGCAACGGTCTTCAGAATCCGGTCTGCAACGCTGTCCGCTGGAGGCTTGGAGATGATGACCACGTGGGCCGTCGAGGCGTCACCTTCCAGCCATTCCAGCGCGGTCAGTGTACTGATGCCTGCGACCGGTTCGGCCAGATCACGGCCACCCACACCGATGGCGTGCGAGATTCCGCCTCCGTTCCGAGCGATCAGGCTGGTGACCTCCTGAATACCGGTGCCCGAAGCACCGACAATTCCAATGTCTCCGCGCGGGACACAATTGGCAAAGGCGAGCGGAACACCGCCGATAATTGCCGTACCACAGTCCGGTCCCATCACGATCAATCCCCGTTCGCTGGCTTCGCGTTTCAGTGCGATCTCCTCTTCCAGCGGCACGTTGTCACTGAAGATCATCACGTTCAGACCAGAGCGCAAGGCCTTGCGGGCTTCCAAGCCGGCAAAGTCGCCAGGCACCGAAATCAGCACGAGGTTCGCTTCAGGGTGGAGCCGAGCGGCGCCCTGTAGGGTCCGTGGCTGGTAAATCTCCCCTCGTGCAGTTACGCCCGGTTTTTCGAGGCCTGCCGCGGCCAGGACCAAAGCCATCTCCCCTGCGGCCTGGTCATTAGCCCGCACCGCGATCAACAGGTCGGCTGGACCGGCTGCCGGTCGGTCCTCGGCAAGCAGTCCCGCATCGGACAGGATCTCCAGATTGGCCGGTGTCGCCATCATCAATGCAGCATCTTCCACACCTTCGCCTGATGCCAGGCTACGGGAGATCTGCATCAGCACCACTGAGTCTAGAAAAAGTCCGCTCCGCACCTGGTTGAGCGTGACACTCACGACACACCCAACCTAGCGGCAAGCGCCCTGAGTGCGCTTTCGAAGCAGGCCAGCGGCGCCCGGACGACCCCCGCACCGACCTGTCCCACCCCGGGATCGCGGTGAGCAATACCCGTGTTGATTGTGGGCACGATACCGGTCTCGACTACAAGGCGAATATCGATTGCCGTTGGCACGCCCTGATAATCGAGAGACGGAATGGCCCACTCCGGGTTCATGCCCAGCGTGATTTCACCCATGCGGCGGGTGAATCCGGCTGCTTCGCTTACCGAGCCTGCGCCGACAAAACCGGCGACTGCCGGTGCTGCGGCCATGGCAAAACCCCCCAGACCGATGGTCTCAACAATGGTTGAGTCGCCCATATCCGGGTTGGCATCCTGCTCAGTAAAACCCGGGAAATAAAGACCGGCCGGCATTTCAACGGGGGCAGTGAACCACTCGTCACCCAGCGCACTGACACGGATACCAAACTCAGTGCCGTTGCGGGACATCGCCGTGACCACCGTTGCGGCTTCGATTCCCGCTACCGGGTCCATGATCGATTTGCCCATTGCCATAGCAATGTTGAGGAAGAACTGGTCGTTGCCCCCCATGAAAGACAGCATCTCTTTCAGTGAGTCGCGATCATCGACACTTACGGCCAGCGCCGGTGCGATTTCACGCAGCAGCAGGCTGGAACAGGCCACGTTGCGCTGGTGCATCTCGTCGCCCATCGCCAGACCCCGCGCCACCAGCGGTCTCAGTGCAACCCCGCCACAGCGTTGGAGCGCCGAACCCAGGGCCGGGCCCAGGACCTCGCGGATCCAGACCAGCCTTTTCCGCACTGACGGGTCGTTGCCACCAAAGCGCATGACTTTGCCCAGGCCTTCGTTAATGGTGCAGTAGGCCCGGTTGCCAGAATTGCGGTTTTCGACGACCAGTAGCGGCTGGCTGCGGGTCGTCAAGCCGGTCATGGGACCGACCACACCAAAGTGGTGGTTCGGCTGAAACGTAAACCGGTTGTCTGCCGCAAGCCGGACGGCCTCATCCAGGTCTGCCGCCCATCCTTCATACACCGCAACACCCGCTACAGCGCCACGCATGGGCCCGCACATCCTCTGCCAGTCGATCGGAGGACCAGCGTGCAGAATTGTGCACTCAGACAGTCCGTCGATCGCCTTCCAGGCCGGTACTACATCCACCAGCACCGGATCGGCGGCGAGCATCAGTTCCAGTGCCCGGCGGTTGCCCGCCCGGATCGCTTCCGCCACCGATAGCGCTGATGCCATTCAGTCGGCCAGCAACGACAGCAACCGCGCCAGGGCCATGTCTCCTCCGGCGGGAGGGCGCCACTGGAGTTGGACGACTTCAATATCCTGGCCCAGCAGATCCTCGGCGAACGTCTCCAACCCCACGTTGATCACCCGTGGCGGGCCTTCAAGGAGCCCGGCCCCGGTTTCGCTGTCAGGCAGGGGTTTCATCGTAAACCGCGTAGGCCGCCTGTGCCGCTGCCCCGACGGGTGCGCTGAAACCGTTCCGGGCCAGCACCGTCTCCAGCGCGGTCAGACAACGCAGTACATTCTGCTTTCGGCAGCCATAGCCCATGGTTCCGATTCGCCAGATCTTGCCGTGCAGCGGACCGAATGATGTGCCGATCTCTATGCCGAAATCGTCCAGCAGCGCAAGACGCACCGCGTCGGCATCCTTGACCGCATCGGGAATATAGACTCCGGTGACGTTCTCCATGCGGTGCGCCGGATCGCCGAAGAGCTCAAGACCCATCGCGCTGAGTCCCGTCCGCAGCGCGCGGCTGGTCAGCCGGTGGCGGGCAAATCCGGCTTCCAGCCCTTCACCCAGAACCACCCGGGCGCATTCACGCGCTGCATAAAGCATGGCCGTTGACTCGGTATGGTGATTAAGCCGCAGCGGGCTCCAGTAATCCATCAGCATCGCCAGGTCGAGGTAGTTTGACTGAATGATGCTGCCATCAGCGTCCACTGCGTCTACCGTCCGAATGCCCGCCTCAACGTGCTTGCGGGCGTTGATCCGCTCGACAGCCGCCTCGCTCAGCGTTACGGGTGATGTTCCCGGCGGACCCGAGAGGCATTTCTGCAGACCGGTAGACGCTGCATCGATCCCCCACGCATCGGTCTCAAAGGGATTGCCGCCCAGCGTCGCCGTGGTGTCCGCATAGACCAGCACCCCGGCCTGCTGGCAGAAACGGCCGACTTCAGCCAGTGGCTGGGCCATGGTTGTGGACGTATCGCCGTGCACCAGCGCGACCAGCTGCGGGCTGTAGGTTTTGACCGCGTCCGTAATCTGGTCCGCTTCAAAGACGCTGCCCCATTCGGTGTCGATCGTCACGACATCGGCCCCGGAGCGCCCGGCGATTTCGGTCAGCAGGTGGCCGAAGCGGCCGAAGATCGGCACCAGCACCCGGTCTCCAGGCGAGATCAACGAAGTCAGGCAGGCTTCGATGCCGGCCCTTGCGGTGCCGTTGACGAGAAACGTCCAGTGATTGTCCGTGCGAAAAACCTGCCGGTATAGCTCCATGACCTGGTTCATGTAGGTTGTAAACTGAGGGTCAAACTGCCCCAGCATCGTCCTCGACATGGCCTGTAGCACCCGCGGGTAAACGTCCACAGGTCCTGGTCCCATCAGCAGACGCGGCTCCGGATCCAAGTCTTCAAAAATCCTGGGGTCAGCACCCTTCCGACTGTCATTCATTGCAGCTCCTGTCTCCTTTAAAACTTACCTTGCGTTATCAATCATCGGCCACTATGTGGGTTCCAGCCTCGCCCATCAGCGCCGGCAGTGCTTCGTCCAGATGACCGATGATCGCACGTCGGCCGCCACGTTCAATGAAGCGGACCGCCGCTTCCACCTTGGGACCCATGCTGCCGTCGGCAAAATGTCCTTCAGACTGGTACTGCCTCATCTGCGATACCGCGCACTCACCGATCTCCTCCTGCCGCGGGGTTCCGAAGTGAAGAGAAACATTTCGGACACCGGTCAGGATCAGGATATGTTTGATGCCGAGTACGTTAGCCATATGCTGTGACGTCAGGTCTTTGTCGATCACGGCCTCAATCCCGTGGCGCACACCGTGGTTGTCGCGGACAACCGGTATTCCGCCGCCACCTCCGGCGATCACGATGGTGCCCCGGCTGGCCAGGCCATCTACCAGGGAAATATCACAGATGTGGCGGGGCTCAGGCGAAGGGACCACCTGACGCCAGCCCCGCCCCGAGTCCTCCCGCATGGTCCACCCCAGCTCGCTTTCAAGATCTCTCGCTTCCTCTTCTGAGTAGAAATATCCCACCGGCTTACTGGGCTTCTGGAAGGCCGGGTCTTCCGGATCGACTTCTACTTGCGTCACTAGCCCGACAGCATGTCGCGGGTTTCCGGCACTCCGCAGCGCGTTCTCGAAAGCCTGCATCAGCAGATAGGCAGTCACGCCCTGGGTGTTTGCCACACAGATGTCGAGCGACATGGGCGTCACCCGGTGGCGAGCCAGCACCTGGCGCATGATCGTCTTGCCGACACCGGGGCCGTTGCCGTGGGTGACAATCAGCTCGCGTTCGAGCTCAAGGATGGGCAGCAGTGTCCGGGCAGCCCGTGCTGCGGTTTGCATCTGCTCCTCGGGAGTGCCCCTGATTCCCTCAGGGTGGATGGCATTACCACCGACCGCAATCAGCAGACGTGGTGGAAGATCCAGTGGGCTGCGCAGGCTGTCCACGGGGCTATCCTTCGCTACCGAAGTTCGTGAACACGTCCCGTGGGTTGTGCCCTGCTGCCAGACCGAGCGCCAGCAACAGCGCAGATTTCTGCGGATTGAGATGGCCGGAAGGGAGGACATTATCCGCCTCCCGAAGCGTCATAGTCTCCGGCATCACCGCCACGCCGGCGACCCGCGACGAAACGACCACGCAGATTCCGCGGGCAGCGGTTTGTTCAATGACAGGCACTAGCAGGTCAGGGATCTCACCGCAACCGAAGGCTGCAATCACGAGCCCACGACAGTCGGCGGTGATCGATCCGGCGAGGGAGTGCGGGTCACCGCCCGCCACCGGATAGTGCACGGTGACTTCTGGTATATCCGTTTCAGGGCGAATCAGTTCTTCAAACTCGCCGGACATTGCAGGTAGACCCGGCGGCGAGAAGAAAAACGTGCGCCCCGGGTACACAGTGCCCAGAGACCCTCCGGGGTAGGCCATAAATGCACTGGTGGCTATCGAGTGACGTTTCACAACATGGGGGGCCGGACAGATCTCGCCATTCATCACCACCATCACCCCGCGCCCGGCAGCCTTGATCGATGCGCACACCTGAACGGCCTGATACAGATTGGCCGGGCCATCGGCGCTGAGGGCCGTTGCCGGACGCATACTGCCGGTAAGCACTACGGGTTTGTCGCTGCGCACTGTGAGGTGCAGGAAAAGTGCCGCTTCTTCCAAAGTGTCGGTACCGTGGGTAATCACCGCGCCCGAGATGCCCGGGTCCCGAAGGACCTCTGAAGTCCTGCCCGCCAGCTGCTGCCACTCAGCGGGTCCCATGTCCTTTGAATTTAACGAAAAGAGGCTTTGTGCCGAGATCTGGGCGACATTTTCAAGACCCGGGACGGCTTCCAGGAGATCTTCGACCGAAAGCTTTGCGGCTTCGTAGGCCAGGCCGGTTGCCGAACTCGATCGGCCCGCAATTGTGCCACCGGTACCTATGATGACGATTTTCGGTGGTGCCGTCATCGCGCATACCGTTTCCGACCGGCGGCTCAGGACACCCCGACAATATTGGCGATCAGCGACATACGCAGCGGTACCGAGAACCCGATCTGCTTGAAATAGAGCTCATGCGCTGTATTGTCTATCCCGAAATCAAATTCGCCTTCATTGCGGGGCAGCGAATGCATCACGCCAACGGTCTTACCGCCTTTTTGCCGGATTCTGTCTAGACCCTCGACCGTGAAGTAGTAGCCTTCCATTTTCTTCATGAAGTCATCCCGGCCGGGATCACCTTTCTTCACCGAACAGCCGGGAAGATACAGCAGGTCTATACCCTGATCCGCAATTAACTCTTCCTGCTGGCCAATTGAAAGATCATTGTGTTCCTCGTAACGGGCACCCATGCCGTCGAGTTTCTCCCGGATCACGTCCGGGGTCCGCAACCCGGTAGTGCCTGAATAGACAATGCGCGCGCCCATGCGGGCCAGGCCCAGGGCAAAAGACTGTCCCGATCGTGCGCGTGACAGGTCAGGCGTTGCGATCATGACAGTCATGGCGGAAAAATCCCCGCCCAGAACCCGCCAGGCCGTATACATATCCAGCAGACCCTGCGTGGGATGAGTCACGTCACCATAACCACCGCTGATGATGGGTAGACCGTCGCTGCCTAGCGCCTCTAGATCCGCCAACACACGCTGGTCGTCCGGGTGGCGGAGCACAAGGACGTCGGCGTACTGCGCGATGACCCGGATCGAATCGTACAAGGACTCGTTCTTGGCAGCCGATGAGCTAACAAGGGGATTCGACTCGGTCAACACGTTGCCACCGAGTCGGTACATCGCAGTCTCGTGGCTGAAACGAGTTCGAGTGCTGGGCTGGAAGAACAAGGTACACAGAATTCGGTGCCGGAGGAGTTCCAGACCGCTGCGCCAGTAAGGCTCGAGCATTTCGGCCGTTGCGAACAGGTTGCTGAGTTCGTCTGGAGACAGATCGTCGATAAACGTCAGATGCCGGCCCTTGAGCCCTGTCTTCTCTACCTGTGCATAAATGTCTCGGGGACCGAAATCCGCAGTCAATGCCATCGTGGTGCTTCCTCTTGTTCTGTAGGTGAGTCTTGAACGCCAGCTCTTCGGACCACTGCCCGCCTCGGGCGGTACCGGACCGTCGTGCGCAACCTCGAAAACGACCGTTGGACCATGGGACGGAACAGACTGTAGGTCGGCGGTAGCGGACCGGCATTCTAAAGGAATTCAGCCCTATTGTACGGGTTGGCCGCAGCATTTCGTGGCTGAAAGAGGCTAACACCGAGCCGGGAACGATGGCCTTCAGGCGGGTGCCGAGGACGTGCCGATCTGCTGCAGCCGGATCGCAGCAATGCGATGGACCTGCCGGAGGGCTTCGGCGAATTCGGCCTCGGCGTTATTGTCGATACGACTGCGAAAGTTTTCCAGAATCTGCTGCCGGTCACGCCCGCGCACCGCCAGAATATAGGGGAAGCCGAATGTTCCGGTATAACGCGCATTGAGCGCCTGGAATTCGGCGTATTCAGCGGGGCTACACTGATCGAGTCCGGCACCGGCCTGTTCACTGGCTGATGCTTCGCTCAGCCGCCCGCGTTCAGCAAGACCCTCCGCGAGATCGGGGTGGGACCGGAGTAACCCCAGCTGAGCATCTCGACCGGCGCGATCAACGATTCCGGCTAGCGTAATGCGAAGCCCCTGCCGGCTATTGTCGGCAGGTGTCAGTCCCTGGTCCCAGGCGCGTTCTGCAACCCAAGGCGACTTTTCATACACGGTACCGAAAATCCGGACGAACTCGACACGGCTCATTGCAGCGGGCTGTACACCGGGAAACGCCGAGTCCTTCTCGGATGAAAAGTCGCCCATCAAGAATCCCGGTGAGCAGGGTGATGTTGACGCCAGTGTCGGGCAATGTCGATACGCCGGCAGAACCACACACCCTCATGGCGTAAAGCGTGATCGATGAACCGCTCCACGGCGAGAAAACGCCCGGGGCGTCCCGCCAGGCGACAGTGGAGTCCAACCGACATCATGCGCGGCGTACGCGCGCCTTCCGCATAGAGCGTGTCAAAGGCATCACGCAGGTAGGCCAGAAACTGC
>CAJXBY010000082.1 GCA_913051905.1 uncultured Gammaproteobacteria bacterium | reverse complement strand
ACAGGGCACCAGGCTTTCAATAGCCGCATCAAGGTTTGTGTGTATCACCGCGACCATCCGTGCAAAGTCGGCATCACTTGAGATGGTGACGTTCTGGAGAGGGAAGCGGCCAGTCTGCGTCGTGACACCGGGCACGGCCATTGCGTGAAACTCCGGCTCCACGATCGTGTTGGTCGCCGGCACAATCACGCCGAGCTTCAGTCGCCAGCCCAGAACATCATGGTCCGGCGCAGACTGTGTTTCGATCACACTGTTAGCGCCGGTCGGACGCGAACTGCTCATCTCTAACCCTCCCGTATGCCTCGTGACCGTGCCCACCGCGGCGGCACACAAAGTCCATTGGTCGATGGGTATAGACTAGCAAATCCTGCGCCGGGTAACTTATCCCGGCCATTTCCGGTCAAAGGAGAGACCAACATGAACCTGTCGGACAACCCGAGCACCTTACACAAACCCCTGGGCAAGTACTGTCACACCACCTTGGTTCCGGCCGATGCAAACTGGCTGGTCCTCTCCGGTCAGGTCGGGATAGACCCCAAAGGCAAGCTCGCGACGGGAATTCGAAAACAAGCCGAACAGACCTTCCGAAACGTCCTGGCTTGTCTGCGGGCAAACGGCATGCGCAAGAAGGACCTCGTCAAAACGACTGTTTACCTGACCGACTCACGTTTCGTCGAGAGTTACCGGCAGGCCCGGGCAAAGATCATCGGCGACGAAACGCTGTTTACCTCAACCCTCGTCATAGTCGAGGGCCTGGCATCACCGGATATCCTGATCGAGATCGAGGCCTGGGCAGCCAAGTCCTGACTGGGTTCCCATAGAGCCAGGACCACGGTCCTCGGCACTTAACAGTCACCCGGCTGGGTCGTGGTCACTCTTCGAGCGACGAATGCATGCAGCTGACGCGGGTCTGGTGCATGCGGCGCCGGTAACGGTCCGCGTCGAAGGGCCGGCCGTGGTGTAGGACGCAGCGGTTGTCCCAGATCAGCAGATCACCAAGCTGCCACTGGTGGCTGTAGATGTTTTCAGGCCGGACTGCACGATCGAGCAGGTCGTCGAGCAACTCACGGGACTTCTCGTCGGACCAGCCCTCGATTGACCGGGCATGGGAACCGACGTAGTAGTTTTTTTCCCGGGTGACCGGATTGGTCCGAACCAACCGCTGCTGAACCGGCGGAAGTGACTCCGCATGCGACGACGTGACGGCATCGGGGCTGACCTTGCTCCTAGAAAAGACGTAATCGTGCGTCACGATCAGATCGTCAATGGTCGCCTTGAGCGAGTGCGGGAGCTTCGCGTAAGCCGCCCTGGCACTGACAAATTCGAGCTCACCGCCTTTTGGCGTCACCTCATAGGCATAGGACAGCGAGAACTTGGCGGGCACAGGCCGGAACGAGGAGTCCGAGTGCCACATCTGGTTACCGGTCGAGAAGATCACCCGTTCGTGGCTGGCTGGCATGTGCTTGCCCTCCCCGTCGACATTGCCTATACGGTAGACATAATTGATGCGGCGATCACGGCCGTAAGTCACATGATCAAATTCGAGTTCTCCGAACCGTTTACTGAATGCCAGCTGGCGCTCGTCATTAAGCTTCTGGTTACGCAGCAGAACCAAAGAGTGGCGCTCGGCGGCCTCTTCGATCTGTGAGAACGCGTGATCATCCAGGTCCGGTCCGATTTCAGCCCCCAGCACCTCCACACCGAAATCGTCATGCAGCTTGCGAAGTTCAAGGTTCATCGAACACGGTCCGTTCTGTTCAAGGCTGATTCACAGGCGATACGGGGTGAACCCGCACCGGGTTCTGACACGTTCCTGGCGCTACTCTACCAAATCCCCGTCCCCCGCAATGCGCTTTGGAATGCTGGATCGGGCAACCGCCGACGTCACATACATTCAACCCGACTTGAGATTGTCCGCAGCCATCTCGCGCAGGCGGTTTCTCTGGATCTTCACACCGTTGGCACTTTCCGTGACCGGGAACCGGGTCAGCTTCTGAATCCCGACCGGCACCTTGAAGCCGGCGATGCCGTCGGCGCAGTGGGCAAGCAGGGTACTTTCATCAAACGCCTGCGTTCTATTCGTAATGACAAACGCAAAGGCCCGCGTTCCCTGAGGCGTGTCTACCGCCACGACCTGAGCCCGGTCAACCGCCGCGTGGGTCTGCAGATGCGCTTCGATTTCGGCAGGGTTGACCAGAAACCCGCCCAGGCGAATGGCGTCACCCATCCGGCCGAGAAACACGAACTGCTGATCGTTCTCGGTATAACCCAGATCACCGGTGCGGACAAAACCGTCATCGGTCAGTACCGATTGGCTGGCGACCGTGTCGCCGAAATATTCGGACATGCGGCTGGGCCCGCGGACCTCCAACTCGCCGACTTCTCCATGCGGCAGCAGCGTACCCTGCTCCGTATCACGGACCCGGACCTTTGCCGTTTTGGACACCAGCATACCGCCGCGTCGATGCCGCACGTCGACCGTCTCGGTCGGGTCCTGGCGGGCATACAGCGCCTGCATTTCACTCATCCCCCACAGGCCGACCAGCTTCATACCCCGCTTGTCGGCCCGCGCGACGATGTCCTGATAGACAGGATTAAACGCTGCATACCCCCCGTATTGAAACGATGGGAACGCCAGCGGCGCATCGCTTGCATCCAGCATGCGGGCAAACATCTCATCTGAGCCGTTACAGTGCGTCACCTTGTGCTGGTGCATAAGATCCGTGGCCTCCGGGCCTGAAAAAACCGGCATCATGACCAGTGGCCGCCCTGCCGCCAGCCCCGCCATAGCCTGGGCATGACCGAATGTGCCGCAAAGCGGCACGACCTGGAGGATCACGGTGTCCGGTTTGCACCAGCCGAAAAATTCCATCACGTCGCTGGCGTGGCCGGTGATACTCGCGTGGCTGTGCAGCACAAACTTCGGTGCTGCTGTGGTACCTGAAGTCGTAAATACGACGACCCCGTTTTCCGGTTGGGCGTCATCGCCAGTAAATTCCTCGCAACTGGCAAGTTCCTGATAGTCGATGAGCGACCGACCAGCAAGCGTTCCGGGCAAACTGGGCAGCGGTTCACCGTCGGCATAGATGATGATGCTCTCGAGCTGGGCGAGGGCCGTACTTTGGACCCTCTCGAGAATCTGGAGAAACGGTATTTTCTTGAACGACGGCCACAAGACCAGGGCTCGACAACCGGACCTCTCGACGATGTCCCCCACTTCAGATGCCTGAAAACGGGTGTTGACCGACACGGTAATCGCGCCGATCCGTGCACAAGCGATGTGCAGGGCAAGGTATTGGGCAATATTCGGTAGCCAGAAAGCGACTCGGTCACCGGCACCGAATCCAAGACGCTTCAGGCCGCCGGCAAGGCGCTGCGACTCTGCCGCTAAAGCACCGTAGGTCCAGGTCTTGCCCCGGTCGAACAGCGCGGGGTTCTGCGGTTGACGGGCGGCTGGCCGGTCGATCAGTCGGCCGACCGTATCCCTATCGGCACCAGTGGCTGAGCGGCGGGCCGGCATGTCAGGCTGGGTGTGGGTCGGGTCCTACTTCAGGCCAGCAGAGACCAACGCGTTTTTGAAACGTGACATGGCGTCTGGATAGGTTTCGTCGAAATAGGCCTTGCTTAGACCCGGATTCATCTCCAGCGCCCTTGCCAGCTCCGCTTTAGCCTCGGCCTGTTCTCCCTTGAGACTGTGGCAGGCGGCAAGTCCGAGAAAGGCCCAGAAACCCGCGTTGGGGTGGCCGGCGGCCTTCTGGTACCACTCCATGGACTCGTCGTCGCGTTCCAGATTCAGCAACACACCGCCCTTCATCTGCTCGAAAGCCCACAACAGCGGATCACTGGGGCTCAGCCGGATGGCATCGTTCAGAAGCTGCAATGACACCTCCCAATCGCCGTCGCCGGTCATCAGGTAGGACTGGGCCAGGCCATGGTAAGCCTGGGCATAACTCGGATTCAGATCAATGGCGCGTTTCAGTTCACGTTCGGCCTTTGCCGGCTGGAACGAGAAAGCACAAGCACGGCCGAGGGCATAGCGGCAGAAAGGATCCTGGTCGTCCAGAACTACTGCCCGCTCACCGTGGTGCAGCGCAGCTTCGATACGGGACTTGGGCTCGTCGCTGAAGTTGGAGATCACCTGTACCAGGTAGGCCACCGAGATCCCGGCCTGGGCCGGAGCAAATTCGCCGTCCAGATCGATTGCTTGCTGGTAGAGGGAAATTGCTGAGGCGACGTTTTCTTCAGAGAACTGATACATCTGCCACTGCGCCTGCTGGAACAGGTCCCAGGCATCCATATTGTCGGCGGTCTTGCGCCGGGCGCGCTGGCGTTCGGAACGGGCGAGCTCCGGCTCTATCGATGCCGCGATGGTCTCGGTAATTTCATCCTGTAGAGCAAAAATGTCGTCCAGATCACGGTCATATCGCTCGGTCCACAGATGACCACCACTCTCCGCCTCGATCAGCTGGGCGGTGATTCTGACCCGGGAACCGGCTTTGCGGACACTGCCCTCGAGCACGTAGTCAACCTCAAGGTCCCGTGCCACTTCGCGAACATCGACCGCCTTGCCTTTGTAAACGAATGACGAGTTGCGGGCGATGACCGACAACCAGTGATAGCGGGAGATAACCGAGATGATGTCCTCGGAGATTCCGTCGGAGAAATACTCCTGTTCGGGATCACCACTCATATTCTCAAAGGGTAGTACGGCGATCGCCCGCCGCACGGTGGGCCTCGCATCCACCGCGCCCACCGGCCTGCCATTGCCCTGCACCAGCTGCTCAGAAACCTCCCGGTCCAGTCGCACGGAAAACGCCGCCACAGGCTCGGCAATGTTCTTCAGCGCCTGCTCCCCGAGTTCGCCATACTCGAGGGTCAGCTTGTTCTTGATGTGGTCGTAGGTGGTGCCCGAAATGCAGATGCCGCCGGGTTCGGCAATGGCCTCGAGCCGGGCTGCAACATTGACGCCGTCGCCGTAAAGGTTGTCCTCCTCGGCGATCACATCGCCGAGATTGATGCCGACCCGGAACATCATTCTCTTGTCCTCGGCGACACTGGAATTGCGGTCCCGTAAAGTGTTCTGGAAGGCTACCGCACAGCGAACGGCTTCGACCGGACTTGAGAACTCGGCAATTACGCTGTCACCGGCCGAACCGAACACCCGCCCCCGGTGCTCAAGCACGTGACTGGCAATGATGTCGCGGCAGGTCGTCAGGGTCTTGAGCGTGCGTTCCTCGTTCTCGCCCATCAGGCGACTGAACCCGACGACGTCAGCGGCCAGAATGGCCGAAAGCTTCCGTTCTGCCACGTTCCTGTCCTCCGTGAACAACGTCAACCAGTGATTTTGAACCAAGCCGCCGAAGCCGTGGCTCCGGCCGAAACAAGTAAAGTCTTATGGGGCTTCGAGACGGAACCCGGACCCCGTTTTCCGTCTATCATATCGCGATCCGGCCCACCGCAGTAGCCCGGGGTCAGGCTCCTCGATACGCCTTCTCAGCCCCGGCGGCCGTGACATACCCGGCTTCCAGATCTGCTTCGATCTCTTCGGGTGTACGTTCTTTAGGATCCCCGAACCCTCCGCCACCGGGAAGCTCTACCACCAGCGTATCGCCTGCGGGAACCCGGTGGGTCTGCTTGCCCTCAAGGCGTGTTCCGGAACCCAAATAAGCCGCGCCGCTCTGACCATCACTCCCGCCCGCGCGACCCCGCGCCGGATAGACCAGACGGTCCCAGGTCGCAGCCGAGACTGCAAAGCCTTCTGATCCAGTGTGACCGACTTCGATGATCTGTGACAGCCCGCCACGCTGGGTCCCTGGCCCGCCGGAGTCAGGCAGCAGTTCCTTGCGATGGAAGATCAGCGGTGACTCCGTCTCGGTAACCTCAACAGGAATGGTACCTACACCGGACGGGAAAGCCGTCGTACTGAGCCCGTCTCTACCCGGGCCGGCCCCGACACCGCCCAGCCCGACGTTCATCACATTGAATCGGGACGCTCCAGAGGCCGCAAGGTCCGACATCGCCAGGACCCAGATCGAACCTGCACTTTCGGCCGGTACCTTCGCCGGCAGTGCCTGGGCAAGACAGCCGAAGACGATGTCCGGCAGCATCTGGCCGATCACGTGCCGCGCAGTCACCGGTGCAGGGTGTCGGGGATCGACACAGGAACCGGGTTCGGCTTGAACTTCAAAACAGGCCAGTGATCCGGCATTGTTCGGCACGTCCGGTGCCACGATGCATTTGAGGCCGAAGGCCGAATACGCATCGGTATAGCACTTGGGAGAATTGATTCCATAACGCGAAGCACCCGAAGAACCGTGGTAATCCAGCACAGCCCGCTCGCCGTCTACCGTCAGACGCGCTTTCAGCATGATCGGTGTCTCGTAGCCATCCAGGGTCATCTGCGTGGCGTAAATGCCGTCCGGCACCGCCCGGATAGCATCCTGCATCGCGCGGGTAGAGGACTCCAGGATGTGTGCCGACAGGCTGTTCAGATTCTCGAGGCCGAATTCCAGCATCATGCTGTCGAACCGCCTGATGCCCGCATCGTTGCAGGAGATGAGCGAGCGGATGTCTCCAATCACCTCAATGGGGTTGCGACTGTTGCCGGCGATGATCGCCAGGAGTTCGTCGTTGACAAGATCCTGAGAACGAATCCGCATGTGGGGAATCAAAACACCCTCTTCATAAATGGAGTTCGCATCGGCGGTAAACCCGCGACCTCCCACATCGGTGACATGGCAGGTTGAGGCAAAGAAAGCCACCACCTGGTCTCCGCGAAACGCTGGGGTCACCATCACATAGTCGAACAGATGACCGGTTCCCATCCAGGGATCGTTGGTGACAAACACGTCACCGGGCTTCATGCTGCGCAGCGGGAATCGCTCCAGAAAATGGCTGACCGCCATGGCCATCGTGTTGACGTGTCCCGGCGTACCGGTGACCGCCTGGGCCAGCATCTCTCCCTGAACGTTATAGACACCGGCGGACAGATCACCGGCCTCGCGCACCACGGAGCCGAATGCGGTGCGCAGCAGTGCCTGGGCCTGTTCCTCGACCACCGAAATCAACCGGGCCCACATCACCTGACTGTCGATCGTCGAACGCGGGGGGGCTTGGGGGGTCACAGCGTCTCACCTCTGCCGTGCGTCGGCGTGCGGTCCAGCACCAGCGCCTGCCCGTCATCCAGTACAGCGGTCCAGTACGACGGAATAAAGGTGGCGGTTTCATCTTCTTCAACCAACGCGGGGCCCTGCAGCCAGTCTCCTGCATTCAGTTCATCGCGCCCGTACAGGACTGCCTCAACCATCGTACCGGCACCGGCATCGTAGACCGGCCGCAGCCGGTCGCTCTGGACCTGCCGCTGCCGTCGGGGCGGGTCGATGCGTTCGGCAGGCGCAGTCCGTGTCGCGCAGGTGACCGACCACGATACGCATTCCACAGGGGATTCAGGCATGGTCAGGCCGTAGACCCGTTGATAAACCGCCTCGAACGACGCGCGTAGATCGTTCAGGCTGGACGGGTCCAGTGGATGCGCCGGTAGGGGTATGGCGAGTTCATGACCCTGACCCAGGTAACGCAGTTCGACCTGTCGATGTTCGAGCAGCTCCTCGTCGTCCGCAGCGGCAGCAACGACTCCGGACACCTCTTCCGACATCTGCACCAGCATGGCGTTGAGCGCTTCGAGGTCAACGCCATCGAGTACCAACCGCAGGCTGCGGACCACCTGAAAGGCAACCGGTGCCTGAAGAAAGCCGATCGCCGAACCCACCCCCGCACCGGGCGGAACAACTACACGATGCATCCCGAGTTTCTCCGCCAGTCGAGCGGCGTGCAGGGGGGCTGCACCGCCAAAAGCGACCATGGTGTAGTCGGATACCGTCTTGCCGCGTTCCACTGCGTGCACCCTGGCTGCGTTCGCCATGTTCTCCTCGACGATTTCACTGACCCCGGCCGCCGGCCAGTGATCCGACAGGTCCAGCGGTTCACCGATGACCTGTCGCAGTGAACCTTTCGCCGAATCTGCGTCCAGAGCGATCCGGCCGCCGGCGAACCGGTCGGGGTTGAGCTTGCCGAGCACAAGATCGGCGTCGGTCACGGTAGGTGCCGTACCGCCTAGGCCATAAGCCACAGGTCCTGGTGTTGAGCCGGCACTGTCGGGCCCGACACTGATCCTTTTCATGGCGTCCAGCCTGGCGATCGAACCGCCGCCCGCCCCGATCTCGACCATGTCGATGACCGGGATACGCACGGGCAGCCCGCTGCCCTTCATGTCCCGGTAGACCCTGGCCACCTCGAACGCGGGACTGCGGTCCGGCTCACCGTCGTCGATCAGACAGATCTTGGCCGTGGTACCTCCCATGTCAAAGGCCAGCACCTTGTTCATCCCGCGCCCAACTGCGAGCTGCGCAGTCATGATGGCGCCGCCTGCCGGACCCGATTCGATCAGCCGAACAGGATACCGGATGGCCTGGTCAATCGTCGTCAGACCGCCGCTGGACATCATCAGATACAGCGGGCATTCGAAACCTTCCCCTTTCAGCAACGCCTGCAGGCGGCTCAGATAACCCGACATTAAAGGCCGCACATAAGCATTGGCACAGGTGGTCGAGAAACGCTCGTACTCGCGCATCTCGGGACAGACATCGCTGGACAGACAGACCGTGGCATCGGGCAGCCTGTCGGAGATCACTGCACCGGCAGCCTGTTCATGCGCTGGATGGGCAAAGGCGTGCAGAAAGCCGACCGCGACCGCCTGCACACCGGCCTGTACCATCTCATCCGCCGCACTGCGGACCGCCTGCTCATCAAGGGGTGTCACGGTTCGGCCGTCTGCGGCCACTCTCTCGGGTACCGTAAACCGCAAGCTGCGCGGTACCAGCGGTGCGGCACGGGTGGCGTTCAGATCGTAGTGCGCGAACCGCTTCTCGTAGCCCATTTCAAGGATGTCCCGAAATCCCTGACTGGTCAGCAGTGCAGTCTTTGCCCCTTTCCGTTCAATCAGCGCATTGGTTGCCAGCGTCGTTCCGTGAATCAGCAGCTGAACCTCGGCAGCCGATCGGCCTGCCTCATCCAGGACCTGACGCACACCGTCGATCACGCCCTGCTCCGGCGCGTCGGCGGTGGTCAGAATTTTGAGGGTGGTCTGACGGGTACCACACCACAGCACCACGTCGGTAAACGTTCCGCCGATATCTACGGCGATTCGACAGGTAGGTTTCACCATCTACCGATCCCTGAGTCAAAACATCCACGTTGTAATTTCCAATTCTGCAAAGTATATTCCATTTTTGCAAGACACTTTGCATTCTGACACAAGAACGCTCTGAATCTGGAGGAACCTGCCCATGGATAGAGCCGCCTGCCAGCGCCTTGATCAGGAAGACCCGTTGTCAAGGTTCCGGGCGCGCTTTATGTCCCCGAAGAAAGACACGATTTTTCTGGATGCCAATTCGATGGGTGCCATGCCGGTCACCGTGCCCGAGCGGCTGACATCCTTTTGCACAGACCAGTGGGTCGAACTCCGGCGTCAAGGCTGGACGCATTCACCGTGGCTACAGCGGCCAGGACAGATCGGCGATGCCATTGCCCATCTGATGGGTGCCGGAGAAGGCAACGTGGTGGTGTCGGACAACACGACCGTCAATCTGTACAAGATCCTGACCTACGCTTGGCGCGCCAGGTCATCGGGTACCGTCATCCTGACCGAAGACGGCAATTTCCCAACAGACCTGTACGTAGCACAGGGACTGGGACACGCGCACCAGGACCAGCCGAAAGCCCACGTGTGCTCAAGCCGGAGCGAACTGGTAAGCCGCATCGGCGCGGATACGGCCGTGGTGTACCTGAGCCACGCGGATTACCGTACCGGTGAACGCTGGGACATGGCAGACATCAACCGGCGCGCCCATGCAGCTGGTGCACTGACCGTCTGGGACCTGTCGCACTCCACGGGCGCGATTCCCGTAGACCTGATTGGAGACGATGCCGACTTCGCGGTGGGCTGCGGCTATAAATATCTCAGTGGCGGACCGGGTGGACCCGCCTACCTCTGGGTGCATCCACGGCACGCAGAAAAAGGCTGGCCCACCATCTGCGGCTGGATGGGACACCGGGACGTGTTCGCCTTTGCGACCAAGTACGAGCCCCTGGCAGGCGCCGGACGCCATGCCACCGGCACGCCGGCAGTGATTGCCGATGAGATCTTTTTCTGTGCGGCGGAGATCTGGCAGGAGGTCGACCAGAACCTGCTGTGGGCCAAACACCAAGCCCTGGGCGACCTGACCATCGAGTTGCTCGAACGGGAATGCGGCCCGTTAGGCATCACGGTCAACACACCCCGCGACTACCGGCAGCGCGGTGGTCACATCGGATTCAGCCATCCCGGTGCCGGACCGGTTTCCGAGGCCCTACTGGAGGCCGGAGTAGTGGGTTCCTTTCGGCGCCCGAACTCACTGCGCTTCGGCCTGGGTCCGCTGTATCTGAGTTTCGAGGACATCTGGGAGGCCATCGCCCGGCTGCGGCAGATACTCGAGGACAACTCCTGGCAAGACGAGAGATTCCAACAGGTATCGGTATGAGCCAGACTGCCCGGTCAGCCAAACAGCACAATGCACACCCGGAAACGCAGGAGACAGCGACAGAGATGGAGAAATCGCTGGCACTCGGAGAACGGATCAGCCAGCTGCGAAAATCGCGCGGGCTGACCCTGGCCCAGCTGTCGCAAGCCTGTGCGCTGTCAGAATCGACCCTCTCACGAATCGAGAACGGGCACACCGATGTGAGCGCCCAGAACCTGTTTACGCTGTCCCTGTACCTC
>CAJXBY010000081.1 GCA_913051905.1 uncultured Gammaproteobacteria bacterium | reverse complement strand
CGACCTTCGGGTTATGAGCCCGACGAGCTGCCAGACTGCTCCACCCCGCATCAAACCACGAGATTATAGGTCGCCAAGGCCCCGTTAACAAGACCTCGAACCTGGCAACCGATCCCCTAGCTACAAACCGAAGCCTCTGAATCCGGTGGGCATTTTTCTACCCAGCTCCCCACTGAACATACGCACCCAGGTTTTTGATATTCTGTATGTCGACCGCGCACACTGACTCCATGAGAAACATAGACCCGTCCGAACTGGCCAAATTCGAGCGCCTAGCATCCCGCTGGTGGGACGCTGATGGTGAGTTTCGCCCGCTCCACCAAATTAATCCCCTGCGCCTCGATTACATCGACCGGCTCGTGTCCCTGAATGGGAAATCGGTGCTGGACGTCGGCTGTGGCGGCGGCATACTGAGCGAGTCAATGTGGGAGCGGGGCGCGACCGTGACTGGCATAGATGCTGGTCACGGACCGATTTCTGTCGCCACACTCCACGCCCGCGAGCGAGCGGCAAAAATCGATTACCGCGAAGGCACTGCCGAAGAGTTGGCCGAAGATGGACCCGGCCGTTTTGATGTCATCACCTGCATGGAACTCCTCGAACATGTTCCAGAACCGTCTCAAACCATCGCCGCGTGCGCCTCGATGCTAAGAACCGGGGGCAGCGCCTTCTTCTCAACGATAAATCGCAATCCCAAATCTTTCCTGTTCGCCATCGTTGGGGCCGAATATGTGCTGAACCTCCTGCCACGGGGCACCCACCATTATGCAAAATTTATCCGGCCGTCTGAGATGGAGACTTGGTGTCGAAAAGCCGGCCTGATCACCGCTGGAATCATCGGATTGCACTACAACCCGCTGACGGCTGTCTACAGGCTCGGAAGAGGTGTAGACGTCAATTACATTATGCATTTTCAGCGCATTCAAGAAGGTGTGGCAAACGATACATGATCACCACCCCTCCCGAGACCTTCAGCAGTTTCCTATTCGATCTGGATGGCACACTGGCCGACACCGCACCGGATCTGGTTGCTGCATTGAACGCGGTCCTTGTTGAAGAACACAGATCCAAGACTACGCTGGAGAAGGCCCGTCATTGGGCGGCCGGAGGCAGTGGCCGGCTCGTAAAGAACGGCTTCGGTATCTCGTCTGCCGATCTGGACTTTCCCCGCCTACGCCAGGCCCTACTGGATCATTACACCGAGCATCTATGCGTAGAAACCCAGTTGTTCCCCGGAATAGATGCGCTACTCCGGGACATCGAAGCCAGAAACTGTCCCTGGGGAATAGTGACGAACAAACCCTCGTTTCTCACCGATCCGCTGCTGCGATTGCTGGGACTTGATCAAAGAGCGGCAACTGTCATCTGCGGGGACACACTGAAACACAGCAAGCCCCACCCCGCTCCAGTCCTAAAAGCCTGTAGAAACATCGGCAGTCCTGCCCGCACTACGCTTTTTGCCGGCGACGACCTGCGGGATATCAAGGCTGGAAAGTCTGCCGGAAGCCAGACCGTCGCAGTGGCTTGGGGGTACGCAGCACCTGAGGAGAACCTCCACAACTGGCGGGCCGACTATCTGGTTCAATCAGTGGATGAACTTCGGCAACTCCTCGCCCTGGAGTGAATCAGCGGAGGTTCTGTTCCACACTGGTGTACTGTCAGCGGGCAAATTTCGGTCAATGCCTGACTGCTGATTGGTGAATTCGTTCACAGAGTACAAATAGCTTTTCACCCCACAATCCACCTGTCGTTGATGTCAAACGGCCCGCTACACAGGGAAGTGCAGGCTATGACAGCCGGAATTGTCGGGCCGCCTGATGATCTTCGATAAAGCGGCGCCTGGCACTGTGCCGGGCGCCGCTTGCTGATCCTGTGCCCGTGCCTTCTGGCCGCGCACCGTGTTAGGCAGCCGGCTCAGCCCCCCTCCTCCAGAGCCTCATCGAGTTGAGGGACCGCCTCAAAAAGGTCTGCCACCCAACCGTAGTCTGCGACCTGAAAAATCGGCGCTTCCTCGTCTTTGTTGATGGCGACGATCACCTTTGAATCTTTCATCCCGGCGAGATGCTGTATGGCGCCGGAAATTCCCACAGCGATATATAGGTCAGGGGCGACCACTTTGCCGGTCTGTCCCACCTGGTAGTCATTAGGCACATAACCGGCATCTACGGCGGCACGGGAAGCGCCGACAGCTGCGCCCAGTTTGTCCGCAATTCCTTCGAGCATCGGAAAGTTCTCCCCGCTCTGCATACCTCGACCACCTGAGATCACAATATTCGCGGTGGTTAATTCCGGCCGTTCGGATCGGGTGAGTTCCTCCCCGGCAAACCTCGACAACCCTGCATCTTCAACTGCAGAGACTTCCTCGACCGGCACATCTCCGTCTTCTGCTGCTGCCTCGAAGGCTGTGGTTCGTACCGTGATCAGTTTCACAGCATCTTTGGAACGCACCGTAGCCATCGCGTTACCGGCATAGATTGGCCGGGTGAACGTGTCTTCACTTTCGATCGTGCTTATGTCTGAGATCTGCTGTACATCAAGCAATGCAGCCGCCCTGGGCAGCACGTTTTTCCCGAACGTTGATGCCGGAGCGACGACATGGGTGTAGCCCTCCGCCAGCTTCACTATCAATGGGGCGAGATTCTCTGCCAGAGCATCCGCCAGGCACTCGGCCTCTGCCTTCAGGACCCGGCTGACACCGGCAACCCGCGCCGCATGTTCAGCAGCCGAGTCGCAGGTGAAACCAGCGACAAGAAGGTCAATCTCCGACCCCAGTTGCCCGGCTGCCGTCACCGCATTTAGGGTAGAGGGTTTCAGCGCACTGTTATCGTGCTCACCAACGACGAGAATTGCCATTTCAGATCACCTTTGCTTCATTTCTCAGTTTATCAACCAACTCGGCCGCGCTCTCCACTTTGACTCCAGCGCTCCGTGCCGGTGGCTCTACTACGCTGATGACTTCCAGCCTCGCCGAGGTGTCGACCCCAAGTTCCTGTGGATTGAGAGTTTCCAGCGGCTTCTTCTTGGCCTTCATGATATTGGGCAGTGATGCATACCTTGGCTCATTGAGCCTGAGGTCCACCGTCACGACAGCTGGCGGAACCAATTCCAGGTTTTCCAGACCGCCGTCCACCTCGCGGGTGACCTTAATCACATCCTGTTCAACAGACAGTTTCGACACGAATGTACCGATTGACCAGCCGAGCAACGCAGCCAGCATTTGCCCGGTCTGGTTATTGTCGCCGTCAATTGCCTGTTTGCCGAGAATCACCAGCCCCGGGTTTTCCCTCTCAACAACTGCCTTGAGCAGCTTTGCCACGGCCAGTGGTTCCGGTGCTTCTTCAGTTTCAATCAGAACCGACCGGTCAGCACCCATGGCAAGACCCGTACGCAGGGTCTCTTGGCTTTGAGCGGGTCCCGCCGCCACAACGATGATTTCTTCTACCGATCCAGATTCCTTCAGCCTGATCGCTTCTTCTACAGCGATCTCGCAAAATGGGTTCATTGCCATCTTGACATTGTTGAGCTCAACACCGGATTGGTCTGACTTCACCCGGACCTTTATGTTTGCATCAATGACCCTTTTTACGGGCACCAGTACTTTCATTGTCTGTCAGCCTCTCTTAATCTGCACCCCCGACGGGGCATTGAAACAGTCTAATTTCGAAGGACCTGATTACCAGGATCAAATGGTGATTCGGGAATGACCCTGGCCCGGTATCTTTCACCCAGGATCTGGACTTCGAGTTCTGTACCGATGTCGCCCATATCTGGATGGACCATTGCCAGCGAGAGAGATTTACCGACCCGCCAGCCGTAACCGCCTGATGTACAGCGTCCAACCAGTCGCCCCCCCAGGTAGACAGGCTCCGAACCTCTGGCATCCGCATCGACGATACCGAAAATCTCCATCGTGACAAACCGCCAGTTGAACCCCCGCGCCTGCCATTCGAGCAGACCCGTCCTACCGACAAACTCGTTCTTTTCTAGGTCTACAAAGCGATCCAGACCGGACTCTAGCGCCGCGTACTCTATAGACAATTCCCGTGGAATCAAGCGGTAGGATTTTTCCAGTCGCAGGGAATCCATCGCGCGCATACCGAAAGGTTTCAACTCAAAGGGTTTGCCGGCAGCGCTCAGAAGGTCAAAGATATAGTTCTGCATCTCCATCGGATGGTGAAGCTCCCACCCCAACTCACCGACAAAGTTGACCCTGACTGCATGACAGCCCGCAGCGCCGAGATTGATTTTCCTGCCACTCAGCCAGGCGAACGACTCACTGGAGAGGTCGGTGTCGGTCAGACCTTGCAGTACATCTCGGGACCGAGGTCCGGCGACGACCAGGACACCATATTGGCCGGTCACCTTCTCCAGACTGACCGTGCCATCGCTCGGGCAGTAACGCTGCAGATAATCCCAGTCATGGCGCTCAAAAGCACCGGCAGAGACCAGGTAGAAGGAATTCTCAGCCAGCCGGTAAACAGTAAACTCCGAACGGACCCCACCCCTTGCAGTCAGTAGATGACAAAGCCCAATACGCCCTGTTCTTCGTGGAACATGATTTGCAAAAAGCCCGTCCAGCCAGTTACTGGCGCCGGGCCCTGCGACCCGGAACTTCGCGAAGGCCGACATGTCCAGCAGACCGACTTTTTCGTGCACGTGAAGACACTCCTGTCCGACAAATTCAAAGTAATTGCTTCTCCTGAAACTCCATTTCTCGACAGGTTGTTCACCTTCGGTTATGACTGGATGGTTTTTGTTGGTCAGCGTGTCATCCTTGTTGAGTTCCTCTTCGGTGAGACCATACCCTCGAGGGGCAAACCAGTTCGGTCGTTCCCAACCGTAGACCGATCCAAACACCGCACCCTGCTCTTTTAGCCTCCCATAGCATGGCGCCCGCTTTAGGGGTCTACCGGCCGATCGTTCTTCATCCGGGAAATGAATCGTAAAAACATTCCGGTAAGCCTCTTCATTTTTTTCCTTTAGGTAACCTCTGGTCGCATACGGCCCGAATCGCCGGGGGTCGACACCCATCATGTCGATAGTCGGTTCGCCGTCTACGATCCATTCTGCAAGCTGCCAGCCGGCACCACCGGCAGCCGTAATACCAAAACTGTGCCCTTCGTTGAGCCAGAAGTTTTTTATCCCCCAAGCGGGTCCGATGATGGGACTGCCGTCCGGTGTGTAGCAAATCGCCCCGTTGTAAATCTGCTTCACACCCACCTCGCCAAACGCAGGCACACGGCGCATGGCCGCTTCAACGTGGGGCATCAGCCTTTCAAGGTCGCTCTCGAACAATTCATATTCCGCATCAGGCCCGGGTCCATCGATGTAACAGCACGGCGCTCCGTTTTCGTAGGGCCCGAGCAGCAGACCCCCGTTTTCTTCACGTAGATAGTAGGAGGCATCCGATTCCCGTAACACACCCATTTCAGGCAGACCGGCTTCTTGTCTGGCCAGGATGTCGGGATGCGGCTCTGTAACGATGAACTGATGCTGAACCGGTATGACTGGGACGTCTAGCCCTACCATGGCACCTGTACGCCGGGCGAAGTTCCCTGTTGCCGAAATCACGTGTTCACAGGTGATAGTGCCTTGATCCGTATAAACAAGCCACTCACCACTGGCCGTGGACTCAAGGGCATTTACACAGGTATTTCGGAAAATCTCCGCGCCCCGGGCCCTAGCACCTGCAGCCAGTGCCTGGGTCAGGTCAGCGGGTTGAATGTATCCGTCTTCTGGATGCTGGATTGCGCCGACCAAGCCCGCGACCTCACACAGTGGCCAAATCTCCTGCACTTCCTCAGGCGCCAGAAAACGCACGTCTACACCTATCGTTTTTGCTACCCCGGCATAAAACCGGTATTCGTCCATCCGGTCGTTGGTACACGCCAGTCGGATGTTTGAGACCCGTCGCAGGCCGACGTCCCGACCAGTTTCCGCCTCCAGTTCACCATAGAAAGAAACAGAATATTTGTGTATCTGACCAACAGAGTAGCTCATATTGAAAAGCGGAAGCAGACCGGCCGCGTGCCAGGTTGATCCGGACGTCAACTCTTTACGCTCGACCAGCACCACGTCGGTCCAACCTTTCTTGGCCAGGTGGTACAGGGTACTGACGCCGACCACTCCGCCCCCAATGACTACTGCCCGTGCTTGACTTCTCATGGTGACTCCTCAGTTATCTGCGGCTACTCCTGCCGGTTGAATCATGAAATCGGGGCTTGGCATGGGTGATGGTTGGCAAAGACTGGCCGAGTATTGTATTGGGCTGGCAACGCCTCCGTCCACGGTGTTGACGCTCAACACTATGGCTTTGTCGCACGGTGGTCAGATTTAGCTCGGTGGAGCCGGGACAATCCTGAATTGATTGAGTCAACTCCCGGACCTTAATGAACACACGTCGAAGAAGAAGTGGGCGAGGTGGTGCCAGGCAAGCCAGGCGTTCGCAGCGTGCTGCACCACCGTCTGCAGGCCCACCGTACATTACACGGCGAATCCCTGTCTACGAATTGGCAAGTGAAGAGACGTTGAAGCTGGTCGAAGACAATGCCGAAACAGTGCTCGAAGAGATTGGCATCGAATTCAGGGATGATCAGGATGCTCTTGCACTGTTCCGTACCGCGGGAGCAGCGGTCGATGGAGAAAGGGTCCGTTTCCCTAAAGGCATGTGCCGCGAGATCATCCAGGCATCGGCTCCGCAAGAGTACGTTCAGCACGCCCGGAACCCTTCTCGTAGTGTCCACATCGGGGGCAAGCATACCGTGCTGGCTCCTGCTTACGGCCCCCCTTTTGTTCAGGACCTTGACCACGGTCGGCGCTACGCGACACTAGAGGACTTTCAGAATTTCACCAAGCTGACCTATCAGTCCCAGGCCCTCCACCATTCCGGAGGCACGCTCTGTGAGCCCGTCGACATTCCTGTCAACAAACGTCACCTGGACATGATTTATAGCCACCTTCGCTTCAGTGACAAACCGTTCATGGGCTCGGTCACGGCTCCGGAACGGGCCCAGGATACGGTCAACATGGCAAAACTGGTCTTTGGAGAACGCTTTGTCGATGAAAACTGCGTGATCACTAGCCTGATCAACGCCAACTCACCGATGACCTACGATGCGACGATGCTAGGCGCGGCGCGGGTATATGCCAGCAACAACCAGGCCACGGTGATCTCGCCCTTCATACTCGCTGGCGCGATGTCGCCTGTGACAGTGATGGGGACCTGCACACAGATTCTGGCAGAGGCAATGGCAGGCATTGCCTTTACCCAGCTGATACGCCCGGGCGCACCGGTTGTATTCGGAACTTTCAGCAGCGCGGTATCCATGCAGTCAGGCGCGCCAACTTTCGGGACCCCGGAACCCTCCTTGGTTCTCTTTATCTGTGCTGCACTGTCACGCCGATTGGGAGTACCCTTCAGAAGCGGTGGAGGCCTTTGCGCCTCTAAACTAGCCGACGCCCAGGCTGGATACGAGTCGGCAAATACACTTCAGGCCGCTATGATGGCTGGTGTGAACTTCATGCTCCACACCACGGGATGGCTTGAGGGAGGACTGTCCATGGGATACGAGAAATTTATTCTTGACGCCGATCAAGCCGCCATGATCAATGTATTCCTGGCCGGTATCGACGATTCTGAAAACGGTCAGGCGCTGAGTGCTTTGCGCGATGTCGGCCCTGGAAATCATTTTCTGGGGTGTGCACATACACAGGCCAATTTTGAGACAGCCTTCTATCGGTCCACCACAGCTGACAGCAATAGCTTCGAGCAATGGCAGTCAGAAGGCTCCCAGGATGCCGCCAGACGCGCAAATCAGCTGTGGAAATCGATGCTGGCCGAATATCAACCTCCCGCGATTGAACCCGCGCTCGACGAAGCACTCCAGGATTTCATCGCACAGCGCAAATCTGAAATGCCGGACGTCAACTACTGAATATTCTCTCCCGGCCAACGATATCCATCAGAGGCTAAACGAAAACTCTGGCGTTCACCTGCCCCCATCATCCAAAACGAGAATCACACGCCGGTTCTGGCGCCCTTTCTTTTCGATCTTCTTGACCTGCACTCGGCCAATCTCACCCGTTGATGCCACATGAGTACCACCACAGGGTTGCAGGTCGAGCCCTTCGAAGTGAACCAGACGCACTGAACCTGTGCCAGTCGGTGGCTGCACCGACATGGTACGGACCAGCTCAGGCTGCTCAGCCAGTTCCTGATCGGTGATCCAGCGCATTGACATGGGTCTATCCTTGGCGATCGCTTCGCTCAAAAGCGCGTTCAACTCGGCCTTGTCGATAGGCTCCGGCAAATCAAAATCCAGACGGCCCTGCCCGTCCCGGATCGAGCCTCCTGTGACCGGTGCCGGTACGACACTACACAGCATGTGCAACGCGCTGTGCATCCTCATCAGGCGGTATCGCCGCTCCCAGTCAATCCGGGCACTGATGACTTCTCCGGCCTGTGGCATATCCGCACCCTCTTCGGCCACATGAACCAGACCGTGATCATCGTTGCTGAGCGTATCGACGATCCTCACCGACGCACCGTTACCACACAGGAGAACACCGGTGTCCCCCGGTTGACCACCGCCTTCAGGATAAAACACCGTACGATCCAGACAGATGTGGTCACCGTGTACAGCAGTGACGCTGGCTTCACATTCGCGGAGGTACCCGTCGGCACGAAACAGCTCTTCGGTCATTCTGACACCCTGCTTTATAATGTCGTGAGTTGAAGTCTAGCGCAAGGCACCTGAACCACCAGCAACTTCAGTTTCACACTGACTGCAGTACATTATCTTAAAACGGTCAACAGCAGACGTTAATTCAACCATACCCTATTGATTCCTATAACACTCCAGAAGCGACGTGTTAGTAGGGACCGGGTTGAATAGCGCTGGGCAACGTATTGATGAATCCGCGATATTGGCTGACCTGGGCCGGACTCGGTGTTCTCAGGTTGCTCAGTCTGATGCCTTTACCGCTTCTGTTTTACACCGGCGGCCCGTTGGGGCTCCTTCTGTTACGGCTGGTACCATCGCGCCGCAGGATTGCACGGCGAAATCTTCAACTCTGTTATCCGGACCTCTCGTCTGCGGAGACAGATCAGATGCTTCGCTCCAACTTTAAGAACACGGCACGAATGTTCCTTCTATCTGGTTTCGTCTGGTGGGGAACCCGGGAGGTTTTCAAGAAAGCTGTCCGGGTCAGGAACACTCACCTGATCGAACAGGCACTTTCCGAGGGAAATGGCGTGATACTTCTTGCACCCCACTTTGTGGCCATGGAGGTGGCCGGGATTTTCCTGTCGACCCTCTATCCAGGTGTCAGTATCTATCAGCGCAGCAAAAACCAGGTACTTGACAGCGTGATGTTAAAAGCCAGGAGCCGGTTCGGAGGACAGATGATCGAACGGAAAAACGCCATGAAACCGTTGATCCGTGCACTACGTAAAGGCCAGCCTTGTTACTACCTGCCAGACCAAGACCCAGGGCCTAGGCGCGCGGTGTTCGCACCGTTTTTCGGGGTTCCCACTGCTACCTGGCCTGTCCTAGGCCGCCTTGCAGCACTCGGCGACGCCAAAGTCCTGCCTTGTACGACTCACCTCCTACCACGGGGGGCGGGCTTTGAAATCATCATTGATCAACCGATCGGTAATTTTCCATCCGGACAAACGGTCGCGGACTGTCACAGCATGAATCGGGCAATCGAAAGCTGTGTTCGGCGGATGCCGGAACAGTATTTTTGGGTCCACAAGCGCTTCAAGACGCGCCCAGACGGGTCGCCTGACCTCTACACCTGATCAACCTGGGCTCTACCCGCCAACGATCTGGGCGATCGCTTCACCCACATCGCGACAGGACGCGCTGCCACCCAGGTCTGCTGTGCGCAAGCTCTGATCCTCCAGAACCGTCTCGATGGCGCTTATTACCGCCCTCGCTGCTGCATGCTCTCTCAGGTGTTCAAGCATCATTGCACCGGACCAAATCTGACCGATCGGGTTGGCCAAACCCTTGCCGGCAATATCCGGTGCCGAACCGTGTACCGGTTCAAACAATGAGGGATAGTCTCTTTCGGGATTGAGATTTGCCGAGGGCGCGATCGCAATCGTTCCAGTGGTTGCCGGACCAAGGTCCGACAAAATATCACCGAACAGATTACTGGCCACAATGACGTCAAACCAGCCCGGGGTCAGCACCAGACGTGCCGAAAGAATATCGATGTGATACTGGTCCGTTTCTACATCGGGGAAATCCTGAGAGTTCTCCGTGAATCGCTCATCCCAGTAGGGCATCGAGTGGATAATTCCATTCGATTTGGTAGCCGATGTGAGGTGCTTCTTGCGGCTACGGGATAATTCGAAAGCATACCGCTGAATCCGGTCGGTACCCTTACGGGTAAAAACGGACTGCTGGATGGCCGCTTCCTGATCGGTCCCAGGGTACAGGCGTCCGCCGATCTCGGAGTATTCCCCCTCGTTGTTTTCCCGAACAATCAGGTAGTCAATGTCACCGGGTTCCAGATCCTTCAGGGGTGAAGTCATTCCCGGAAGCAACCTGACTGGTCGCAGATTGACATACAGTTGAAGTCCCCTGCGCATCGGGATCAGCAGGTTCCATAGCGAAACATGGTCCGGAACACCGGGAAAGCCCACTGCCCCAAAATAAATTGCATCCATCGGTTCGAGCTGGGTGAGACCGTCAACCGGCATGATCTCACCCACCCGCTGGTGACGCTCACAACTCCAGTCAAACTCGGTCCAGTTGAAACCGAAGCCATGCTTTCGAGCTGCCGCTTCCATAACGCGAACACCCTCAGGCAGGACCTCCCGTCCGATCCCGTCACCCGGAATCAATGCGA
>CAJXBY010000080.1 GCA_913051905.1 uncultured Gammaproteobacteria bacterium | reverse complement strand
AGGGACGCATCGAGGAACGCAGGCACTGGTACGCATCGAGGGACGCATCGAGGAACGCGGGGACGTATCGAGGCGCGCATCGAGGGAACTCATGTTCTCGACGACCTCCTGCTGCAGAGCCTGCATGTCCCTGTTCATGGATATGAATTTGCTCATGTCCTTGGCAGGGTCGTCACCCTTGCTGGGCGCCATCTTCATGGCGTGATTCTTCCGTTTCTGCTGGAAGTCCCGGAGTATCTCGGCGCCTTCCTTCTGGTAGGTCTCGAAGAGCACGTCGACGATCTCGAGGCTCTCCTCTCGCATCCGGAGATCTTCCGTGAGCAGCTCGATGTCCTCGCTGGTCATGGCCGCCGGTGCCGATGCGAGGAAGTCGAGTCCGCTTCCGGGCCCGCCCGCTTCGGTCGAACCGAAGAACATGAAGGATGCATCATCTCCATCCACATCGAGGTCCTCGAGATCGGATGCGTCTCCCGTGACGACGATGCTGACGCTGGTCTGCTTGCCGGTTTGACCGAATCGATCCCCGGGCTCATTCCCATCGAGATCCTCCCCGTCATAGTGGGCGATGACTTTGCGCAGGTCCTCCGGAGCGTCGTCTCCAAGCAGCGCATGAAACTCCCTGGCGGTTCGGACCTGCTCCTCCTGCAGTTTCGATCGGGCCTGGGCCATGGGGCTGTCCTTGGTCTCCTCCTTGAAGTAGAAGAAGGAACCGCCGCGGTGCTCCGCATCGGCGTCAGCGAATTCCATCAGTTCCCTTGCATGGGGCGTGATTCTCGAGTCGTGGCTGGAGAGGAGTTCCTCGAAGGGTGCCGGATTCTCATCGTTCTTCTCCACCCGCTCGATCCACCTCGTCACCATCCGACGGACCTGGAAGGTGTCCTGGAGTCCATATCCCCGTCGCCATGCGGCCCATCGGAAATCCCGTCCGGCTCGATCGGGGAGCACTGAAACCAGTGATGCGACCCCCTCGTGGTAGGCCGTCGTCACCTCGTCGTAAAGAGGGAAACAGGTGATCCCGTCAGGCTTTGCGTACCAGACGCACCCGGGTCGGGAAAAATCCTCCGATGGCTGAATATAGTAAGCGCCCAGCGTGCTCCCCTTCGGAGCAAAACGCACTTCGACGGTTCGTACCTGTTCCGGCACGTCGAACACCTGGTTGTCCAATCGCTGCAAGGCCTCCTGTTGAATCTCACTCATCCGTTCCAGAAAGGACTCTGGAGAATCCACGCTGTAGCGGGAATCGGTCTTGAGCAGCTGAACAACCTCTTTGAAACATCGACCCGGCCAAATCCTGTTGCTCACAGTTTCCATCTGCTGTTTGAGCTTGCCAATCTCCTGCCAGCCCCAGTGATAGACCGCCTCATGGTCGATCTCGGTCAGAAGAAAACTGTGGGTCGCAAACCGGTAGCGTTCGAGACCCACAGCGTCCCTGGCCGGGCATACGGGAAGATAATCCCTCTCCAGATAACCCCCTAAGCGAGCATAGGCGGCTCTGGCTGCCTGCACACCGGAGCTCACGAGATGCTGAAGCGATGGAGTGATTCCGGAATCACGCGCCAGATGGTCAAGGGTGTCAAAAAACGTCCCATCGGATGCGTGAACACAACATTGTTCGAGGCAGGCTAGCACCTGGCGCCTGGCCGCCAGCAAACCACGCTGCTGTCCTTGGGCTAGGCAATCGATATACCCTTCAATGGCTTCCCCAATACTCTGAAGACGATCCGCAATAGCCGACCAGTCTGCCTCGCTGGCGTGTGGCATCAGGTCGAAGGTCCCGCGTAAAGCCTGCGGTGGTGAGGCGATATTGTTCAGGTCGCGGAGATGCTCCTCTCTCTCGATGCGTTCCAGCCCCAGCCCAAGGTACTCGTCCAGGACACGCCGGCCGAGCCGTTCCCAGTACCGGTCGGTAGGTGGTAGCTGGCTAAGGGCGCTGCGCGTACTGCGAATCAGCACCCCGAGGTCCTGCCAGCTCTCTGGATCGTGCTTCCCCCACTCGGCATCATGACCGGCAACACCCATCTGGGTCGCCAACATGGGCTGATGCGCTGCGAGCTGCTCCACGAACCGGTCCGACAAAGCAAAGACCGTCTGATCATCCGTTGAACTTTCGCGTACACTCATGACAGTCCAGATCCGTTCCTGGTGTTCAGGTGGGAACCGGATCGTACCCCGTTATCACCCACCCCGAAAGGCACCGACTCCTGGAAACCGCAGATGTTTTCATTGTGACCGGCGCATTTTTCTTTGCGGCGTTCGTCAAAGGTGTTACCGGTCTTGGTTTCTCGACCACGGCAATGCCGTTTCTGGTCTATGCCCTGGGTATCAAAGCGACGCTGCCCATGCTGATCATCCCCTCGGTTGCCAGCAACCTGATCGTAATGCGCGATGCGGGACACTTCCGCCCGACTTTGCACCGGTTCCGCTGGCTGTACGTTTCGGCGCTCCCCGGGATTGTCCTGGGACTGACCCTGCTCAACTGGCTCGACCCGCGGGTGTCATCGGCGGTGCTCGGCCTGGTGCTGATCCTTTATTGTGCGGTCTCGCTCGTGCAACCCGGCCTGCAACTGCCGGCGCCGTTTGCGAAATACCTCGAGACCCCCGTTGGCTTCACTACCGGAGTGATCAATGGCTTCACCGGCTCCCAGGTCCTGCCGGTACTGCCCTTTTTGCTGTCCATACCGCTGTCACGCGACCAGTTCATCCAGGCCATCAACATCTCGTTCACCCTCTCCAGTGTCGTCATGGCACTGGGGCTGTTCCATCTGGAGCTGTTCACCCTAGCCTCGATTCAGGGCGCCGCGATCGGCCTGCTGGCTGTTATGACTGGAATCAAGTTCGGCAGCCGGGTCCGGCAGTGGCTGCCGACGGAGTGGTTTCGACGGTCTGTACTGATTCTGCTGACTGTTATGGGCGTGGGTCTCGTCGCCCGGCTGATCTCCTGATACCGGCAGGCAGATCGCTGCACTTGACCCAGGATCGCTGGCTCAGGCCCCGACAGTGATTCCGGAAAGCACCTCTGGCAGCAATTCGGCAAAAGTATCCAGTTCGTGATCCAAACCCACGGTCACGCGGATACAGCGGTCTAGCGGCGCTACTCCGGGCATCCGCACAAAGATGCCTTCCTGAACCAGCCGGTTCAACACCGCAACGGCAAAATCCCCGTCACGGCCGCAGTCAATCGCAACAAAGTTGGTAGCTGAAGCCAGCGGCGCAAGATCGTTCTCCAGCGCGATCTTGACGATCCTTTCACGGGCTCTATTGACCTGATCAATCACCAGCGCCAGATGCGCCTGATCTTTGAGCGCCGCGAGCGCGGCAGCCTGCGCAACCCGGCCGACGCCGAAATGATTACGGACTTTATTGAATTCCCCGATCAAGTCACTTTCCCCGATCGCGTATCCGACGCGAATGCCGGCGAGCCCATAGGCCTTTGAGAAGGTTCTGAAGCGCAGCACCCGGTCACAGGAGACGTCGATCTCCGGCATCGTGCCCGGTTCGGAGAATTCCCCGTAGGCCTCATCAAGCAGCAGCAGGGTTCCATCGGGCACACGGGCAATCATCGAATCGATCGCGTGGGCATCCCACCAGCTGCCCATGGGGTTATCGGGATTAGCCAGGTAGATGAGCTTGGCCTGGTTGGCGATGGCAGCTTCCAGCAGCGCCTCCAGATCTTCCCGGTCATCCCGATACGGTACCGTTACCAGCACGCCATCGTAGCCTACGACATGGTAATTGAAAGTCGGGTAGGCACCTGCTGAAGTCACCACCCGGTCACCCGGTTCGACGCACATTCGAACAACGTAACCCAGAAGACCATCGATTCCCTCCCCGATCATGATCTCGTCCGGTGCGACCCCGTGGTGCTCGGCAACGGCGTGGCGAAGAACATAGTTCTCGGGATCACCATACATCCAGGCATCGCCGGCAGCTTGGGTAATGGCTTCAGAGACAGCCGCAGACGGCCCGAAGACGTTCTCGTTGGCCCCGATCCTGGCACGGAAGGCAGCACCCCGGCCGCGCTCCTGGGCCTCAGGACCCACAAACGGGACCGTTGCAGGCAACGATTTCACCAGGTCAGTAAGGAGATAATGCGTCATGTCGGTTGCTCAGGTCATCGGGAGGAACCCGGCCTGCCGCCGGATCAGGCGCTTTCTGGCTGCAGCGATGCGTAGCGTCTTACCCTGAAAACAGTCAGTATGGTCAGCATCAGCATCGACGCAATAATATAGAACACAATATCAGGTGTTCCACGATCCAGGACCCAGCCCAGTACCAGTGGAATCAGGCAGGAACCCAAATCAAGCCCTGAATAGACAAACCCGAAGACCCGGCCTGAGGCACCTCGCGGCGTGGATTTGCGCACCAGCATGTCGCGCGATGGCGTTGTCATGCCCGACGCAAAACCCGCGACCGCAAGGGCTGGGATGAGGATGCTGGTCGAGAATCCCGCCGAACCGACTCCCAGAAAAATCAGGGCCCCGATCATCATGCCAGATATTGTGATCAGGTCGTGGCGGTCCGTCCAGTCGGCGGCAAACCCGCCGCAGACCACGCCGGTACCCGACGCCACCAGAAACACGGTCAGGCCCGCCGTCGCCAGGGTCAGCTCTATTGCGTAGATCTGGACCATCGCCGTGACGCCAAAGGTCTGAATGCCGATCAGCGCCGTGGATAGAAAAGTGAAGTAAAGAAAACATGAAAAGACCGTGGGCGACAGCAGCAGCCGGATGTTCTCCCGAACGGCATCTGCGGAAGGCCGATCTCGGGTCCTGGCGGAGTTCCGCCCCGAGTCAGTCAATTCCGGTCCCGTTACGATAAGCAACAGCCACACCACCAAACCGACCAACCCCGACAGAACGAGTGCCGTTTTCCAGTCGCTGAACTGCACAACGGTCATTACAAACACAGGCGCCAGTGCCCAGCCGATATTGCCCGCCAGGGCGTGGGTTCCGTAGGCCCGACCGAGCCTCGGTGCGCTGACCTTGGCGGTGAGAATCGCGAGGTCAGCGGGATGGAACACGCTGTTGCCGACCCCGCCGAGAATAGCGAGCGGGATGAGCATCCAGAATTCGGTGACAAATCCGGACAGCAGTATGCTGATGGAAACCAGTGCCAGACCACTCAGCAGCACCCGCCGGGCACCGAAATGATCCACCAGGAAGCCGCACACGATCTGCATGACGCCGGACGCGGCAAAGAACAAAGCCGGCAACAGACCCAGCTCGGCATAACTGACGCCGAACTCGGACTTCAGGATCGGGAACAGCGGCGGCAATACCAGATGAAAGAAATGACTGCAGGCATGGGCCAGCCCTACAAGACCCATGACCTGCGCATCCCGGCGTAGGGAAGAAGCAGCAGTACTCACTTTCGAAACCGATCAGTCCCAGCTGAACCCGGGTGTCCGCGTGTAGTAGTGTAGCGCCTCGTCCTGGAAGATCAGGCACTCCATTCGCTGCGACCCTCGATTGTGGTGCGAGTGGAGTTCGGCCGGCGGTGTAATCTGAACCGCATAATCGGTCCAGTCGACCCTCTCGTCGCCAATCATGGAATAAACACCCTGCCCCTTTATACACAAGGTCACCGCAACACCGTTGTGTCGATGGGGGCGCTGGTCTTTGCCGCTCTCAAGCGTATTGATCGCACAGTTCACGGTCGGAAGCACGTTGGTACTGCCGCTTAAGATGTCGCTCGAGAACAACACAGCGTGACCGGACGTATTGGGCGTGATCGGGCGTTTGAGTACGGGTTCAAACTGTCGCTCAATCTCCGCAGCCGGCCAGTGAACGGGAGCGACCACCGCCTGCTCGGGCGCCGGTGGGACAAGCCGGTCCATACTCAGCAGCGGTTCGTTGGTGGCAAGGAAAAGCAGACAGTCGTCTATGGCCTGATGAGAGGTCTCCTGCCCGCCAGGGAAACAGAAGAGGTCTCCAGTACCCCACTCGATGCAATCATCGCCGGTGGTGGATGCACCATGTCCCCGCATCACATAGTAGACAGCGCCTGAGGCCTGGAATCTGGTCGAAAGGGTCTCGCCGGACTTGATTTTGGCGTAGCGGGTAAGCAGGGTGGGCGTGGTTGCGGGGTAATCGACACCCAGGTCACGGCCAATATCCAGGGCAATCAGACCGGTCGGGGTAACCGGATCGAGCGCCCGATCACGCTCGGTGACAAACTGATGGGCGGGAACCGCAGGCCACGAGAAATCAAAATTGTTGTCACTACTGTGGTAGCGGGCCCTGCGGCTGTAGGTCGTTGCGCCTTGACCGGTGGGAGCTTTCATATGGTGTACAGCGGATGCCAGCTCGTTTTTTCTGCGTTCAGGCCAATCATCCGCGCATCAGTCTATCAGAATCCCCAGCCAGTGTTGGCTTGGGACCGGCTGAAGGTATGAAGCGCTTTCTAGACCCGCTGACCCTTCCGTTAATGCAAAAGGCATCGCTCAACAGTTCCCGCCAGTTCCAGCAGTCGTCGATCACTGCCGGGTGCGCTGATCAGCTGTAGGCCCACGGGGCTTTGGCCGGAGGGTACCGGGCAAGGCAAGGATATCGCAGGACAGCCTGCAAAGTTGGCCAGCGCTGTGAGGTCGGCCTGACTCGACGGCGCCGATTCGGTAACCTTGAATGGAGTCTGCGGTGTCGTGGGCAGGATCAGCAGATCGACTTCGGTGAAGGCGCCGAGCAGGTCCTGCGCGGACTGTTCGATGCGCTCGCGGGCCGCCTGCAAACGCTCAGAAGACGCGGTCCGGCCGAATTCCAGCATCGATTGCAGATGCTCTGATGCTGTGTTGTCCGTCGTCTGAAGCCACCGAGGCCAGTGCTGTACCCCGTCGTGTTCTGCCAGCAGCAGTCCGGCCCGCCGGGCATTACCCGGCTCCCACCGTGGAAGACGAATCTGAATGCCAGCAGATACCGTTTCGTTCAGGCGGAATCGCGCCTGAACGAATGTCTCGTGGACCTCCTGCGTCAGGATCGTGTCTTCCAATCCGGCAGGAATGCCCCAGCGAAAGGGTACATCGCTTCGCTCTTCCGGACCGGTCCAACCATCGATCAGACCGGCCATCAGGTGGACAATGTCAGCGACGGACCGGGCGATGAGTCCCACCGCATCACACTGGGGGAACAACGGTACCACGCCCCGCGCCGAAAGAAGACCATGAGTAGGCTTGAATCCGGTCAGGCCGCAATACGCCGCTGGCAGCCGGACAGAGCCCAGAGTATCCGTCCCCAGTGCTGCTGGGCAGAAGCCCGCGGCAACCGCCGCAGCGGAACCACCACTCGAGCCACCGACAGAATAGCCAGCGTAATCTGGGTTCTCGATAGCACCGTGATGGGGATTTGTCCCGGTCGCACCCAACGCTGCTTCATCCATATTGGCCTTGCCCAGCAACACGGCTCCACCCGCACGCAGCCGGGCCGCCACAACGGCGTCTCGGCGCGAACGGTGTACTGCGGCCATGCCATTGGTGACCGGCATCCCGGCTACCTCGATGTTGTCCTTCACGACCAACGGCAAGCCATCAAGCGGTCCGGCCGGCCGGCCTCTGGCGTAGCGCTGTTCGGAATCTCGGGCCGCCGCCAGTGCCGTTTCCGGATCCACATAGAGCAGTGCATTGATCCGGCCATTGACAGCAGTGATGCGATCGAGGCACGCCTCTGTCAGGGCAACCGCACCGAGTCGGCGATCACGGAGCATCGCGGCCACGCCAACCACCGGCTGGGCCAGCAGATCCTCAACGTTCATCGATCAGGCGTTTAGGTTTCTGCCGTGCTTCGAGTTCCGTAAGTCCGGCTGTTTCGCCGACCGCCACGACCTCTATGCCCAGGCGTACACCCAGACGGGCCCGCAGATGACGACTGATCAATTGTTCAAAATCCGGATCTGACCCGTCATATTCCACCATCACCGTCAGCTCATCCTGATCATCGATGCGCTTCAGGCGGCACACATACTCCCCGGTGGTTCCGCTGAAGCCGTACAGCAGACTGCCGATTGCGGTCGGATACACGTTTACGCCGCGAAGTTTGACCATGTTATCACTGCGGCCGGAAAACCCCGCAATACGCCGGAACTTGATACCACTGCTCAAATCAGGCGGCAGCAGCCGCGAGACATCCTGGGTATCAAAGCGAACGATCGGGTAGACCGAGTCCTTGAAGAGCACAGTGATACAGAGATTACCGTCACAACCCGGGCCAACCGGGAGACCAGTATCCGGTGCCACGATCTCCACAAAATGTGCGTCTTCCCAGATATATAGACCCTCGCGGGCCGGGCCTTCAGCCGCAACGATCCCGGTGTCTCCCACACCGTACCAGTCATAGACCGCTGCCCCGCCCCAGGCCTTTGAGAGCGTCTCACGGGCATCATGGGCGATATGGCCCGAGATCATCCGTAGGGGGATGTCCTCACCCGGAATCAGGCCGGCGTCTTCTGCTGTTCGCGCCAGCTTATGAAGAAAATCACCAAAACCGACCAGCACGGTAGCACCGAAACGCTGCATTAACTCGACCTGCTGAAGACTTCCGGTCTGCGAACCGGTACCTGCAGGAAGCAATAGGGCGTCGGTGTAATACAGCACGGCCTCACGAATGTAGTGACCGCCGTTGACCATGCCGAAACCATATACCGAGTGCACCACATCATCGGTCTGCAGTCCCTGCAGCAGGTAGGCCCGCGCCAGCAGGATGTTCTGGATCTCCCGGTCCCTGGCGCCAAAGAAGAGCGGCTGAGGAGCACCGGTTGTACCACTAGTGGTCTGGAGCACGGTGCGGAACTGCCCGCCTTCCGGGCGCGCCATACCGTGGTAGTCCCCCAGTGGGGGAAAGCGCTCGACACTGTCCATGAGATCATCCTTGGTGACGACAGGCAACCGGACCAGATCATCCAGGCCCGTAATGTCACCGGGCTCAAGACCCGTTTCACCCCAGTGGCGTTGATAAAAAGGAACCTGCCAGGCCCTTTTCATGACCTTCGCGAAACGCATCTCCTGCAGCGCCCGCAGGGCTTCGGCATCAAGAGACGCCGGACCTGAACTGAAGGCCTCACCGACCGGAAACGCCTGGAGCAACTGCAGCGGACTCGCCTGTTCGGAGTAAACGCTCACGGGACCAAGTCGTCGATGATCACGGCTGAATCGCTTATCTCATGGAGATTCTCAAGACGTTCGATCACCCGTTTTAAGGCCGCTGGGTCCAGCGGGCTGGCCGCCAGGCGCCAGTTGTCGCGGAACTTGTCCAGCCACGCATCACGGGTCAGCGGGTTGGCCGGGTGACCGTAAACCGTATCGATCCGTTTCCTGAAACACGCCCCGTCATGACACTCGATCTCGACGCTCAACGGCGTCAGGGCATTAGGGTCCGGGTTGTCATCCACCTCAATGTGTACCCGCCGAGCGACAGACAGAGTATCGGGGTCCTGCCGCCCGGACTCTGAAAAATCCTCATACACGAGGTTTCCCGAAATCAGCACCCGGGCAGCGGCAAAGCACGCGCAGAGCCGGGCATAATTGATGTCCATATTGTCGGTAACCGGCCGGCCGACCAGGTGATTGATCAGCGGCGGCACTCGTGCCGTCACCCGGCTGACCTTGCTCTCATCAACGCTGTATTCGCGGCGCAGTGCCAGGCAGGCGTCGACAATCCCGTGGGTGGCCCGGCCGCTGGGAAACGGTTTATGGGCGATTTCCGTGATGCGCCAGATTCTGCCCAGATCCGGTATGACCCGATCCAGATCATGCGCGCCTTCGAACAAGGCAAAATAACCGAACGGGCCTTCCAGTACATCGCGCGGTCCCGGCACACCCAGACCTGCAAGATCACAGGCGAGCACGGCGTTGCGCGCACTGAAGCCCATCTGCATACCGAGCAGTGGCGAACCTTCTGTATGGGCCTGCATGGTGCCGCACAGCTGACCATGGACGATACCGAATGCACTGACCAGGCGCTCAGGATCAAAGTCCCGTAACACCGCCAGGGCCGCGGTGGCGCCAAATGCGCCGCAGGTCCCGGGGCGGAAAAACCGAAGTCCTGAACTGCACGCCACACCGAGGGTACAGGCCACATCAACCCCGAGCGTAACCGCCTGAATCAGACGCGTGCCATGTACCGGTGTGCCGGACTCGAAGTGCAGGCGGTCGATCTCGGCCAGGCTCACGGCCAGTACGCAAGTCACCGCATGGACGACTGCTCCTTCATGGACACAGTCGAATTCACAGTTGTGCATCTGGTAGGCGTTACATAGGGCGGCCGATGACATGCCCAGCCGCACCGGTCTGCCGAGCACCCGTACGCCACCGGTCGCTGGTTGAGCACCCTGTGCCGCGATCAGCTCCTCGACCCAGGGCCCGGCACTGCCCAGCAGCCCGACGCCGATCGTATCCAGAATGAATTTTCGCGTCGCTTCGGTGGCTGCATCGGGCAGGTCTTCGTAGGGTGTGCCAGCCACATGCCGGGCGAGTGCGTCAATTGCCGTCATCATTCCCGCTCCCAGGGATGGTTGTCTTTCCACCAGCGGGCAATATCGATTCGACGCGCCAACCAGACACCATCGTGGCTACGCACGTGATCAAGAAACTGCCTCAATGCCCCGATCCGACCGGGTCTGCCGATCACCCGGAGGTGCAGACCCAGCGACATCATTCTCGGTTCGATCTGCCCCTCCTCGTACAGACAGTCGAAGGTGTCGATGGCGTACTGCAGCCAGTCCGATGGCGTGTAGGCCGGTGATGTCCAGAGTTTCATGTCATTGGTATCCACGGCATAGGGCAGGACCAGCATCGGCCGGGTTCCGCAACGGTCCCAGAAGGGCTGATCGTCCGAATAATCGTCCATGTGATATAGAAATCCGGCTTCGGCGAGCAGCCGCCGGGTGTTTTCCGTGGTGAGATAGCGCGACAGCC
>CAJXBY010000079.1 GCA_913051905.1 uncultured Gammaproteobacteria bacterium | reverse complement strand
CTCCACTGCGAGCCGAGGCTGATGCTGCCCCAGTCGCCTTTCAGGCCAACCAGCGAAATACGGTTGGTCTCTTTAGCAGCGTTTCCTATGCGTCCTTTGTCAGCATCGACACCGAACTCGTACGTCGTGAATGCAGTTTGACCATTTCCCAGGTCTTCCGATGCCTTGAAACGAAGACGTGAACCACCGTTGTCAACGGCCCAGCCGCTTGATTTACCCTCAACGGCTACCCGGATGGAACCGGAAGTGGACACATCAGCCAAGGCCATCGGGGCTGCCAGGGTACCGGCAACCGCAACAGCTAGCAGTTTCTTGTTCATGTAGAACTCCTCAGTGAAAGGTTTACAGTGCTCTTGTACAAAAGCCCCGCCATTGTGGCGATAAATGGGGGCTAATGCAACACTTTGTTGGGTAGAAGTCACGGTGTTGTTGTAAAAATACTACACCTAGTCAAGACGGTCTGTATGACCCTGAATTTCCGCTCCCTAAATCCGGTCCAGCGTGTGTCTGAATAGCAGCCAGATTGTTCTGATGAGATCGCATGCTGCGTTGATTGATGTGGGTTGGAAGAAGTCACCGGAATCTGTTCACTTGCCGGGCCCAACATACAGATACCGGAAAGCAAGATCAGTGGCATTTTGCGCTAGAATGTCGGCTACTTTAAGGATTGTCTGACCCCAGTGGCCCTGGCCTTTATTGCGGGTTTTTCCACGTAGAATCGTTCATTATCGTGTTTTCACCATTTAGATTCTTTCCGATCCGACTGCTGGTCGGCTGCGCAGTCCTGGCAGTGTTTGCTGGTTGCTCAACGCCCCAGGATAAGGTACAGGACGCCGTCCCGGGCCAGACAGCAGAAAAAGAGCGTAGGGAGAAAGAGTTTACGCCCGGTGAAAACTCGCCGTATGCTAATTCAGAACTCCGTCAGGCCTCAAAATACTCCTATTCGCTCGATATTTTCGGTACCGGCAGTCCCAATCGGGAGACTCGGCAGGTCACTGATGACCCGGAATATGCCGAATATCTGGAATGGAAGCGTTGGCAGGAATTCAAGGCCTACCAAGAATGGAAGCGCCAGCAGGAATCCCAGACCGGGTCATAGTTCCGTTTAGGCACTCCAAGCCGCGTGATCTTGAACGGCTAGTCTTCTTTTAGCTTGCCGAACAACAGGGTCAGAATCCTGTCACCGGTTAGCGTGCGCTGTTCGTCGCTATCCAAAAGGTCGACCAGGGACCTGTCACCCGCCGGGGTGATCTGTAGCCGGAAGGCATTCTCCACTGGCCGATCGTCTTTTTTCCAGAACGCCAGTTTTGAGAATACTCCGGGGTCGGCCGCGGGGTCCTCCGGATCGTCATAACGAAGCATGAACAGCAGGGCTTTAGGATCTTTTTCGATCACCGAAAATCCGGCATCGCCCAGAATTCGATCGAGTCGGGTCCATGCCCCTTTCGCACCACCGGGGACGATCAATTGCAGTCTTCCCTCAGGGGTTTCCCGCAACGCGAGGCCCTGCTGCTCAGTGTTACCGCCGGCAACGAACTGCTCATCTTTACCGGCAAACGTCAGTAGCTGAACACCCAGCCGGTCCATGAAAGCATCACCCTGTGGTGTCACCACCGGCACAGCGTCCGTATCAAAAATGGTCGCGGTAGTCATCTCCCGGTCATCCGTTAGCCGGAGCGTATAGATCAGCTGATCGTGTCGCCAGAACGCCCACCGGTCCCAGATCGATTCACCATCCGGTGTGGCGGTGTCGTAGTGAATGCGAAAGAAACCGGCCTCCGCATTGGCTTCCAGAACCTGTAGTCCCATGTTGATCAGTGCGGTGTCCACGCGGCTCCAGCTGTTGGGCAGATCGTCGGCGATGAGCACGATCCGCTGCTGATTGGGCCCGTCAACCACGAGCACGCCCTTGTCGATCAGCAGACCCCGTAATTCATCGGATTTTGCCTTACGAAAATCTGTCAAGGTCAGTTTCTGGTTGCTTCCACGCTGCTCGCGCCAGGTCAGGAACGCCTCATACTCGGCGAGCCGCTCTAGTTGCTGGAACTTCTCGTACTCAGCCAGTTCTTCGGCACTCGCTTCCCGGGTTGCAGCGCTGTATCGGTGGGTGTCTTTGCTGACCTGGGGTGCTGTCAGGTCCGGCGGGACCTCCAGTTGCCTGCTGCCCTGCCAGTCAGGTTCGGCAGTCGGCTGCTCCTCGGTCGAGCTGCAAGCAGTCAGGAGCAGGGTACAGCAGGCCCCGAGTACGAGAGGGGTCACGATGTGCTTGGAATAGGGCAAGGGTCCGGGTACCTTTAGGGATCGGTTGCCGACAAATTTAGACTGGGCTGATACGAGATGGGTGCAAAATCTAATCGGATTGTAACCCACAGCGACGCTGTGACACGGGAGGTCGTTGTTGGCTAGAACCCGCGATGAGGTCACCGGCCTACTGCTCGCTGGCGGTCGGGCGAGGCGAATGGTCGGGAAAGACAAAGGACTGTTACCACTGCGTGGTCGCCCGATGGCCGCCTGGGTACTCGATCAGCTTGCCCCGCAGACCCGCTCTGTTTTGATCAGTGCCAATCGGAACACTGGGTCTTACGCGGACCTCGGTTACGAGGTAATCGTTGATACGAATGAGGGATTTCTCGGCCCTCTCGCCGGTGTGGTCGCAGGACTTGATCGGGCCGATACACCATGGGTGGTCACAGCACCCTGCGACTCGCCATTTCTGGCAGCTGATTATGTCGGCCGGCTCTACGACGCGCTGCTCAACTCCGGCAGCGAGGTGGCGGTAGCGCACGATGGCCATCGCTTGCAGCCGGTTTTCAGCCTGGTCAATGTCAGCTGTCGGTCCGACTTAGAGATCTTCTTGAAAGATGGCGGGCGCAAGATCGATCGCTGGCTGGATCGGCATGTCTGGCAGAGCGTTGACTTTTCAGACCGACCTGACATGTTCCTCAACGTCAATACGCCCCTAGAACTTCAGAATATTGAGGAAATGCTGAATTCTGGTGAGTTCTGATGAGAAACGCCGTTCGATTTTGCCTCCCTGACCGTTTTGAGGTTAAATCCCGGTCTGCTTTTCAATCGAGTGTGTGACCATCATGGATCTGTTCAGGGATGCAGAACAGCTTCGGCAGGTACCGATGTTCGCCCGGCTGGACGCGGCCCGCTTAAAGCTGTTGGCGTTCACCAGTGAAGAGTCGCAGTTTCAGGACGGTGAAGTGCTGTTCAGGGCCGGTGCCGCGACTGACAGTGCGTATGTGGTGATGAGCGGGGAGGTCGAGGTCTACGCGGATGAGCCGGTGGGTGAACCGCTGGTGGTGCTGGGGGAAAACCAGTTAATCGGCGAGATGGGAGTGATCGGAAACTCGCCGCGTTCTGCCACACTTAAAGCCAGGGGTGAAGTCCGGAGTCTGAGGATTGCCTCGGACGATTTCCTGCACCTGATGACCGAAAACCCTGATATTGCGCTCGATGTGATGCGTCAGCTCGTTGAGCGACTGGCAAACACGACCCGAATGCTGGAAGCGGCCAGATCCGCGAACCAGAACGGCAGCTCGCCGGCTGGAGGCTAAACGATGATGGATCGAGATCGCTTCTGCGATCTGTGGAGTCGTTTGGGTGGTGACCAGGAGGCGAACGACATTTTTGAGGCGTTGTCGGAGAGGTACCAGGAGCCGCACCGCCACTATCACACTGCAGAGCATATCGTCCGTTGCCTTTCCCGGTACGATCTAGCGATCGCGGTCATGGGGCAGAATGATATTGTCGAACTGGCTGTCTGGTTTCACGATGCCATCCTCGAGATCGGGTCGTCGGACAATGAACAGCTCAGCGCCAATTGGTTTGTTGAAATCGCCAGGGATGTTCTGCCTCAGGAATCCGTTTCGAGCGTATCCCGGGCGATACTTGCAACCCGCTATCAAGAGCTGGCGCGGGATGTCGAGGCTCAGTTTGTGATGGACGTCGACCTGTCAGGATTTGGTCAGCCCTGGAATGCGTTTTTCGCCGATACCTGTCTCTTGCGTCGGGAGGCGGCGCACCTGGATGATGCCGGTTTCAGGAATGGACTGGAACAGTTCCTCAATGGACTCTTGAGCTGGCCGAGTGTATTTCACACGCAGTACTTTCAGGATCAGTACGAAACAAACGCCCAGCAGAACATTCACCAACTGCTGGAGAAGCTCAAACAACCCGATCTTTGGGCCTAGGCCCGGAATCGGGTTGATCGTCCACCGCATCTTGCGGTGGATCAGGAAGCATCATTGTTTACCAAAATCTTGATAGCGAACCGCGGTGAGATCGCCTGTCGTGTTATCCGTACGCTGCGCCGGATGGGGATAGCCAGCGTTGCGGTTTACTCCGATGCAGACCAGGAGGCGCTGCACGCAGTTTCGGCGGATGAAGCAGTCCGGATCGGACCGCCCCCCTCTTCGGAGAGTTATCTACTGATAGACCGGTTGGTCGAAGCCTGCAGACGGACCGGGGCGCAGGCTGTTCATCCAGGTTACGGCTTCTTGTCAGAAAACAGCCTGTTTGTGGATGCACTGGCATCGGCCGGGATTACGTTTATCGGACCGTCCAGCCGGGCAATAGAAATCATGGGCGATAAGATCGCTTCCAAGGAGCTTGCCAAAGAGGCCGGCGTCAATGTCATCCCGGGCCATGGGCAGGCCCTAGAGAACGCGGATGAGGCTGTGCACCAGGCGGCGCTGATTGGTTATCCCGTCATGCTGAAAGCCAGTGCCGGTGGAGGGGGCAAGGGCATGCGCATTGCGGCGGATGAAACGCAGTGCCGCGAAGGATTCGAACGGGCCCAAAGTGAAGCCCGTTCGAGTTTCGGCGACGACCGGGTGCTGATCGAGAAATTTATCGACCAGCCCCGCCATATCGAGATTCAGGTCCTCGGTGACCAACAGGGCAATTGTGTGCACCTGAATGAACGTGAATGCTCCATACAGCGGCGCCATCAGAAGATCATCGAAGAGGCACCCTCGCCGTTCCTGGACGCAGAAACCAGGCGTGCAATGGGTGAGCAGGCCGTGATGCTGGCTCGGGCGGTCGACTACTTCTCGGCAGGCACCGTGGAATTCATCGTTGATCCGCACCGGAATTTCTACTTCCTGGAGATGAACACCCGTCTGCAGGTCGAGCATCCGGTGACTGAAATAATCACCGGACTGGATATTGTGGAACTGATGCTTAGGGTCGCCGCAGGTGAAAGACTGCCCTTCACCCAGTCCGATATTCGAATCGATGGCTGGGCTATGGAGAGCCGGATCTATGCCGAGGATCCGGTGCGGGGATTCCTGCCGTCTACGGGCAGACTGACCCGTTATCACCCCCCCACCGAAGACGAGAGCATCCGCATGGATAACGGAATACTCGAGGGCGGTGAAGTCAGTGTCTACTACGATCCGATGGTTGCAAAACTGATCAGTTGCGGTCCCGACCGAGATGCAGCGATTGCGGCGATGGGGCATGGTCTTGACCGCTTTCAGGTCCAGGGCGTTTCTACCAACATCCCGTTTCTTGCCGCAGTGATCGCCCACCCGCGGTTCGTTTCGGGGCAGTTGACCACGGGCTTTATTGCCGAGGAATACCCCGATGGATTTGATACCCCGGCGCCTTCCGGAGAACTGCATTTTCGCCTGATGGTGCTGAGCGTGGTGTTGCACCAACGCGCTTTGGAGCAGCAGGCCACACTGAGTAGCAGCACCGCCGAACCCGGTCTGCGTGTTGTCCGGATCAATGGTAAATCTTTCTACTGTGAAGTGGAACTGCTGGACGACGGCTATGCGGTGAGTTGCGATACAAAGCACCTTGTCCTGAAAACCGACTGGTGGCCCGGGCGGGGTGTCTGCCGCTTCGAATGCGACGACAGCGTCTTTTTTGCGGGAGTGGAATGCGACCGCATCACCTACCGGGTTTCACACGCCGGGGCCGTTCTGGAAGCGGTGGTTCTGAATCCATTGGTAGGCGATCTCTATCACCACATGCCGGTCAGGACGCTGACCGATCAGAGTCACCTGGTACTGTCGCCGATGTCCGGCCTGCTCGTTTCGGTGTCGGTGACGGAGGGACAATCTGTCCAATCGGGTCAGGAGGTGGCGGTGATCGAGGCCATGAAGATGGAGAACGTACTGAGATCAGAGCGGGACGGTGTGGTCGCCGAAATCCATGTGCAGCCGGGGGAGATCGTCGAGCAAGATCAGGCATTGGTTGAATTTGAAACGGGATCGTGACAGCGACGGCCGGGAACATTCAGTCACTGGGCGAGCAGATCCGACAAGGAGACCGCCGCGCTCTCGCTCGTGCGATCACTCTTTTGGAGTCGTCTCTCGATCCGCACCGCGGGGAGGCGGAGGCGCTGCTGGCCAATGTCCTTCCGGCCACGGGCCGCTCGTTCCGGGTGGGGGTCACCGGCGTGCCCGGCGTCGGTAAGTCCACCTTCATTGAGGCGTTGGGCTGGCGGCTTGCAGAATCCGGACATCGGCTTGCCGTCCTGACTATTGATCCCAGTTCAACCATCAGCGGTGGTGCAGTGCTGGGTGATAAGACACGGATGGAAAAACTGTCCGGTCATCCGGGGGTGTTTGTTCGGCCCTCGCCAACCAGCGGTAACGCCGGCGGTGTTGCGAGACGGACCCGCGAGAGTATTCTTGTGTGTGAGGCGGCCGGATTTGACGTTATTATGGTCGAGACGGTCGGTGTGGGGCAGTCCGAACTGCGGGTTGCGGGGATGACGGATTTTTTTGTTCTGCTGTTGCTGCCGGCGTCTGGCGATGAACTCCAAGGGATCAAACGTGGCGTAATGGAACTGGCCGATCTCATTCTGGTGAACAAGGCCGACGGCGATCTGGCGACAGCGGCTCGCCACACGGTCAGCGATTACCGGCAGGCAATCGGCCTGATTCAGCCAAGGTCACCTGGATGGAAAGCGCCGGTACTGGCAATGTCGGCCCTGCAGGATGACGGCTTGGATCAGGTGCTGGAAACCATTTGCGACTTCCAGTCTGAGGACCGGGAGAGCGGTCTCATCCGGCAACGCCGCGCTGAACAGGGCCGGGAGTGGCTGCACCAGGAGGTTCACGACGAACTGATGGATCTGTGCCAGCGGCAGCCGGACTTTGCTGAGCGGTTCCGCCGGCTCGAAACGGAGGTCTGTGCAGGCCGGCTGGCGGCGACAGTCGCTGCACGGGAACTGGTCACTGGGATGACTTGCAGCGAGGGTAGTTCATAAGAAATGATCGGAAAACTGAATCACGTTGCAATCGTTGTGCCGGACCTCGCGGCTGCGGCTTCCCTGTATCGGGAAACACTGGGTGCCGAGGTATCCGAGCCCGTTGCCCTTCCCGATCATGGGGTCACCACGATCTTTGTTGACCTTGGTAACAGCAAGGTCGAACTGCTTCATCCCCTCGGTGATGAGTCCCCGGTTAGGCGTTTTCTTGAGCGCAACCCAGCCGGCGGTGTGCACCACGTCTGTTATGAAGTGTCCGATATCATCGCCGCCCGCGAGCGGCTCAAAGAACAAGGCGCGAGAGTACTGGGTACTGGAGAACCCAGGGAAGGGGCGCACGGCAAGCCGGTGCTGTTTCTACATCCCAAAGATTTCTGCGGTACGTTGATCGAGCTGGAAGAGGTCTGAGTGATTCCCGTCTTGCCGAACGAATCGGTCCGCGTTACTTCGAGCCAAGGTTGAAGGCCTACACGCAACTTCAGAAAGCACCCGAGATATTTGATCCGGTAACCGGTGCAGTGCTCAAAGCGCTGTGGTTCAGGCCGCGGTTTCCACCGGGCAAGGCCCGTCGTCTGAACTGGCTCGAACGGCTACTGGGCCACAAGCGCATCGTCACCCACACCCGGTCCGGATTCAGGTTTGCCTGTGACCAGACCGATTGGCTGCAGCGGAACCTGCTCTGTAACGGCATCCATGAGCCTGAGATCACGCAACTGCTGGAAAGTGAGTTACAGCCGTCGGACGTGTTCTATGATATCGGTGCGAATTCCGGCTATTTCAGTCTGCTGGCTGCCACAATGGGCGTGGGGTTCGTGATCGGTTTCGAGCCGGACCCGGAGTCCTGTACGGTGTTCAGATTCAACCGTAAACTGAACGGGTGGGGTAACGAGAAAATCACGCTAAAACAGGTCGCTCTCTCTGACCGATCCGGCAGAGCGGCCTTCCAGCGAGCCAGTGATTCGGGAGACGGCGGATTCGGCCAGTGGCCGCACCGGGAGACAGTCGAGGAAGTCACTGTCGATGTTGCGACACTGGACCGCTTATGCCGCGATGAGGGTGTTCCACTGCCGACAGTGATCAAGCTTGACGTCGAGGGCTGGGAGCACCCGGTGTTTGCCGGAGCCCGGGACCTGCTGGAAAACCATCCACCGCGTCTGTTGATCTTCGAAACCGCCTGCGGCAGGGACGGCACCATCAGTGACACCCGGCTTCCCGTCATGCTGACGCAATATGGATTCTGCATCACCCGGGTCGAGAGACCGTCAGGGGTGATCAAGCCGACCGAGAATTATGTGGCTCGGCAAATTTAACCCGGCCGGATAAGGGGCGGTTTCGCCAGTCCTCGTTATTTCTTCGGTGAGAGGTAAAGGTCCGTGATGGTCCCTTCAAATGCTTCTGCTGCAAACGCAACCGTCTCGGAAAGGGTCGGGTGCGGTGATACCGTCAGGGAGATGTCTTTGGCATCGGCCTGCATCTCGATTGCCAGACAGGCCTGGGCAATAAGGTCTCCGGCGTTGAGTCCGACGATGCCGGCGCCGATAATTCGCCGAGTCTCGGGGTCAAACAGCAGTTTTGTCAGCCCTTCGGGCCGACCCAGACCCAGCGCCCGGCCGCTGGCTGCCCAGGGGAATACCCCTTTTTCATAGGCCACGCCCTGGAGTTCGGCTTCGCTTTCCGTAAGGCCCACCCAGGCCACCTCGGGGTCCGTGTACGCCACCGAAGGAATCACTCTGGCATCGAAAGCGCTAGGCAGTCCGGCTGCGACTTCCGCAGCAACTTTGCCTTCATGGGTTGCTTTGTGGGCGAGCATCGGCATTCCGACGATGTCCCCGATCGCAAAAATATGTTCAACGTTGGTTCTCTGCTGCCGGTCAACGGGAATGAATCCGTGCTCGTCAAGTTCCACACCAGCATGCTCGGCCCCGATAAGATTCGCGTTGGGTCTTCGTCCCACAGCGACCAGTACTCGGTCAAAACGATCGGATTCGGGGGCGTCCGCACCCTCGAATCGGGCCGTCAGCCCGTCAGCCGCGGCACTGACACCGCTCACCCGCGTACCCAGAAAAATGTTTTCACACTGGTTTTTCAGGCGCCGGGCCAGTGGGCGCAACAAATCGCTGTCTGTGCCCGGCATCAGTTGGTCGGTCATCTCAACCACGGTGACCCGGCTACCCAGGCCATGGTAGACCGTCGCCATTTCCAGTCCAATGATGCCGCCGCCAATGATCAGCAGCCGTTCAGGAACGTCGTCAAGCGACAGTGCCCCGGTTGAGTCCATCACCCGGCGGTCTTCGGGCAGGCCAGGAATAACGGTTGGCTCGGAGCCAGCCGCGATGATGGCCTGCGCAAACTCGATGTCCGTCTGGTGGTTACCGTCGTCTACCGTGAGACGGTTGGCTGAGGTGAAGCGGCCGGTGCCCTGAATGACCCTGACGCTGCGCTTTTTCGCCAGCGCGGCCAGGCCCCCGGTTAACCGGCCAACAATATCGTTTTTCCAGTTCTTGAGATCTTCAAGATGGATCTGGGGCCGGCCGAATTCGATGCCGGCTGACTCCATTTCACTGGCCTCCTCGATGACCCGGGCCGCATGCAGCAGAGCCTTGGAGGGGATACAACCGACGTTCAGACACACCCCGCCGAGGGTCGGATCTTTTTCGATGAGCACCGTCTCGACCCCCAGGTCAGCTGCTCGAAACGCAGCGGTGTAGCCGCCAGGGCCGGAACCCAGGACCAGCAGTTCCGTCTGGATGTCCGCACTGGATGCGGTACCGGTGACAGCCGGCGCGACGGGTGTCTCAGGTTCAGCCGACGGGCTGCTTTGAGATCCGGATGACGCGCTGACCGTCATCACCGGTGTTCCTGCGGATACCTTGTCGCCGACCGAGACCAGCAGCTCGGTAATGTTGCCGGCCATCGGTGAGGGCAGGTCCATGGAGGCCTTGTCGCTTTCCAGTGTGAGCAACGGTGTTTCGAGATCTACCGTGTCGCCCGGTGAGACCAGAATTTCGATGATCTCGACTTCAGGAAAATCACCGAGGTCGGGTACATTGATGACCGTGTCTTGCGTCATGGTGTCAGCCTCAGGGTTACAGGGCCAGTCGTCGGATATCTTCCAGCAATTCGCGGATGAAGACCGTGAAGCGGGCTGCTTCAGCCCCGTCGATAACCCGGTGATCGTAGGACACCGATAGCGGCAGCACCAGTCTGGGCTGGAATGCTTCTCCGTCCCAGAGTGGCATCATGCGCGATCTCGCAGCACCCAGGATTGCGACCTGTGGGGCGTTGACGATGGGGGTAAACGCAGTACCGCCGATGCCGCCCAGGTTGGAAATGCTGATACAGCCGCCTTGCAGATCATCGGGTGTGAGTTTTCCGTCGCGTGCCCGGGTGGCAAGGTCGCCCATTTCGCCGGCGATCTGCAGAATTCCCTTACTGTCGACGTTACGGAGGACCGGAACCACCAGGCCCTCTTCAGTATCGACGGCGATTCCGACATTGAAAAATCTCCGGTAGGTGATGCTCTGGCCATCTGGGTCGAGCGCCGCGTTGAATTTCGGAAAGCGGTCCAGGCCGGCTGCCACAGCCTTGACCAGAAAAGCCAGCACGGTGACGTGGACCGAAATATCTGTTGCCGGGCTTGTGAGCGACCGACGGAACGCATCCAGGTCCGTGATGTCAGCCTCATCATGGTGGGTGACGTGGGGAATGTTGAGCCAGGCCCGCTGCAGATGCGGGCCGGAAACCTTCTGGATTCGGGACAACGGCGCGGTTTCCGTAGGCCCCCACTGGCTGTAGTCGATCTGCGGCGGCGGGGGAATACCGGGACCAGTGGCAGCGGCCCCGGTCCCAGCAGTGACTGGAGCGGGTTCTGAAGGGCGATTCAGTGCTTCCTTGACGTGCAGTTGTACATCCTCTTTGAGAATTCGGCCCTTGGGTCCAGT
>CAJXBY010000078.1 GCA_913051905.1 uncultured Gammaproteobacteria bacterium | reverse complement strand
TAAACAAATAAACATTTAATATTTTCTCCAGTATCTGAAATATATATTTTTTTTTGCTCCCTCCCCCCTGGCTGGCTGGCTGGGTCTGGGGGTGGTTGGGTCTTGCTGGCTGTGGCCTGGCTGGGCCTGCTGTTCTATGCCGGCCATGTGTTCGTCAACAATGACTATTCCTGGGCCGGCATGCTCGGCTGGATCATGTCCATCGGTCTGCTGGGCGGCATGATTGCCATCAACCTGGGCCATGAACTGATTCACAAGGATCCGAAGGTGGAAAACTGGATGGGCGGCCTGCTGTTGTCATCAGTGACCTATGGCGGCTTCAAGGTGGAGCATGTGCGTGGCCACCATGTGCATGTGTCCACCCCGGATGATGCCTCTTCCAGCCGCTATAACCAGAGCCTGTATGACTTTCTGCCCAAGGCGTTCGTGCGTAACTTCAAGAATGCGTGGAAACTGGAAAAGCAGTATCTGGAACGCAAGGGCAAGAACAACATCAGCATCCATAACGAGCTGATCTGGTGGTACGGCATCTCTTTCCTGTTTGCAGTGGCCTTCGGTGTGCTGTGGGGCTGGCAGGGCGTGCTGTTTTTTGTTGGCCAGAGTTTCTTTGCGGCGCTGGCGCTGGAGATCGTCAACTACATTGAGCACTACGGCCTGCATCGCCGCAAGTTGCAAACCGGCCGCTATGAGCGGGTCACCCCGGCACACAGCTGGAACTCGAATTTCCTGGTGACCAATCTGGTGCTGTTCCAGCTGCAACGTCACAGCGACCACCACGCCTACGCCAAGCGGCGTTACCAGGTGCTGCGCCACTATGACGAGAGCCCGCAGCTGCCGGCCGGCTATTCCGCCATGATGCTGCTGGCCATGGTGCCGCCACTGTGGAAAAGCGTGATGAACCCGCGGGTGGAAGCCTACTACCAGGGTGAGCTGGATCAGCTGTTCCGCGAAGGCCCGCGTGTTAACAATATTGCCTGAACATGACACCGGTGAGCAGCTTTGCGTCGCTCACCGGTGTTTGCGCGTTTGATCACAGCAAGGCCTTTTATTTCAATACGGTAGCGCCCTTTTGACCGTTCACGACAACGGCATACACTGCCAGAGTCTGCCTTGTCGAAATCGGCCCGGCCCATTCGATCATGACGTAGACCACCCTGAAAGAATGGAGTCGTGCTCATGACCTCGGAAAAAACTGCGCTGCCGCGAATCTCCTCCCAGAAGGAGTGGGAAGTGTCTCTACAGGCCCTGCTCGCCAGGGAGAAGGCATTGACCCGCATGCAGGACGAACTGGCTGCCGAGCGCCGCCGGTTACCCATGGTACCCGTGGAAGACAATTACACCTTCACCGGGCCGCAAGGTGAGGTGGGGCTGGTGGATCTGTTTGCGGGGCGCCGGCAACTGATTGTCTATTGCGCCATGCTGGAGCCCGGCGCCACGCCCTGCGAAGGGTGCTCCATGGTGATGGACAACATTGGCCATAATCTTGCCCACGTTAACGCCAGGGATACGACGTTCGTGTTCACCTCACCGGCGCCGCAACAGGAAATCCTGGCCCTGCAAAAGCGCATGCATTGGCAGGCCCCCTGGTACACCGACCACCAGCGGCGTTTCGCGGATGCGTTCGGTGCCGGCAAGGGGTTTGCGATCAATGTGTTTATTCGCGACGACGACAACCAGGTCTACCGCACCTACTTCAGTACCAACCGTGGCGGCGAGCTGTTCGATACCCATTTCCGGCTGCTGGATATCACCGCGTACGGTCGCCAGGAACAGTGGGAAGACTCGCCCGATGGTTGGCCACAAAGCGCGCCCTATCAATGGTGGCGCATGCACGATGATTACTAGTCGTCGAGCACACTGACCGATAGATACCAGGAGCAGACATGGCAATTCATCCGGATACCCAGGCCTACAACGACCGTCAGGCAGACGGGGACAGGGAAATCTGCAATCGTCTGGCGCATGAAATTACTCGGGGTCTGCCAGAAGCGGAAAACCGTATCTGGCATGCCCACCCGGTGTGGTTTCTGGACGGCAACCCTATCGTCGGCTACAGCAAACTGAAACACTGCGTCCGCCTGCTGTTCTGGAGCGGCCAGTCATTCGAGACTGATGGCCTGACGAAGGAAGGCAGTTTCAAGGCTGCCGAAGCGCGCTATACCTCTGCCGAAGACATTGATAGTGAACGCCTGGCAAGGTGGCTCAGTGAATCCCGTGACATCCAGTGGGATTACAAGAACATCGCCAAACGCAAAGGCAGGCTGGAACGGCTCACATAAAGATCCACACGCCGCAGCGGATCAGCTGCGGCTTTCTGCCAGCCAATCGGGCATCTCGCCCGACAATCCCCGTGGCAGGGGTTGAAACTCCCGACACAACCCTTATCTTCACGGGCGCCGGACATTCTGCCGGCTTTCTGAATAACGGACCCGACGCGACCGCCCGCGGCTCTGGCCCATGCCCGTGGCTTGAGGGCGGCTGTGTTCCTGTCTGGTCCATGACTGGAGATGTGTAACGAAGACGGCTCATTGCAGGCTGTTTCTGAACTGTGGATTAGATCGCGGAGGTGATTTGATGTCAGCGCAGAACCTGACTTGCCCGGCCCCGATTCAGGCCGACCCCTACCCCACCCGGTTGCACCAGCACCCGGAACAACCCTGGCGCGAGCGCCGGGAGCAAACGGTAAAAGGCCGCCACCTGCCCGGCCCCCTGACCGAACAACAACTGGACCGTTTTGAGGAAAAAGGTTTTCTTTTCGAACCCGGTTTCCTGCCGCCTGACGAGGTAGCCACGCTGACCAAAGCCATGGGCGAGCTGCTCAATCGGGAGGACTACCGGGACAAACCTTTCACGATCACCGAGCCGGGCAGCCAGGAGATTCGTTCCGTGTTTGCCGTGCATTTTCTTCACCGGGCATTCCAGCACCTGGCCCGCGATCCGCGCCTTACCCAACGGGTGGAGCAGATCCTCGGGGGTGGCCATTATGTGCATCAGTCCCGCATCAACTACAAGCCGGGCTTCAAGGGCAAGGGATTCAACTGGCATTCCGATTTTGAAACCTGGCATGCGGAAGACGGCATGCCGGCCATGCATGCGGTCAGTGCCTCCATCATTCTGACTGACAATCACCCCTTCAACGGACCACTGATGCTGATCCCCGGGTCCCACAAACATTTTATCCCCTGTGTGGGCCCCACACCGGACGAGCACCACAGGCAATCACTGAAAACCCAGCAGATCGGTGTGCCTTCAGAGCACGCGCTGACAAAAATGATAGACCGCTATGGCATCGAGGCCCCCACCGGCCCGGCGGGCAGCCTGCTGCTGTTTGACTGCAACACCCTGCACGGCTCCAATGCCAACATGTCACCGGACCCGCGCAGCAATGTGTTCTTCGTGTTCAATCGGCGTGACAACACTTGCAAAAAACCTTATGCAGCCAGGAAACGGCGTCCTCGGTTTCTGGGGCATGAACCGGATCGGCTTTGGCAAGCGGACGATAATTAATAGTTAATAATGAATAATTAATAATTCGCGACAAAACCCTTCGGCAGCTGAAAAGATAAAGGCCGCGTCCACAGTCTATGGCGCGGCCTTTTTGTTTTCGTTATTAACTATTAATTATTCATTATTAATTGCTTTCTTTGTGGCGAAAAAAACGCTGGATACTGGAAAAATCTTTTTCGGAGTAGCCATGGTTTCCATGGGCCGCATAGAGGCTTTTTGCCAGGTTGCCCATGGGGGTGGCGGATTGGGTGCTGAGGGCGGCTTGCAGGGCCAGGCCCAGATCCTTGTTCATCAGCTTCACGGCGAAACCACCTTCGTAGTCTTTGGATGACGGGACGTTTTCCATGACACCGGGCCAGGGGTTGTACTTGTCCAGGGACCAGTTGTCGCCGGAGCTGGCTTTCATGATCTCGGAGAGCACCGCCGGGTCCAGGCCATGGTCGACGCCCATCTGCAAGGCTTCGGCGGTGCCGATCATGTGGATGGCCAGCAGCATGTTGTTGCAGATTTTTGCCAATTGCCCGGCGCCGTTGTCACCGGCGCGGAACACCTGGGCCCCCATGCATTCCAGCACCGGGCGGGCCCGGTCGATGGCGTCGGAGGGGCCGCCACAGATAAAGGTGAGCGTGCCGGCCTTGGCGCCGCCGACGCCGCCGGAGACCGGCGCATCGATCATCACCCTGCCCTGCTCCCTGGCAATGGCAGCCACGTCACGGGCGGTGTCTGCATCAATGGTGGAACAGTCGATGATCAGGGCGCTTTTATCGATGTGTGGCAAGACGCCCCCGTCTTCTCTGTCCCTGGCGCCAAGATAGAGGCCGCGCACCGCGCCGGCTGAGGGCAGCATGCTGACAACCACTTCGGCGCCCTGCACCGCTTCGCTGGCACTGGCGGCTTCCTTGGCGCCGTCTTTCACGGCGGCCTGCAGTAGTTCCGGCACCAGATCAAAGGCCACCACCTCATGGCCGGCCTTGACCAGATTGGCCGCCATGGGCCCACCCATATGACCGACACCGAAGAATCCGATTTTCATGGTTGTCTCTCCCTGCCGCTTTACCGAGCGGATATTGTTGTAGGTTTTAACGCGGGTCGGACGTCTGACGTCGGAAGTCAGACGCTAAAGCCAGTTACACATTTCTTTGTCGTCCGACGTCAGACCTCTGACATCCGACCGTCTATAAAAACGATAAATCTTTCAACACACTGCGCGCGATAATTACGCGCATAATCTCGTTGGTTCCTTCCAGAATCTGGTGCACCCGCGTATCGCGCACGTAACGCTCCAGCGGATACTCACTGATATAGCCGTAGCCGCCGTGCAGTTGCAGCGCCTGGTTGCAGACGTTGAAGCACAGGTCCGTGGCCAGCCGTTTGGCCATGGCGCAGAACATGCTTTTGTCGCTGTGATTCTGGTCCAGTTTCCAGGCGGCCAGGCGCACCATTTGCTGGGCGGCCACCAGTTCTGTGGCCATGTCCGCCAGGGCGAATTGCACGGTCTGGAAATCACCGATGGCCTGGCCGAACTGTTTGCGTTCCTGAGCGTAGGCCATGGCGTCCTCCAGGGCTCCGCGGGCCACTCCGATGGCGCGGGCAGCCGTGTGGGCGCGAGCGATCTCCAGGCCGCTAGCCATGATATAGAAGGCCTTGCCTTCCTCGCCGACGAGGCAATTGGCGGGGACGCGGCAGTTGTCAAAGGATAATTCCCAGGTCTTCCAGCCAAAATATCCGATCTTCGGGATCGGTGTACCGGAGACGCCGGGAGGCAGTTTGCCGCGTTCCTTTTCGATGATGAAACCACTAATGCCGATATGCCGCCGGGTCTGGCAGGGCGGCTCACCGGTGCGGGCGAATAGCATGATGTAGTCGGCGCCATCGGCGAATGTGCACCAGTACTTGTTGCCGTTGATCACATACTCGTCCCCTTCGCGGCGGGCTCGACAGGAAATGCTAGACAGGTCCGATCCGGTGTCCGGTTCCGATAGCGCAGCGGCGGCCAGGAATTCGCCGCTTGCACTGCGCGGCAGGTATTTGCGCCGTTGTTCCTCGCTCATGGTGTCGGCACCGAAGACTCCGTTGCCGCGGGCGATGATGCTGGCCACGCTCATCCAGCCGCGGGCCAGCTCTTCAGTGATCAGGCAATATTCAAAGCAGCCCAGGCCAATACCGCCATATTCCTCGGGCACAATGATGCCGAAGTAACGCATCTCCGCCATCTTGTCGCGCAACGACATGGGAATCTCGCCCTGTTGGGGGTCGAGTTCGTTAGCCACCGGCAATACTTCGTTCATGGTGAAATCGCGGGCGACCTGCTGGATCAAGCGCCGCTCCTCGGTTAGATAACCGTCTGGTGCGCTCTCGAGGGGAGTGAACTCACTCAACGGTGGTTCTCACCAGGTTGGTGCGGCGGTAGTCGATGACCATCTCACCGTCTTGGTTCAGACCTTTGGTATGCCATGTGACGATGCCAAATCCGGGAAACTTCTCCGAAGTACGTTTGCCTACCACTTCGGATTGGGCATATACCGTGTCACCGACATGAACCGGTCGGTGGTGGGTCATAGCGTCGACGCCCAGGAAGGGGCCGCCGCCCTCGCTTAGATCCTCCACCGACATGCCGAACACTGTATTGAAGACCAACAGCGGGTTGACCACGACGCCGGGATGGCCGTGTGCCTTGGCGTAGGGTTCGTTGAAGTAAAGTGGATTGAAATGTAGGGTCAGGGTCGTGAAGAGCGAATTATCGCCCTCGTTCAAGGTCCGGCCCCAATGGTGCTGGAACACCATGCCGACCTCGAAATCCTCATAGGTATTGCCCTTGGGCCACAATTTTGCTTGCTTGCGGAAGTCGGCAACGGGCTCGTTTTTCTCTTCCTCCGACATCAGAGTCTCCGATCCGCCGGTCGTCGGTAAAAGGTCGGGTTCTCTAAGCGGCGCGGTTTGGCCGGGGCTTTTGCTGCTGGTTGCGGTCGTTTGGCTATGCTCACTTCCCCCCCCCGAGGTCGTATTCCGATGTCGTACGAGAGCGACGAAAGGCCGGCATTGTAGACCATCGATAACCAAGACGGGAGAGTCGGATAATCCCACAACCTGATCGCGCCCTACTCGAGTTTACCCACCTACAATGTCGACATTCATTTTCACGTAAGGAACAACAGTGGTCGTAAGGTCGCCGTCTCGCTTAACCATGCCGAGAACAATGGTCTTACCAGAGACGCCGCACCCCCGCTTTCCTGGCCGTGTGTCTCCGACATAAGTTACGTCAACCTCGACGTAGCCCTAGCGCCCGTTATCTCTGCCTACTTTGCCCATGTACTTGCGGATCTCGTGGTCCATCCGTCACGTCAAGTTGTACGTCATGCCCAGTTAGCGCTGAAGTGCCTTTGAAGATATATCGTGTCGACTGCTGGCATGCAAATAATTCCACAGAGCCACAGTTGAAGCCGGGTCTGGGTGTGTTCGAACGGGGTGCCGATGCAGGGCTAGATGTGGTCACCGCGGAACGCGCAATAATTAAGTGGGTTGCGTATGGAGCTAGTAGAAATTTTAATTAGTAAGGGCATTCGTTATGAATGCTTCCTCGTTGGGGCATAATATATCAGTAGAAATGCTGTAAATCTTAGCTAAACAAAGGCAAGCGAAATGGCAAAACTCACGGGTGCCGCGATCATGGCACGGGCGTTGAAAGACCAAGGCGTCGAGTACATGTTCGGTATCGTCGGAGTTCCGGTGGAACCGATCGCAAATGAAGTACAGAAAGTCGGGATCAAGTTTTATGGCTGTCGTAACGAACAGACGGCCACGTATGCTGCCGGCGCGGTGGGCTACCTGACGGGTCGACCGGGTGCTGCTCTCGTGGTGTCAGGGCCAGGCGTCGTGCATGGTCTCGCCGGGCTATCTAATGCCAAGGAAAATTGCTGGCCGATGGTCCTCATTGGTGGTGCCTCACCAGTAAAACAAAACGCCATGGGTGCGTTTCAGGAAGAGCGTCAGGTCTTGATCGCGACGCCGTTTTGCAAGTTCGCGCACGCAGTGGAGCTACCCGAGCGCATTCCGTTCTACGTCGAAATGGCAGTGCGTACCTCTATCTACGGCCGGCCCGGTGCCTGTTACCTCGACATGCCCGATGACATCATCCTTGGCGAAGCCGAGGAAGACGCGGTGCAATTCCCGACTCGCTGTGCCGAACCACCACGTATGGCCGCGCCAGAAGAATACATTCAACAAGCCCTGGATCTACTGGAATCGGCGCAACGACCTTTGGTCATCGTTGGCAAGGGCATGGCGTGGTCGCGTGCTGAAGACGAAGTGCGTGCCTTCATTGAACGCACACAGTTGCCTTTTCTGGCTTCGCCAATGGGAAAAGGTGTGGTTGATGACAATCATCCGCTGTCGGTCGGTGCCGCGCGTAGCCTCGCCCTGCAAGAAGCCGACGTCATCGTGCTGATGGGCGCGCGACTGAACTGGATGTTGCATTTCGGATCAGTACCGCGGTTCAACAAGAACGTACGGATCGTGCAGCTCGATATCTCACCGGAATCGATCAGCCAAAATTTACCGACCGAGGTCGCGCTGGTTGGTGACGGCAAGGCCATCGTCGGGCAGATGAACAAGGCACTTGAAGATCGCCAGTGGTTCTATCCGAAAGAGGCACCCTGGCATTCGGCGATCGCCGAGAAATCCTCGGCCAATGCTAAACAAGTCCAGACGATGATTGAGGATGACTCGGCGCCGAGCAATTATTTTCGTGCGTTTCGAGACATCAGTCCCTGGATTCCGGACGACGCCATCATCATCAGCGAAGGCGCGAAAACAATGGACATCGGGCGCACGCAAATGCCGAACAAGTATGCGCGGCAACGCCTCGACGCCGGTACCTACGGTGCGATGGGCCTAGGTATGGGCTTCGTGCTGGCGGCAGCGGCAGTGCATCCGGACCGCCCGATTGTTTCGGTGTCGGGTGATTCGGCGATCGGTTTCTCCGGTATGGAAATGGAAACGGTTTGCCGTTTCAAGATGCCGGTGAAAATCATAGTATTGAACAATGGTGGAATCGGCAGTGGTGTAGAAGCACTACCCGACAATCCGCTCGAGGCACTGCCGGCCCATCTGACGGTCGCTGCGCGTTATGACAAGATGATGGAAGCATTCGGCGGTAAGGGATTTTTCGTTACGGATCCGAAGGACCTCAAAGCGGCGCTCGACGCAGCGATGGCGTTCGACGGGCCAGCGTTGGTCAACGTGCAACTGCACCATGCGGCCGGAAAGAAACCACAGCAATTCAACTGGTACACCTGAACGAGGACACAAGCTACTCTTATGAACGAAACTACCAAGAACCTACCCGCTCTGTCCGGTATCAAAGTTGTCGATCTCACGCAGTTCGAGTCCGGGACATCCATCACGGGGACGTTGGCATGGCTCGGTGCCGACGTGATCAAGGTCGAGAACCCAAAGGGTGGTGAGCAAGGTCGTAGTGCGTCGTCCGAGCGCAAGGATGCGGACAGTTATTACTTCATGCTGCTCAACGCTAATAAAAAATCGGTGACCCTCAATCTGAAGAGCGAACGCGGTAAGGAAATGCTGCGACAGATGATTGCCAAGGCCGATATCTTCGCTGAGAATTTCGCCCCTGGTGCGATCGAACGACTCGGGTTTTCGTACGAAGAAGTTTCTGCGATCAATCCACGCATCATCTACGCGACGGTCAAAGGCTTTGGCAAAGGTAGTCCCTTTGAAAATTACCTCGCGTTCGATATGATCGCTCAGGCTGTCGGTGGAGTCATGTCGATCACTGGCGAGGCCGACGGACGACCACTTAAACCGGGCGTAACGCTTGGCGATACCGGCACCGGCCTACACGCTGTGATCGGGGTTCTGGCGGCTCTATTCCAACGTACCGTTACCGGGCGTGGCCAGAAAGTCGAGGTGGCCATGCAAGATGCCATGGTCAACTATTGCCGAATCGCTTATTCGAAGCAGCTCATGAGCAACGAGGCGTGCGAGCGCAGTGGCAATGCGCTCTTTCTCGGTAACGCGCCGTGTGAGGTCTTTAGGTGCAAGCCGGGAGGGCTCAACGATTACGTCTTCATCTATACCAGTCGTGCCAACAACATCCAATGGGAGCTCCTTTGCGACGTGATCGGGCGCCCGGAGCTGAAGGAGGAGCCACGATTTTCCACGCCGATCAAGCGCGGTGACCACGTCGACGAGATCAACAAACATGTCGAGAACTGGACGAGTAACTTCACTAAGTTCGAAGCAATGGAGAAGCTCGGCGCGGTGGGCGTACCCTGCGGTGCGGTGATGGACACCAAGGAACTGTCCGACGATTCGACCATGCGCGATCGGGAGATCTTCGTGGAAGTCGATCACCCGGTGCGTGGGCGTGTGCTGATGCCGGGTTGGCCGGTGAAAATGACCGACAGCCATGTGAAGGTGACAGCGTCACCCCTCCTCGGAGCCGATAGCAGTGAGGTTTACGCGGAGTGGCTCGACCTATCGACGGATGAACTCACCGCGCTTAAGTCCGAAGGTGTGATCTGATTATGGATCCACTGGCCCGACACCAGGGTCGGGGAACAACGCGAATTGCGCTGTAAGCGTGTCGGCCGAGTCCGGGTAGACTAAGCCAAATCGATTCTGAGGGGAGTCCATGGCCGAGGACGTTGTAGACGTACTGATCATCGGAGCTGGTGCTTCGGGGGCAGCGGTAGCGTGGAGTCTGGTAGATACGCGTATGCGCATCGTCTGCCTCGAACAGGGTGACTGGATGAACCCGGCAGAATACCCGTCTAATGCGACCAACTGGGAAAGTCAGTCCTTCGGACCATATAACATCGACCCCAACGTTCGCGGGCTGGACACGGATTATCCAATCAACGATAGCGACTCAGACGTTACTGTAGTCAATTTTAATGGCGTTGGTGGCAGCACCATCCTTTACGCCGCGCACTTTCCTCGATTGCACCCTTCGGATTTCAAGGTCAAATCTCTGGACGGCGTCGCGGACGATTGGCCCATTGACTACGATACCCTGGAGCCCTACTTCACGCAGAACGATCGTGTGATGGGCGTATCGGGATTATCTGGTGACCCGATGTATCCACCAAAGCAACCTCCGTTGCCGCCTCTGCCGCTGGGACTGGTCGGAGAGACCGTTGCCAGAGGGTTTAATGCACTCGGGTGGCACTGGTGGCCTTCTGACAGCGCCATCATTTCCCAACCCTACGAGGGGCGCGACAAGTGCTTGAACCTGGGCCCCTGCATGTCTGGTTGCGCACAAGGCGCCAAGTCCAGTACCGACATCACCTACTGGCCCGATGCGATCCGGCGCGGTGTGGAGTTGCGTACCCGTTGCCGGGTGCGGGAAATTACCTTGAACGATGACGGATTTGCAGACGGGGTTTATTACTACAATGCGAACGGAGAAGAGTGCTTCCAACGCGCCGAAGTAGTGGTTATGGCCTGTAACGGTGTAGGTACGCCGCGTATCCTGCTGAATTCCACCTCCAACAAGTTTCCCAACGGTCTTGCCAATTCAAGCGGTCTAGTGGGTAAAAATCTCATGTTTCATACGGTGGGGACCGTGCAGGGTGTGTTCAAAGAAAGGCTCGACAGCCACAAAGGACCGCAGGGGTGCTGCATACTGAGCAAGGAGTTCTACGAGACCGATCTCGAGCGCGGCTTCGTCCGCGGCTACAACATGC